>CAIMMI010000065.1 GCA_903842505.1 uncultured Verrucomicrobiota bacterium | reverse complement strand
CGGCCTCGCCCTCGCCAGCCTGACGTTCGTCATCGGGGAGTCGGAGAAGCACCGTTTCGCCGGCCTCAAGCCCCTTCCTGATCTCGATGAAGGATTCGTTGAACTCGCCGGTGGTGACCTCGCGTTCCCGAGGCTTGGAGCCGGGAAGGAAGACGAGTTGTTTGCCCGTTCGGGAGGTGACGGCCTGAATCGGGATGTAGACGACGTCGGGCAGTTGCTTGACCAGGATCTCGACCTTGGCGGACATGCCGGGCTTGACCCAATCGCGGGATCCCTGGATGGCGATGGTGCATTGGTAGAGCTTCATGTCGGGGGACATGAAGCGGCCTTGAGAGTCGGGAAGGACACCGACCTTGCGGACCTCGCCGGTGAGCGGGTCATCGGGGAATGCGTCCACGGTGATCTTCACCTTGAGTCCCTTGGAGACCCGCTTGATGTGGGATTCGTGGATCCCGAGCTTCACGCCCATCTGGGTCGTGTCGGGGATGGTGATGATGGGCTGTCGTTCGAACACCTGGGATCCGACGCGGATCGGTTCGTTGCCGCCCCACCACATGTTGTCGTTGCCACCGTAGACGACGAGTCCGGGTTTCTGGGCGGTGATCACGGCCTTCTGGATCTGGGCGGCGAGTTCGTCGCGGTTCTCCTTCTCGATCCGGTAGCGCCGTTCGGCGGACTTCATCTTGGCAGCGGACTGGGCGAGCTTGGAGACCGCTTCCTTGCGGACGCGCTCGAGGGTGCGGAGGGCCTTCTCGTACTTAGACAGGGTTTCCTCGGCGCTCTTGGTGAACTCGTATCGGAGGTAGAGGTCGAGGGTTGTCTGGGCGGACTCGACCTTGAGTCGGGCCTGGTCGGCGGCGATCTGGTCGTTCTCGAGTTCGGTCTTGGTGACGAATCCCTTTTCGAAGAGACGCTTGGTTCCGGCGAGTTTGGTCTGGGCTTGGCCCAGGGCCGTCTTGGTCACGAGGAGTTCATCCTCCCGTTTGCGGAGTTCCTGCTTGGCGGTGCCGTCGCCCAGAAGGTCCACATTCGCGTAGCGGCTGAAGTCGACCACGATCCGTGCGGGGGCGACGGAGTTGACGCGGATGGGGGCGTTGGTGGTGCCGACCGTGTTGCCCGGGTCGGTATCCGGTTCGAGTTGCCCGGATTCGGCGCGGGCGAGGAGGTTGGTGTCTGGTCGATCGACGAGGTCGAGCTTCTGGACGAGTTCGGCGGTGATGGTCCGACCGAGGAGTTTTTCCAGATCCATGAAGGCGAACTTCGCGTCCTGTTCTGCGCCGCGCATGTCGACCCGGCCCTGATTGAGTTGGATCTCATATCCCTGCTGGGCCTCGGTCAGGCCGGCGAGGGTGGTCTGGAAGGAGATGTCCTGATTGAGGAGGGCCTGCTGGATCTTGGAGGCGTCGAGTTCGACGAGGACCTTGTTGGTCCGGACGTCGTCCTCGCTGACGAGGGTTCCTTCATCGACGAGCTTCAGGATCTTGACGGGTTCGCCGCGGACCTCGGAACGGATCTGCCAGGATTCGAGGGCTTCGACCGAACCGCCGCCGAGGACGGTGATGTCGAGCGGGCCGCGCCTTGCGGTGAAGGTGGAGACGCGTGCGTCGGCGTTCGATGGTCGCAGAAACCACAGGACGGCTCCCGCGGCGAGCAGGACACCGAGGATCCAGCGGTTGCGGGGCGACCGGAGAAGGGATGCGGAACTCATGGCGTGGGGGAGGCCGGGGGGGTGGCGGGATTCGGGGGCGATGACGTGGCCGGCGACGAAGCGGGGGAGGTGGAAGATGGGTAACCCTGGAGGGTGGCGGCCTCGTCCCAGGCTCCGTCGTCGCGGATGTGGAGCAGGCCCATGTCCCGCCAATACCGGAGGCGTGCGATCGAATGGGCGACGATCGCTGCGGTGCGATTGTTGCGGGCGGCGATGAGGTCGGCCTGCGCGTCGAGGAGGTCCCGGGTGACGCCGCGGCCGAGGTCCATGCGGAGGGCCTGCTCCTCGACGCGTCGTTCGCCGAGACGGACGGCGAGTTCACCGTTCGCGTGGTTTCGGCGGGCCTGGTCCAGAGCGCGCCAGTCGGAGGCGATCTGGAGGCGGACCTGTTCGACCTGGAGGGAGAACTCCCGTTGGGCGCGCGCCTCGGCGATCACGGCACCCCGGTAGGCGTTGCGTTCCGCCTTCCGGTTGAGTGGCAGGTCCACGTCGAGGCCCGCGTTCCATTGATAGTTGCTGGGGTCGGGAAGCTTGAAGCGGTCGGTGCTATTGCCGGCGATGTTCGCGCCACCCCGGACGTCGAGTTGGGGCCGGAGTCCGTTTCTGGCAACCTTGATGCGACGGGTGGCATCCTCGACACGATCACGCCCATTCTGCAGATCGAGACGCAGGGCCTGGGCTACGTCGAGTGCGACGTGGGGCGGGATCTTTGGGTCCTGGATGCGGAGGTCCTGAAGTTCGCGGTCGTCCAGCACGATCGGGGTGTCGAGCGGGACGCCCAGGGAGATCTTGAAACGGTCGAGCGAATCCCGGTAGGAGCGGACTGCTTCGATCCAGCGTGTTTCCGAGGTCAGGCTGGCCTGGCGGAATTGGTCGAGGGATGCGAGCGGGCGAAGGCCTTCTGCGGCGAACGCCTGTTCCCGTTCGACGTTCTGGCGGGAGCGCTGGAGATCCGTCCAGGCATTCCGGGCGGCGTCGCGATTCTGCAGGACGCCGTAATAGGCGGAAGCGGTCTCGACGGCGAAGTCCTTCCGGTACTGGGCGAATTCGCGGAGCGTGTAGAGGAGGCTGCGCTCGGCGGAGGTGAGATTCTCCAAGGTTACGGCATACCCGCCGCCGCGGAGCAGCGGGACGACAATGGAGCCACTGAGTTCGGACCCGACGACGCTGCGGTTGCCGGCGAGGTAGCGGAGGAAATCGGTCGTGAACGCAGTGGTGAGGCGGGCGCCGCTGGCGAGGAGCCAGGTGGCACCCAGGCGGCCGGAGCTCCGGATGAGGGTTGAATCGTTGCGGGCGACGACGGTGGGCTGACCGGTGATCGGGTCGGTTCCGAAGACGGGTTGGGGGGTGGAACCTTGGGCAAAGCCGCTGGCACCGCCGGAAAAGATTGGGGTGTAGCGTTGGCGTGCGAGGGAGAGATCGAGGGCGTTGAGGTAGACGAGTTCCTTGCGTGCCTGGTACTCGCGGCTCTGGCGCACGGCGAGGTCAAGCGCGGGAAGGAGGCCCATCTGACGCGCACCCCGTTCGGCGGCTGCTTCATCGCCGAGGAAGTCGGGCGGGAGCGGGGACTCCGGGAGCGAGGAGAGTTCGAGTGGTACCTGAACCTCGATCGTGAAGTTCGTGTCCATGTTCCGGACAGCGGGAGTCTTCTCGCCGATCAGTCGGGCTGCCTCCTTGTCCGCGGACTTGCGGTAATGCGCGGCGGAGCAACCGGCGAGACTGACGGCAACTAGAGCCGCGAGAATCGGGCGGGCGGGACGGATGGAGGGTGAAGGTTCTTGGCGGGTCACGCGATGGGGTGCGGCATGGACGCTCGCGGTTGGCGTGCGTTCAAAGGGATTTCATCGACGATCTGAAGTAGACCGGGCAGGGACGCCCGGCTCACGCCGAAGCTAGGGGGATTGGGCTGGGACCGGCGGATTGCCAGGCGGCGGGAGTTGGAGACCCTGGAGGTCGATGGAACCTTCCTTGCGGGTGCGCAGGGTGCTTCGGGTGCCGTAGAGCGTGGAGTTCACGCGGTAGGAGGCGCGCTGGGTCCGATATACGCCATAGAACGCCCGGGCCAGCTTGAAGGTACTCAGGTGTACGGTGACGTCCTGGGTGACGGTCCCGAGGCGCGGTACCTCGACCTTGGCATCATTGAGGGCCTGACCGACGTAGACGTCGTTGAGGTAAATCTTGTGGGCGGACCCGGTGAGAGTGACCGGTTCCGGCGTCGCGTTCTGCAACCGGATGGTGAAGCGCAGGGCCGCCTCGCCGACGCCGCCACCGCTTCCCTCGGAGACCAGGTTCACGAGCGTGACATCGAAGTCCTCCGTCTCGGGTCCCAATGCGCAGCCGCCTCCCAACATCAAGGCAGCAAGGAAAAGGAAGCACGCGACGGATCCGAAACGCATGGCCAGAGGCTATCGGAGTGTTGGGAGGGTTCAAGAATCGGGAAGGGGCCGTTTTTTCGTTGGGCAACGCGATTCGCGAAACGACCGGTCCCCGGATCGGTCGAAGCAGGCATGAACCCGTGGACTGACCTGGCGGTGTCGCTGCTGGCGATCGTGGCTGGGATGACGATCGGTTGGCGGGCGGGACGAGGTTGGGTGGCGGTGTACGGGGTCGGGTTGGTCGCGACCGCTCTGATCGGTGTGGTGACGCGATGGCCGCAAGCCTCGGAGTGGTGGTTCCTCGGCTGGGCGGGGGACGTTCGATTGAAGAGTTGGCTGGCGGCGATGGTGATTCCGGCGCTCCTGTTGGCTCCGACGCACCGATTGGCGACTGTCAGGCGGATGCGGATCCTGATCGGTTCCTGTGTCCTTGCCGGGGGCATCGGGGTGGCACCACTGCTGAGTGCAGTGATGGTTGCGGAGCGACTTCGTGAGTTGCCCACCCGATGGGGACCGGATGGGGTTTGCCGTCAGCAGACGGACTTCACCTGTGGACCGGCCGCGGCGGTGACGGCGTTGAAGCGCCTGGGAGTGATGGCGGACGAAGGAGCGATGGCGTTGGCGGCGGTGACGACGCCGATGACCGGGACCAGTCCGGAGGCGATGGCACGGATGCTGAAGCGTGGCTTTGGGGATCGGGGCGTTCAGGTCGGCATCCGGAACTTCGAGGGAATGGAGGAGTTGGATCCGCATGGAGTGACCCTCGTGGTCGTGCGGTATGGCTTCATGGTGGACCACTGGGTTTGTGTCCTCGGCGTGACCGACAAGGGGGTGGAGGTTGGTGATCCGGGGTGTGGACGCGAGGTTTGGACCCGCAGCGACTTTGAGCAGCGTTGGAGGAAGGTGGGAGTTGAGCTGCGTCTCCGGGTTTCATGAGGGTTCGACCTGAGCCAATCGGAGGTCTGTAATACTCAAGGAGTGTGTCGCGGAGAGCTGATTCTGGAACGAGGGTGGTGGTATCAAACCACGAGTCGCTTTCATGAATACCAAGATCCGCTTCCGTCGCTCCGCGTCCTGGCTGGTCCTTGCAGCCATGGCGCCCTTGTTGCTGGGCACATCGCCGACAACCCCCGATCGCGCGCCAGCGAAGGATGCAACGTCCGAGGTGATGCGCCAGAAGTTGGGACACTCGCAGCAGGTGCTGCGGGGACTCGCCTTGCAGGACTTCGCGCTCATCAAGACCAACGCGGCCAAGTTGGTGCGATTGAGCCAGACGGGCGGTTGGGCTGCGCGTCAGTCTCCGGATTATGACCTCTTCACGATGGAATTCCGTCGATCAGCAGAGGCGCTTTCGGTTGCGTCGGACGCGGGGAACATCGATGCGGCGACGGTTGCCTATACCCAGATGACGTTCTCCTGTGTGAGTTGCCACAAATACATGCGGACGGGGCGCAGCGGGAAGGGTGGCTAGCGGAAGACGGGCGGTTCAGGACAGAAGCTGAGGGATGATTCGTGCGCCGGTGACCTCCGGGTCGGTCAGGCTGGCTTCGCGACCTTCATGGGGAAATCGAAGGGCGTTGTGGTCGATGCCGAGCGTGTGCAGGAGCGTAGCGTGAAAGTCGTGAACGCTGACGACGTCCTGCACTGCCTTGTAGCCGAAGTCGTCGGTGGCCCCATGGACGTGGCCTGCCTTGAATCCGCCGCCGGCAACCCAGAGTGAGAACGCGTGGCGGTTGTGGTCGCGGCCATCGGTGCCCTGCGAGATGGGAAGACGGCCGAACTCTCCCGTCCAGAGGACCACGGTGGAGTCGAGAAGACCGCGCGCCTTGAGATCCTGGACGAGTGCGGCGGAGGGTTGATCGGTGGCGGCGCACAGTCCCTTGAGCCGCTCGGCATTCTTGTCGTGGGTGTCCCAGGGTTGGCCGCTGAGGAAGAGTTGGACGTAGCGGACCCCACGTTCGACGAGGCGTCGGGCGAGTAGGCAGCGACGCCCGTATTCCGCCGTGACCGGGTTGTCCAGGCCGTAAAGCTTGCGGGTGGCGGCGGACTCGCTGGAGAGATCGACGGCCTCTGGCACGGCGCCCTGCATGCGGGCGGCCGTTTCGAGATTGGCGATCCGAGCGGCCAGTTCGGTGTTATCGGGGAATCGGGACGCGTGGTCGCGATTGAGCCGGGACAGGAGGTCGAGTTGGTTGGAGCGGGCAGTCACCGACAGGTGGCTGGGTGTCTTGAGGTGAAAGACGGGGGACGGTCCCGGTTGGAAGGCGGTTCCCTGGTACAGGGCCGGCAGGAAACCGGAGGACCAGTTGCGTTCACCGTCGACGGGCAGCCCGCCAGGATCCGAGAGAACAACGTAAGCAGGCAGGTTCTCGTTTTCGGAGCCGAGCCCGTAGAGAAGCCAGGAACCCATCGAGGGCAGGCCGGCAAGGAAGCGGCCGGTGTGCATGATGCGCAGGGCGGACTCATGATCCACCGATCCCGTCGTCATGGACCGGACCAGGGTGATGTCGTCGGCGATCCGGCCGGTATGGGGGAGCAGTTCGGACAGATGCATGCCGCACTGGCCGCGCGGGCTGAACTCGTAAGGGGCACCGAGGACGTTTCCGGCCTGCTTGTCGAAGTGGACCTCGAGTTCACCGCCCGGGTATGGCTTGCCGCTCCATTTGTTCAGGGCTGGCTTGTAGTCGAACAGGTCCATCTGGGATGGACCGCCGTGCTGGAAAAGACTGATGACCGCCCGGGCGCGGGGACGGTGCTGGGCGGGCAGGGCTGGATTGGATGCGCTGATCCGGCCGGGGCCGAGGAGTTGGGCGAGTGCGAGACTGCCGAGGCCGCCTGCGGCGCGGGCGAGGAACGCGCGGCGCTGGATGGCGAAGTGGGCCGGGTTCATTCGAGGTACAGGAAGGCGTTCAGAGCGTAGAGCGAATGGCACAGGTCCCTCCAGGCAGCCGGCACGGCTTCATTGACCGCGTCCTGATTCGTGGTCTGGGCTCGAAGGAACTCAAGGCTGGCGGCCTTTTCCACTGCGTTCGGCGGCCGCCCGCAGACCGTTACAAACGCAAGGATCAGTCGTTTTTCATCCGTCGATTCCGCGCGCAAAACCCGGGCTGCAAGGTCCGCTCCCCGTTCCACGGTGAAATCCGAATTGAGAAGGGTGAGGGTCTGGAGCGGCATCGTGGTCGGCTCGCGGCGTGTGCAGTTGAACACCATCGAAGGGGCATCGAAGGTGCCAAGGAAGGTTGGCACCTGCGTCCGGCGTTGCTGGAGAAAGATCGTGCGTGCGAAGGCCTCGGGATGGGATGGATCCGGGTTCACCTCACCGGATCCGTTCCGGGGGGTGGGGACGTAGGGGCCGCAGGCTTTGGAGGCGAGGCGGCCGGACGTAGCGAGCATCGCGTCCCGGATCGATTCCGCATCGAGACGACGGATGGGGAACCGCCACAGGAGACGGTTGCCCGGATCGACGGAGCTGGATTCGGTTCGAGGTTCGCTGGATTGGCGGAAGGTGTGGCTGAGCGCAATCCGGCGATGAAGCGCCTTGAGGCTCCAGTCGGAGACGATGAACTCCGCCGCGAGCCATTCGAGGAGTTCCGGGTGCGACGGTTGTGCTCCGCTCCGGCCCAGATTGTCCGTGGTCGCAACGATCCCGGTTCCAAAGTACTGCTGCCAGATGCGGTTGACCGTCACGCGCGCCAGCAGCGAGGCCTGCGGCGACTCAGGCTGGAACAGCCAGTCCGCCAATGCGGTCCGCCGGCCCGTGGTGCGATCCGATGGGCTTGGTGCCGGGGAGTTTTGCACCGTTCCCGAAAGGAACCCGGGGAAGGCCGCAGGAACCGCCTCGCCCGGAGTCTTGTGGTTGCCCCGTTTGAGCAGGGGAACGGGCGGAGCCTCGGCACCGGAGTCGGTCATCCATGCGATGCGGCCGGGTTGGGGTGTCCGCTGGGCTGCAATGCGCTTCGAGGTGCGCTCCAGAACCTGACGCCGGACACCGAGTTCCTTCTCGTAGGTCTGGGATGCCACAGCCCAGGCCTCGTTCTTTGGATCCGAAGACTCGATCCGGACATTGTCGACGACGAAGCTCCGACCACAGCAGTACTCGAATCCGAATCCTCCACGCGGAAGGTCACGTGCCTTCAGATGGATTGATTGGCCGTCGACGGAGCCGTCGACGAGGTGCTCGAGTTGGAAACGGTCGGATTCAACCCGCGTGATGCGGAGCCCGTAGTTGTGGCCGGGCTTGTAGCCGGTGGTGCCTAACTTGCCAGGGCGGGAAGAGTCCTTGCCGGGATAGTCCACCTCGACCACGGAGGCTCCGCTGGGGTGACCGTCGATCAGGATGTTGCCGCCCTCGACTTTCGAGCTGTCGTTGAAGTCGTGCGTGGCGATGAAGTAACCTATGCGCTCCGCTGGAGTTCCGGTGGGGTCGAGGCGATCGGCCACGAGATCGAAGGTGACCTGGATCCACGTCCCCTGGATGGCGGGTTGCCAGTCGAAGGCCTGGACGCTGGACAGCCACCGATCTCCGCTTCCTCCGCCTTCCACCAAACGCAGTTTGCCGTCCGCGGCGATCGCACCGGGGGCTTGGGTTGAGTCGAGTCGGACCGGCGGGCTGCCGCCGGGGGCGTCATCCCCCGGGGCGGTCGCGGACCAGTTCCGAGAGAGGTTCTGGGGTTGGTTGAAATCGTCGCCGAAGAGGAGTTTGCCGGGAGGCCGATTGGACGATGACCATGCGCGGAACTCGGCCTGGGCGTCGGCAAGTTCTGCATCCAGACGAAGCTGGGTGGCCTTCCACGATTCCACCTCCCCGGGCAGGGCGGCTGTGACCACGCGGTCGTTGGGTTTGGTCCACTTCTCAATGTGGAAGGCCGGATAAAGGAAGGCCTGAAAGGAGTAGTAGTCGCGCTGCGTGATCGGTTCGAATTTGTGGTCGTGGCACTTGGCGCATTGCAGGGTCACTCCCAGGAGGCTGGAGCCCACGATCTGCATCGCTGATTCCAAGGCGTAGTACCGGTCGGTGCGGACCTCGTCCGGGTTCCCGTCGCTTTCACCGGAACCGTCCTGGCCATTCCGAAGGAAATGGGTTGCCTCGAGGGATTCGATGATTTCGGGGGTAACGGGTTGACCGGGAGTCCAACCACAAAGCTCATCGCCGGCAATCTGCTCATGGATGAACTGTCTGAACGGCTTGTCACGGTTCAGGGCCCGGATGACGTAGTCGCGATAGCGGAAGGCAAGGGGGCGATCCGAGTCGGCATTGAAGTAACCGTTCGAGTCCGCATAGCCCGCCGCATCGAGCCAATGCCGCGCCCAGCGTTCGCCGAACCTGGGAGAGGCGAGCAATCGATCCACGAGCGCCTCGTAGGCGGCAGGGGATGGATCGTGGACGAACGCCTCGATCGCTTCAGGCGTCGGGGGAAGACCTGTCAGGGTGAAGGTGGCACGCCGGATCAGTGTTGCTCGATCGGCTTCCGGCGAAGGCGTGAGCTTGCCTCGGTTGAGCTTCGCCTGGATGAAGGCATCGATGGCGTTCCCGTGGGCGTGGGTCGGGACGGACGGTGGAGGCGCCGAAACGATCCGTTCAAACGCGGAATGCGGTCGGCCGGGATCCACGCCGGATTCGGGTGCCGCCGACCCTGAAGATGCCGAAGCGAGGATGATCCAGCCAACGAGGAGGTGGCAGTTCCGCAGTCGTCGGAACAGCCTGCTCTGGGAACCGTTGGAATCAATCCGCAGCATGGGGCTTCGTTCGCAAGATCGGGCCTCGGGCCGCCGCGAACAATACCTGATTCAGCCGGCTTTCCGTTCCGGACCCCTCATCCCCGAGAAGGCGCAGGGCTGTAGGCGTTGACTGCCTGGATGACGGATTCGACCTCGGAATCCGACATCACTGGACTGATCGGCAGGCTGACCACTTCGCGGTGGATGGCCGTGGTGATCGGAAGATCCAGATGTTGGAGCGCGGGGTAGCAGTCCTGCCGATGCGGTGGGATGGGGTAGTGGACCACCGTCTGCACGCCAGATGCCGTCAGGTGACGGACGAAGCCGTCGCGGTCCAGCACTCGGACGACGAAGAGATGCCATACGTGGCTGGCCTCATCGCCCACGCGTTGGGGGAGTCGAATCGCCGGGTTCCGGATCTGTTGGAGGTAGCGGCGTGCGACAGTCCTCCGGTGTTCGTTGTCGGCGTCGAGGTGGGGCAGTTTGACCCGGAGCAGGGCGGCCTGGAGTTCGTCGAGGCGAGAGTTCGGACCCTGGGTGCGGTTCTGGTACTTGACGTGGGATCCGTAGTTCCGCAGTGCCCGGAGAGCATCAGCGAGTTTTGGATCGCGGGTGACGACGGCGCCGGCGTCACCCAGGGCGCCCAGGTTCTTGCCCGGGTAGAAACTGAAGCCGGCGGCATCGCCCCAGAGTCCGACACGGCTGCCTTGGATGACGGCTCCGTGCGCCTGTGCGCAGTCCTCCAGGACCTTCAGGCTGTGCTGGCGGGCAAACGTCATGATGGCGGGCATGTCCGCCGCCTGTCCGTAGAGGTGGACGGGAAGGATCACGCGGGTGCGCGGTGTCAAAGCCGCGGCGAGGCGATCGGGGTCGAGGTTGAAGGAGGCCTCGTCCGGTTCCACGAGGACCGGCACCAGTCGGTTTTCGGTGATCGCCAGAATCGACGCGATGTAGGTGTTCGCTGGGACAAGGACCTCATCGCCCTCCCGGAGTTCGCCGGACTGGATCCACGCCCGGAGGACCAGCGTCAGGGCATCGAGACCGTTGGCGACGCCAATGGCGTGGCAAGGTCCATGAAACGCAGCAAATTCCCGCTCGAAAGCCTCGTGTTCGCGGCCATGGATGAACCAACCCGAGTCGATGACGCGCGTTGCGGCTTCGATCAGTTCGGCGCGGTGTCGCGCCGTGATGTCCTTGAGGTTCAGGAACGGGATCATGGGCTTCAAAAAGGGGCTCACTTCAGGTCTGTGGGCTTCGACCCAGCAATCGACTTGATCACCTGGGCCGGGACTCCGCCGGCGATCGAGTCGGGCGGGATGTCTCGGCTTACGACCGCCCCAGCTGCAATGGTGCTGCGCGCGCCGATGCGGACGCCCTTGAGGATTGTGACCCGGCTTCCGAGCCAGACATCGTCTTCGAGGATCACGGGGGAAATCGGCCAACCTGGGGAATGCCGGAGTGCGGCATCGGCATGGTGGAAATCGGCGTCGAGGATCAGCACGTGATCGCCAATGAGACACCGGGCTCCGAAATGGACGGCCTCGACGGCGATGACGGTGACGTTGTTGCTGAACTTGGAGTCGGGACCAACGGAGATTTGCGAAGCTGGCAATCTTGCCTGGAGTCGAACTTCGCCATTGCCCGTTTTTGGGGCCAATGCGTGACCGATTTTGATGTTGGGGCGGAGTCGAACGACACCTGCACCGTCTGCGTTCAACGGTGAGTCCAATTGGCAAGGGCCCTCGGTCACGAGGCGTCCCTCCCATCGCAATCGCACCAACGTCAACCGACGACGCAGGGAGGCGCAGCGGGACCGGGCGAGTCGAATTTCAAGGATCAGCCGTCTGATGATCCGCCGAGTGATGCTCATGGGACGTGCGGCCGAGCGGCGAGTTCGCCGGGGAGCAAGCTGAACAGTTCGAGGTCGACCGGGGTGTTGGCCCGACGGACCTTGCTTCTGAGGATTCCCTCGAAGCGCGCGCCGAGTCGCAGTGCAACAGTCCGGGAGGGCGCATTGCCGATCTCGGCCAGGATCTCGATGCGCCCCAGGCCCAGTCGCTCAAATCCGAACTGGCAGGCGAGCCAGGCAGCACGTGTGCCAACCCCCTGCCGGCTCGCGTGGGTTGCCACCCAGTACCCGAGGTTGGCCGTTTTGGCCGCCCAATCGATCCGGTTCAGGGCGACCCCCCCCAGATGGGCTCCGGCGGCCCCGGAGCGAAAGATCCCGAAGGCGAAAGCCTTGCGGCTGGTTGAATCAACGTGGCTGCTCCGGATGTAGGCCTCGGCTCGGGCGACGTCGTAATCGGGCGTGCACCAGACAAGCCACTTTCCGACTTCCGCAGCAGAGGAACGCGCGGAGTCCGAGAAGGCCGCCGCGTCCGAGAACTGATAGGGCCGGACCAGGATCCCTTCGGACTCCATCGCTACCGGTTGGTCAGCGTCGCGTTTCCAGGCGAGGAATCCCTCGAAACTGCGCAGGTAATCGGCCTCGACATACGGAGCGCTGGCGAGCGCGGTGATCACCGACTGATCGGTGATCGCGTGCAAGGTGACCCAGATTCCGGGCGGAATGTGCAGGCCGCAATCCGGGCGGTTCAGGTCGACGATCCGTTCCTCGGTCCCGTCGTGGAGCGTGATCCGGAACTGGCCCTGTTGGGCGATGAGGAACTGGGCGCACTCCCGATGCGCATGGCCGCCGCGGACCGTATCCCGCGGAAAATTGTACATGTAGAAGAGCCTGGCCACCTCGAACGGCACATGGCGCCCGCCCTCGACGAAACTGAGCGAACCCCTCGCGTCGGTAATGCAGGGAAGCTTGATCAGCGAGCAGTCGTTCACCGAAAAGACCATTGGACCGAAGGGTTGCCAAGATGCGCACGATCAACAAGTCCCGAACAAGGCTTCCGTCAGGGGCCTCGTGGTGGATCCTGGGATTGGGAATCCTGCCCGGAGGCTCGGTTTCGGCCCTCGATGGATGTCCTTCCGTAAAGCCGGTGCATGCCTCGTGAGCATTGCTCCCAGATCGTGAGGCATTCTTTGGGGCGAAGTCGGGACGATGTGGAAAGCGTCGGCTTGGCAGTGAGGATCGGTCCGGGCACATTCAGGCCCTTCCACATGAGCGACGAAGCATCCTCCGGACCGGACCTGAACCGGCGCCATTTCTTCAAGGCGGGGTCTCTTGCGGCAGTCATGGCTGCCATGGGCGGAGTTCCCATCACCGCGCAGGACGCGGCGAAGGCGACAGAGGCAAGTGGCGGCGTGCTGCCTCCTCCCAAGGTGGATCCGAACTACAAGGAGAAACCTCCCGGCCCACCCGTGAAGTGCGGCGTGATCGGACTCGGCAATCAGGGCAGGGAGATCCTGGCCATGGCCGCCCGGCTTCCGAATGCGCCCGTCGTCGCCCTTTGCGATCATTACAAGGCCGCGTTCCGGCGCGCGGCGGAGTCGGCTCCCGCGGCCAAACAACACGCGGACTACCGCGAGTTGCTCGCCAATCCCGAAGTTCAGGCGGTCATCGTCGCCACGCCGACCCACCTGCACCGCGAAATTGCGGTGGCCGCCATGCAGGCAGGCAAGCATGTCTACCTGGAAGCTCCCATCGCCCACACTGTCGAGGATGCGCGGGCCATTGCGGCAGCCGCCAAGGCCCTTCCGGTCAGGCAGATCTTCCAGGTGGGGCTTCAGTCCCGCGAAAATCCGCAGAATCACCACGTCCTGAAATTTGTCCGCACGGGGGCAACGGGTCGGATCGCCGTCTCGCGGGGCCAGTCCAACAAGAAGCAAAGCTGGCGGCGATCCTCCCCCAATGGCGATCGGGAAAAGGCCCTGAATTGGCGGTTGTATCGTGATTCTTCGATTGGCCTGCCCGGCGAAGTTGGCATCCACAGCCTGGACCTCGCCTGCTGGTACTCCGACAAGTTGCCCGTGGCGATTCACGGTTTGGGCGGAATCCTTCAGTGGCAGGATGACCGCGAGGTGGCCGATACCGCCACCGTCATCCTCGAGTTCGCGGGAGGCTATCGGCACACGTTCTCCGCCACCCTCGCCAACTCCTTCGAAGGGGAGTCCGAGGTATTCTTTGGCTCGGACGCCGCCATCCTGATCCGCGACAATCGAGCCTGGATGTTCAAGGAGACGGATGCGCCCTTGCTGGGCTGGGAGGTTTATGCGCGGAAGGACGACTTCCTCAACGATTCCGGCATCGCATTGGTGGCGAATGCGACCAAGATCCTCGCCCAGGGGAAAAAGCCTGCCGAGGCCGCCTCCCAGACCGAACCGCCCCTTCAATTCGCGCTGGGCCGCTTCATCGACCACATCAACGACGGCACCAAACCCGACTCCGACTGGAAGGCTGGCCTCCAGTCCACGGTCATCGCCATCAAGGCGCATGAGGCTGTTCAGAAGGGCACTCGAATCGCATTCGATCCGGCCTGGATTCAGGTCTAGCAGGCGTTGGTCCGTGGGCAGGGCAGGGCCGGTGGCGGGCGATCCGCGCTGGCCAGCCTTCTCTTTTGGTGCACTGCTTTCCTCTGCACGATGCAACCCTATCTTGAGCTTCTGCGGCGAACCCTGGAAGAAGGTCGCTTCAAACAGGACCGCACTGGAACCGGCACCTACAGCCTGTTCGGTGCCCAGTGCCGATACCGGTTGGGGGACGGCTTTCCCCTGGTAACCACCAAGAAGGTTCACCTCCGCTCAATCATCTATGAACTCCTCTGGTTCCTTCGGGGGGAGACGAATGTCCGATGGTTGCAGGAGCGCGGGGTAACCATCTGGAATGAGTGGGCGAAGCCCGATGGGAGTCTCGGACGGGTCTACGGCGCCCAGTGGACGGACTGGCGGGGTGAGGGGGGTGTTTCCGTGAACCAGATCGAGTGGGTGGTGAACGAGATCCGGCGGAATCCCGACAGTCGGCGACTCATCGTTTCGGCCTGGAATCCTGCGGAAATCGGTCAGATGGCGCTCCCGCCCTGTCACACCCTTTTCCAGTTCTACGTCTGCGATGGCTTGCTGAGCTGCCAGCTCTACCAGCGCAGCGCGGACCTTTTCCTTGGGGTTCCCTTCAACATCGCCAGCTACGCGCTGTTGACCCACATGGTCGCGCACGTAACCGGACTGGGGGTGGGAGACTTCATCCATACGTTCGGAGACCTCCACATCTACGCGAACCACGTGGATCAGGTTCGCCTGCAGTTGTCGCGGTCGCCCCGAGCGCTTCCGCGGTTGCAGATCCTGAATGCCCGGAACGCGCTGTCGGAGTTTGTCTACGAGGACTTCGCCATCGAGGGGTACGATCCCCACCCAGCCATCAAGGCCCCGGTGGCGGTCTAAGGCTTGGAACAGGCCGGTCGGGCGGGTCCTGTCCTCGGCTGGGTCGCGGGCGGCGTAAGGAAATATTTGATGGGACGGATTGGTTTTGAGTGATTTATAATTCACTTTCCTTCAATGCTTTAGGATTAAAAAAGAGGGTAGGTGTTCGAAAGGGGGGGGTGGATGAGGCTCAACCGATGCTTGCGTGGAGTAGGGAGCTTGTGATTTTTTTCACGAGTCAAATGTCCGTGGGCTGGCAAGCCTTGGTCGAACGGTTTTCGGCGGGCTGATCCGGGGAATTATCCAGAACGAATTCCGAGCGGAGCAGGAGATGACTCTTGCGATGGACGCCGGGATTGGTAGATACAGCGCGGACTGAAGGGCAACTAATGATGCGTTGGGCGCAAGTGGGGTGAAATAACCACCTCTAATATGCCCAAATGGGGATCAGATTCCCCGGTGCATCCTGCGGAAAGGTTGAGCATGTCGGATATCTTCCCGAAGTGGACGAACCAGCTGCCGGTGATGGCAGGCGTGGCGGCGGCGGTGCTGGGCGCAACTGCGCTTGCCGGCATCACGTACTATGTCACGCCGAAGTACACGCGGGTGGGGTACCAGCCGAAGCAACCGGTGGCATTCTCACACTCGATCCACGTGGATCAGTTGAACCTCGATTGCCGTTATTGCCACAACGGCGTGGAGAAGTCCTGGTTCTCGAACATCCCGTCCTCCTCAACCTGCATGAACTGCCACAGTCAGGTGCGGAAGGACTCGGAGAAGCTGCAGTTGGTGCGCGATTCGTACGCCTCCGGCAAGCCGATCGAGTGGGTGCAGATCCACAAGGTTCCCGACTACGTCTACTTCAATCACTCCGTTCATGTGAACCGCGGCATCAGCTGTGTTCACTGCCACGGCGAGATCAACAAGATGGATGAGGTTTACCACGCGAAGCCGTTGTCCATGAGTTTTTGCCTCGAATGTCATCGGGAGCCGGAGAAGTTCATCCGGCCCAATGAGCTCGTGACCAAGTTGGATTGGAAGAACGAGGGTTTCGACGGAAAGAAGGCCGTGCATGACTGGAAGGTGCAACCCGGCCAGAGCTGTTCTACCTGCCATCGCTGATGAAAACGATTCCCCCGACTTGCCCTGAGCCGGAGATCGGCCCGAAGTACTGGCGTTCTCTTGACCAGCTCTCCGAGAAGCCGGAATTCCGGCAATGGATGGACCGTGAGTTTCCCACGGGTGCTTCGATTGCACCCAGCGGTGAAGCCCGGCGTGACTGGATCAAGCTCATGTCCGCGAGCTTCATGCTGGCGGGGCTCGGCGGATTCGCCACGGGATGCCGTCGTCCGGAAGAGCATCTGACCCCGTTCGCGAAGCAGCCCGAGGGCTATATCCACGGCAAACCGCAGCATTATGCGACGGCGATGCCGACTCGCGGATCCGCGGTTCCGTTGGTTGCCAAGTCTCAGGACGGCCGGCCGGTAAAGCTGGAGGGCAACAGTCTTCTGGCGGGGTCCGGCAGTGGAACCGATGCCTTTGCGCAGGCCAGCCTCTTGAACCTGTACGACCCGGATCGGGCCTATCGGCACACGAAGGGTGGAGCGGACGTCAAGGTTGAAGCGGTTCGGGACTCCTTGGCGGAAACGGGGAAGCGATTTGCCGCCAATGGTGGCGAGGGTCTAGTCGTTCTGGCTGAGCGATCCGGCTCCCCGAGCCGCAATCGACTTCAGGAAGAGGTCGCGAAGAAGTTTCCCAAGTCGAAGTGGTTCGCCTACGAGGCGGTTGACTTTTCCACGAACGCTCAGGCGCTGAGCCACCTTTACGGTGCCGAGGTGCAAGCCAGCTACCAGCTGGACAAGGCCCACCGGATCCTGTCGCTGGATTGCGATTTTCTGGGTGCCGAGTTGGAGTCCTATCGGTTGATCCGAGGTTATGCGAAGGGACGCAAGCCTTCGAAGGACTCGATGAACCGCCTGTACGCGGTTGAGTCCCTGATGACCATCACGGGGGGCAACGCGGACCACCGTCTTCGCGTTCGTCCGACCGACGTGGTGCGCGTTGCGGCACAGGTGGGCGCGGCCGTGCTGGAGTTGTTGGGTGAGAGCGGGGAGTTGGCAACGATCCTCAAGGGGTTGGCCCCGGGTACCCCTGCGAACGCGAACTGGGTTGCGGCCTGCGCCAAGGACCTGGTTGCCCAGAAGGGCCGGTCGGTGGTTCTGGCGGGATACGCCCAGCCCTTGGCGGTGCACCTGATTGCGCATGCGCTGAACCACTCGCTCAAGGCGTTTGGCTCGGTGGTGTCGGTGATCAAGTCCAATGAAGCCAAGGTGGACGGATCGATTTCGGAGTGCGTCGAGGCCCTGAAGGCCGGGGTGGACACGTTGGTGATCCTGGGAGGAAACCCCGCCTACGATGCTCCGTCGGATCTGTCGTTTTCCGAGGCAGCGAAGAAGGCGAAGAACATTGTCCGGTGGGGCTATTACGAGGACGAAACCTCCCAGTTGGCTACCTGGAATATCGCTTCCACCCACTTTCTGGAGTCGTGGGGGGATGCCCGCACTTCGGATGGAACCGTCGTTCCGGTCCAACCGTTGATCGAACCCTTGTTCGGTGGTCTGACGGATCTGGAGGTTCTCGCTCGTTTGGTCGGCTTGGAAAAGCCGCAACCGCTGGACATCGTCCGGGCCACGCTTGGGCCGGATGAAGCGGCTTGGCGCCAGTTCCTGCACGATGGTTTCCGCGCGGACAGCGCCCCGAAGCCGTTGGACCCGTCCGGAGCGCAGTTGGGCAAGGCGGTTTCCGTCCTGTCCACATTCAAGCCTGCGGCTGCTTCAGAATATGATGTTGTCCTGCACCGCGACGCGTCCGTCGATGACGGCCGCTTCAACAACAATGGTTGGCAGCAGGAAGTTCCGGACCCGATCACCAAGGTGACCTGGGAGAACGTCATCCTGGTGTCCATCGCCACGGCGAAGGAACTGGGTGTTTCGGATGCCGCCAACGCGGCGGACGGTCAATACAAGCAGCCCATCCTGAAGGTCACTATCGGCGATCGCTCTGTTCAGGGTCCGGTCTGGGTCCAACCCGGTTTGGCGGACAAGACGATCGGTCTCGCGTTGGGATATGGCCGCAAGGTGACGGGTCGTGTTGGCCGGGGAAGCGGGTACGATGCTTTCCCGCTGTTCCTCAAGGACAGCCGCCATGTGGCCACCGGTGCCAAGGTTTCGAAGGTCCCGGGTCGGCATCTGGTGGCGGTTACTCAGGAGCATGGCTTGATGGAGGGTCGGCCGGTCATCCGTGAGGCCAACCTGACTCAGTACGAGTCCAAGCCGGACTTCGCCAAGAACATGGACCTTGAGGCCCACCTGCCTCACTACGTCCCGTTCAAGCCGGAGGGTGACGGTCGGAACGTCGACAAGCGTCCGCAGAACATCTACGAGCATCCGTACGACCAGAACCCGTCGACGGCTTCCAAGATCCACCAGTGGGGAATGGTGATCGATCTGTCGTCCTGTGTAGGTTGCAGCGCCTGCGTTGTCGCCTGCCAGAGCGAAAACAACATCCCCATTGTCGGCAAGGATCAGGTGGCTCGTGGCCGTGAGATGCACTGGATGCGCATCGATCGGTACTATAGCCATGATCCGAAGGCGGCGCTGGGTTCGGATGCCGCCGCGGAGGATCCGCAGATGGCCGTGCAGCCGATGCTTTGCCAGCATTGCGAGGCGGCACCTTGTGAAAGCGTCTGCCCCGTCAACGCGACGGTGCACGACGAGGAAGGGTTGAACGTGATGGCTTATAACCGGTGTATTGGTACCCGGTATTGCGCCAACAATTGCCCCTATAAGGTTCGTCGATTCAACTTCTTCGACTACAACAAGCGCGAGTCGGACTACGCGTCGGGCCAGAGCCAGCACTTCTTCAACGTCGGAAACCTGTACAAGGGTCCGCTCGCCCAGAACCGGAACGAGGCTCCGGAATGGGAAATCGTGAAGCTGGTGCGCAACCCGGATGTTTCGGTTCGGATGCGTGGCGTGATGGAGAAGTGCACCTTCTGTGTGCAGCGCGTGGAGCAGGCCAAGATCAGCCGCAAGGTTGAGGTCGGCAACAGTGGCGACGTCACGGTCCGCGAGGGCGGCGTCAAGACCGCCTGCCAGCAGGCCTGTCCTGCCGAGGCGATCACCTTCGGCAACATCCTGGATCCGGAGAGTGAAGTGTCCAAGTTGAAGCGCGATCCTCGGAACTACTCGGTCCTTGGCTTCCTCGACATCCGCCCCCGGATCACCTATCTGGCGCGCATCCGGAATCCGAATCCCGAGATCGAAGGTCGGAGCGAGCCCGACTCGCTGCGTGACTACGAACGTCACCGGCACGAAAACCCCTTCAAGAGCAGCCATGGCGATTCCCATGGTGAGAAGAAGTCCGCCGCAATTCCTGCGCAGAAAGGAGCAGCCTGATGGCCACCGCAGCCAACGCCGCCGGCCATGGGGCCGGCAAGAAGGGGTCGCATGACCCCCATGACGCACCTCCAGTCCTCAAGGTCTATGACCCGCCCAAGGAACTGGAGCGTGAACCGCTCGTCCTGAACAATCGCTCTCTGGGTTGGATCACCGATACCATCGCGGGCATCTGCGAAAAGCCGATGCCGAAGTGGTGGTGGCCGGCCTTCATCGTGAGTGTCGGTGGGATGGGGATGATGTTCTCGCTGGTCGCGTACCTGATCTCGACCGGTGTGGGTGTCTGGGGATTGAACCAACCTGCCGATTGGGCGTGGGACATCACCAACTTCGTCTTCTGGATCGGCATTGGCCACGCTGGAACGCTGATCTCGGCGGTGCTCTTCCTGCTCCGGCAGAAGTGGCGTACCTCGATCAACCGCGCTGCTGAGGCGATGACTCTTTTCGCCGTGGCGTGCGCAGGCATCTTCCCGGTCGTTCATACAGGCCGTGTCTGGTTCGCCCTGTACCCCGGCTTCTTGTTCCCGGTGCCGAACGCGAACGGGATTTGGCCCCAGTTCCGGTCTCCGCTGCTGTGGGACGTGTTCGCCGTCTCGACCTACGGTACCGTCTCGCTGCTGTTCTGGTACGTGGGCCTCATTCCTGACCTCGCCACCCTGCGTGATCGATCCAAGTCCCTGCTGCGAAAGCTGGGCTACGGATTCTTCGCCTTGGGATGGACCAACTCCAATCGTCATTGGAGCAACTACGAGAAGGCCTACCTGATCTTCGCAGGATTGAGCACCCCTCTCGTGTTGTCCGTGCACTCGATCGTCTCCTTCGACTTTGCTGTTTCGCAGGTGCCCGGTTGGCACACGACGATTTTCCCGCCCTATTTCGTGGCCGGCGCGATTTTCTCGGGGTTCGGCATGGTGTTGACCCTGTTGATCCCCTTGCGGGCCCTGTTCAGTCTGCACGACATCATCACCACGCGGCACATCGAACTGATGTGCAAGGTCATCCTGGCGACGGGTTCCATCGTTGGTTACGCCTACGGCATGGAGTTCTTCATCGCTTGGTACGGCGGCAGTCCCTACGAACTCTACGCGTTCAAGAACCGCGCCTTTGGTCCCTACTGGTGGGCCTATTGGAGCATGATCACGTGCAATGTCATCAGCCCGCACCTGTTCTGGTCGCGGACCCTGCGGACGAGCCCGGTGTTCGTCTGGTTTGTGTCGATCGTTGTGAACATTGGCATGTGGTTTGAGCGCTTTGTCATCATCGTCACCTCGCTCCACCGGGATTACCTCCCGTCCAGTTGGGGATATTTCACCCCGAGCTGGGTGGATGTGTTCACCTTTGTGGGCAGCTTCGGGTTGTTCATGACGCTGTTCCTGCTCTTCATCCGATTCCTGCCGGTCATCGCGATCAGCGAAGTCAAGGCAGTCACTCCCCAGGCGGATCCTCATCATCCGCTGGGTGGCGCCACGGGGCATCATTAAGGAGGAACGAGAAATACCATGAGCTCTTCCGTTTCAAGACCGCATGGCCTTCTGGCCGAGTTCGAGACGCCCGCGGACGTCATGAACGCCGCGATCCGTTGCCGCGATGCCGGGTTCACCAAGTGGGATGTCTATACCCCTTTCCCGATCCACGGGATGGATGATGCGATGGGGGTGAAGAAGTCCCAGGTGGGATGGTTCACCTTTGTAGGTGGCGTCACGGGTTTCACCACGGGCATGACCATGATCTGGTTCATGAACAAGTTCGACTACCCGCTCGTGGTCGGCGGCAAGCCATTGTTCACGCCGCTCTACGCGTTCCCGGTATCGTACGAGTTGACGATCCTTCTGGGAGCCTTTGCCACCCTGTTCGGGATGTTGTTCCTGAACCGTCTGCCGAAGTTCTACAATCCTCTGCTCAAGGTGGAGCGGTTCAAGCGGGCGTCTGACGACCGGTTCTTTGTGTGCATCGAGGCGACTGACCCGAAGTATGCCTCGGAGGCGACGCGCCAGTTCCTGGCGGATGAGTGTCATGCAGCGGCGATCGAATACGTGGAGGAGTAAATGCGAAAATTTCTGACCTACTTCTTCGCCCTCTGGGTGCTGGCGCTGGTGACTGGCGTCAGCGTCGCTGGCCTTCGAGGCAGTCTGTCACGCAAGCCGCCCCTCGAAGTCTTCCCTGACATGGATCGGCAGCCGAAGCTTCGGCCGCAGACGACCACTAAATTCGCGGGCTTCGCGGACGGATTGAGCAGTCGGCTTCCGGTGGCTGGCACCGTTGCCCGGGAGTCAGCTCGCGAGTTGGGCGAGTTTCAGACGGGCAAGAAAGCGGATGGGGCTTGGGTGGATGCCATGCCGGTGGCCGTGAACCGCGAGTTCGTCCAACGGGGTCGTGAACGCTTTGGTATCTATTGCGCTCCTTGCCATGGCGCTGCCGGTGATGGAAACGGTGTGACGACGAAGTTCGGCATGGCTGCCGTTGCCAAGTTGCACGACGAACGCCTGATCAAGATGTCGGACGGCGAGATCTTCAACACGATCAGCAACGGGAAGAACCTGATGCTTCCCTACGCAGACAAGTTGGACCCTCAGGACCGGTGGGCAGTCGTTGCCTACGTCCGCGCGCTCCAGTTGAGCCGGTTGGGCAAGAAGGAAGAGATTCCGGATGCAGTTCGGTCGACCCCCAAATAATGCGACCATGAAGACTCTGATGCGATTTGTTGGAACGTTGGTCGCCATGCTGGCCTTGGTAGGCTTGGTGACGGTGGGTGTGACTCGCTTGAAGGCAGCGGATGAGGCCAAGCCCTCAGCGGTTGCTGGTGTTGCTTCGGCAACGGTGGATTCCCACGCCCACGGAGTGGACGGCCACGCCCACGCGGCGGGGGGCAAGGATATCCTCCGGGAGATTGGCCTGCGCTATCTGACGGCCTACATGTTTTGCCTCAGCATCTGCGTGGGGGCGCTTTTCCTCGTGTTCATCCACCATCTCTTCGATGCCTCCTGGTCCGTTCCTGTCCGCCGTGTGGCCGAGCAGATGTCGTCGCTTCTGTTCCCCTGGATGCTGGTTCTGCTGGTTCCCATCCTGGCCTTGCAGAAATGGATCTATCCTTGGCTGAGCATCAATCCGGCAGAGGATCATTCGCTTGAGGTCAAGAGGGCTTTGTTCAATCAGCCCACCTTCAATTTGCTTCTTCCCCTGATCGTTGCGAGCTGGGGTTTGATTGCCCATACCTTCCGCAAATGGTCGGTTGCCCAGGACAAGGATGGTTCGGCCATCTGGACCCGGAGGGCACGGGTTCTGGCAGCGGTCGGCATCTTCTACTTCGCGTTTTCGCTGACCTTGGGGTGCTTCTACCTGATGAAGTCCCTCCAGCATCAGTTTTTCAGCACGATGTATGGTGTTTACTACTTCGCTGGCAGCGTCTGGACCGCCTTGATCACGATCTGGGTGGTGGTGCTCTGGTTGAAGCTGAAGGGACCCTTGAGCCAAGTGGTGAGCAAGCGTCAGATCCAGGATCTGGGTGTCTGGTTCTTCGCCTTCACCGTCTTCTATGCCTACATCCATTTCTCGCAGTATTTCCTGATCTGGAACGCGGCCATCCCGGAGGAAACGTTCTGGTACGTGAACCGTGAGCAGGGCGGTTGGAAGTGGGTTGGGTTCACCATCCTTTTCGGGCACTTCTTCGTGCCGTTCCTGGTGCTTCTGAATCAGGACGTGAAGATGAATCCGGCCATCATGGTTCCCATGTGTGGATGGGCGTGGTTGATGCACTTCGTTGATATGACCTTCAATATCATGCCGACGTATGGGCCGCTGGCGCAGGGACCCCAGGTCTCGTTCTGGGATCCGTTGTTCTGGTTTGGGATGCTGGCCTTCCTTGGGTTCATGTTCATGAAGAACTTCCGGTCCGCGGCTCCTTATCCGCTGCGGGATCCCAGGTTGAAGGAGGCGGTGACCCACCACGAAGTGCCCGGACCTGGAGCTGCGGCGCATCACTGAACGGAGTCTGACATGAGTGAATCAAATTGCTGCGGACAACAGACGAGGACGATTCTGGCCTACTTTGTGGGCGGGATTGGGTCCTTCCTGATCGTTGGAGCGATGGCCTGGTTGGTGGTTCGTCAGGACGTACCCGAGGTGGATGCTGCTGCGGCGGTAAGCCGAAAGGCTGCCCGGTTGAAGGTCGATCAGGATGCTCAGGCCGAACTGGGCAAATTCGCGGTCGATCCCAACAAGGAAAATCTGGCGCGTCTCTCGGTCGACCGGGCGATGGAGGTGATGGTGGGTGAATGGAGCCCCGGAGCGGCTGAGGGTCGGGCCAAACTTTTGGAACGGCTCGAGGCCTCCAAGAAGACCCAGAGTTTCGAGTGACCCGATGCGGGCATGAACGTGTTGGCCATTCTTATGATCGGGGGAGTTCTAGCGGTGCCCGGTGTTGCGCTGGTTGCGCTGCGTTGGGCTTCTCATCGTGGTGAGTTGAATCTCCCGGAGCGTGCGGCGTTGCTGCCCTTCGATGAAGAAGAGCCAGTAGGCAGGGCCACGGATCAGATTCTCAATCGTCAGTCGGCCGAGTCATGAGTGCATCTTCCCAAACCTTTTCCGCCCTCCTTCCGGGCGATGTCTCCGATGACTCGTCCAAGCGCGCGTTGCTGGCCGAGATCGACGCATCCTGCCGGGTGCCTGTCCTGTTCTTCGTGATCAGCGGCCTCCTGTGGTTGCTCGCCGGGACGGCGTTGGCCCTGGTCGCCAGCATCAAGCTGCACTCGCCTGGTTTCCTCGCGTCGTGGGAGTTCCTTACCTTTGGAAGGGTTCGGCCTGCTCACCTGAACACGGTGATCTACGGCTTCGCCTCCCAGACCGGTATTGGGGTGACCCTATGGTTGATGTGCCGGCTTTGTCGGGTTCCATTCGTTGCCCCGGGTCTGGCGACTGTGGCGGCAATCTTCTGGAACATCGGGTTGACGGTCGGGGTGGTTGGGATCCTGATCGGCGATTCGACGTCGATTGAGTGGTTGGAGCTGCCCCGCTATTCCACGCCGATCCTTTTCTTCAGCTACGTCTTGGTGGCGGTGTGGGCGATCATCACCTTCCGGTTGCGCCGGGAGCAGCACTTGTACGTCTCGCAGTGGTACCTTCTTGCGGCGATCCTCTGGTTCCCTTGGCTGTACGCAACGGCACAGATCATGTTGCTGATCGAACCGGTACGAGGTGTCGTCCAGGCAGCCGTCAATTGGTGGTTCGCTCACAACGTGCTGGGGTTGTGGTTCACACCGATCGGATTGGCTTCGATCTATTATTTCATCCCGAAGGTGATCGGCCGGCCTATCCATTCCTATTACCTCAGTGTCCTTGGGTTTTGGTCACTGGCGCTCTTCTACAACTGGAACGGGCTTCACCACCTGATCGGTGGGCCGATGCCGGCCTGGATGATCACGGTGTCCATCGTGGCGAGCGTCATGATGTTGATCCCGGTCACGACTGTGGCCATCAACCATCACATGACGATGTGGGGGCACTTCGGGAAGCTGAAGCACAGTCCCACGTTGAGATTCGTCGTGGTAGGAGCCTTGTGCTATACGGCCACCAGCCTGCAGGGCATTGCCAACTCCCTGAGATCCTACAGTGAGGTGGTTCATTTCACCCACCACACGATAGCGCATGCGCATCTGGGCCTTTACGGGTTCTTCGCCATGGTCATGTTCGGATCGTTGTATTACATCATTCCCAGGATCACGCAGCGCGAGTGGCCTTCGCTTGGGTTGATTTCCCTCCATTTCTGGGCGTGTTTTCTCGGTTTAGCCCTTTACGTGGTTCCGTTGAGCCTGGGTGGGATCCTTCAGGGACTCGCCATGAATGATGCATCGGTGCCGTTCCTCAAGGTGGTCGAGGGAACGCTCCCGTGGTTGAAGCTCCGGACGTTTGCCGGGTTGCTTCTCGGTTTGGGACATGTCGCGTTTGTCGGGAATCTGGTGTGGCTGCTGGCTCGGGTCTTCGGGCCCTACCGGAAGCCGGTGGTGGCTATCCTGATGGGTGCGGAAACCGCGGCTGTTGTCGGAAAGTGAAGCCATGAAATACGGCCCGCTCCTTTTTCTGGGAATCCTCTTCACCTTGGCGTCGAGCTGGGTGGGGCTAGTGCTGGCTCCGAAGCAACAGCTCGGAGGGTTGGTGCCCAACGTCAGTACGAATGCGCTGGGGGCTGTGGTGCTCTATCCGCAGGCCCGCAAGGGTGAGGCGCAGCAAGGCGAGGAACATTACCGATCCCTGGGTTGTGTCTATTGCCACAGCCAGCAGGTCCGGCCTGAGGGCTTTGGTTCGGATATCACGCGGGGTTGGGGCAAGCGACGCACGGTGAGCCGAGACTACCTTTACGACAAGCCGGTCATGTTGGGTACGAGTCGTACCGGGCCTGACCTGACGAACATCGGTGAGCGGCAGTCGGATTCCGGATGGCACTTCGCGCATCTCTACAATCCCCAGATTACTTCGAAGGGGAGCGTCATGCCGCCTTATCCGTTCCTGTTCCAGCTTCGCAAGATTGGGCCCGGAGGGGCTTCCACCAACGCCCTCAAGCTTTCCGGTGAGTTCGCGGTCGCAGAGGGTTGGGAAGTGGTGCCCAAGGATTCTGCCCGTCAGTTGGTCGAGTACCTGAGAAGTTTGAAGACCTCGGTGGATCTCCCCGAGGCGCCGTTGCCGAAGGTTCAGGAGGGAGCTGCGAAATGAGTGTTCATTCTGACAATCGAGGGCAGTCGGGTCTGGATTCCGGGGAGGCGACGGACGTTCGTGATCTACACGCAGCGATCCTGCGCGAGCGGCCCGATCCGATTGAGGGACGGGAACCGCTCAACCTCTGGGTCGTGGCTTTCATCGCGGCGTTGCTCTTCTGGGCGGGGACCTATTTGACCCAGTACTCCGGTGGGTTCCGTTCGGACGAATTTGCGGAGCGGCAGATCAACCCGGCGCCTGCGCCGGTTGCAGCGGGCGGCGGTGCTGAGGATCCGGTGTCCAAGGCGGTGAAGGAGGGGGCGATCGTTTTTGCGACTTCGTGTTCGCCCTGTCATCAAGCGGACGGCAACGGCGTGTCGGGACAGTTTCCGCCGTTGGCAGCGTCCGAGTGGGTGCTTGCTGAGGGGCCGAATCGGATTGCCCGGATTGTCCTGAATGGTCTCAGCGGGCCTATTCAGGTGAAGGGATCCGAATACAACAACGCGATGAACGCGTTCCGGGACAGTCTGGATGATCGTCAGATTGCCAATGTGCTGACCTACATCCGGAACAGCTGGGGCAACAAGGCGAGCTTGGTGACTCCTGCGGAAGTTGGGGCGATCCGGGGTGGCACTTCGGACCGGAGCCAGGCCTGGACGGTGGCTGATTTGGAAAAGGTTCCCGTTTCCGGTGGAGCGGCTCCTGCTGGAGCCCCTGCCTTGACTCCGGCAGCGCTCAAGGAGGCCCTGAAAAAGCTTTCCCCGGATGAGTTGAAGTCCGTTCTTCAGGATGTGGGTAAGTGAGGCGATCCTGTGAGAAGAGGGGTTTGACCGAAGCGGATGGTTGGAGGGGCGCCGAAGGGCGCCCTTTTTTGTATGCATGCAACCGGGCCACGTTCGAGGCCAAGCGTTCCCTGTGTGTACTGCGGCGCACAGGTTCGTGAGACTCCATCACCCGATGGGAGGGCGTATTGCTGTTACGGATGCCGAATCCTGGGCGAGCAGGAGGGAGTTGCTGGATTGGCGAAGGATTCTGACCCGGGTGAAAGGGCATCGGGACCCTGGTTTCGGATCGGGGTAGGAGCCTGTGTTGCTGCGCAGTCCATGCTCTTTGGCCTCGCGGCCAATACGGGACATCCGGAGGGACTGGTCCGGTGGGTTATCCATGGGGCTTTGGCTGGCTCGGCACTGGTTGTCCTGTGGTTGCTCGGAAGGCCCCTCATCCGAGAGGCCTGCACGTGTGCGGGGCAGGGGCGCTGGGCGGTTGAGTGGCTGTTTCTTCTTGGGATCGGTGGGGCCATGGGAGCGTCCATCCACGCGACCTTCCTGGGAGGGGAAGCGATCTACTATGACGTCGTGGCGGTGCTGTTGACCGTCTATGCCACCGGCAAGGCCCTGACCGCTGCAGCCCGGGCGCGGGCGGTGCAGGAGTCCCAGCGGTTGGCGGCGGCTTTTGCCACGGCGAACCTGATCCGGGATGGATGCGAGGTTCCAGTCCCGGTGGGTGAGCTCCGAGCCGGGGACCGGATCCGGGTTCCGATTGGAGGTTCGATTCCGGTAGATGGTCGAGTGGTTGTTGGGGTGGCCCACGTCCACGAAGGACTGTTGAGCGGCGAGTTGATGCCGGTGGTCCGACGCAGCGGGGATTTTGTTCAGGCGGGCGGTGTGACGGTCGACGGCTTTCTGGAGGTGGAGGTTGGGTCTGGGGGCAGCCAGAGGCGCTTGGATCGGGTGCTGCAGGCCATTCAGGAAGCCCGAGCGGACCTGGCGGAAACGGGGGCCCAGCGCCTGACGGATGGGATCACGCGGTGGTTCCTGCCGTTCGTGCTGTTGGTGGCGGCGGCCACGGCTGTTGGGTGGGGCCTTCGTGGGGATTGGAGTCGGGCGGTTTACCATTCGCTTTCCGTCATTCTTGTTGCGTGTCCCTGCGCGCTTGGATTGGCCACTCCGCTCGCCCTGTGGAATGGCCTAGCCATGCTGGCTGCGCGGGGCATTTCCCTGAAGAGCGCAACGGCTCTGGAGAAGTTGGCCCGTGTCCGGTCGGTGTGGTTCGACAAGTCGGGGACGCTGACCCGGTCGCATCCGGTGCTTACCGACTTTGTCTGCTCCGGGGACGGAGGTCGTCGTCAGGAGCTTCTCTCCTGGGTTGCAGCCCTTGAGGGGCAATCCTCCCATCCGCTCGCCTCGGCTTTTCACGATGCCGGCGCGATCGGGACGGTCGAGGTCCGGCGGGTTGCCGTCGTGCCCGGGGTGGGAATCGAGGGAACGGTTCGCGGCAAGGACGGGATCGAGCACAACGTGCGGGTTGGCAATCCGGGGAGGATCGGGTTGGAGGGGGGCGGGCCTGCCTGGGCGGAGGAACTGAAGACCCCCTGCGAGCATCAACGGGTGGCCGTTTGGGTGGACGGGGAGTGGAGCGGGTTGGGAGCCGTGAGGCAGGATCCGGTGCCGGATTGGGACGGAGTGGTAGCCGGGTTGCAGAGGCTGGATTGCCGAGTTGGCATCCTGAGTGGTGCGACGGTTTCGAGCCTGACGGGCTTTCGATCTCAAGGTCAGGTCGAGGTGCGCGGAGACCTGTTTCCCGAGGACAAGGTGGAATTCATCCGTAGCCTGCAGCGAACGGGGGAGACCGTCCTGTTTGTGGGGGACGGCATCAATGATGCGCTGGCGCTGCAGGCAGCCGATGTTGGATTGGCTGTGGGTTCCGGGGCGGCGTTGGCGAGGGAACGGGCGGATGGAGAGATCGGCCGGTTCGAGCCCGCGTTGGTATTGGAGGCACTCCAGTTGGGGCGGTTGGTCCGTCGTCGGATCCGGAATGGTCTCTGGTTTGCGGCTTTCTACAATCTCACTGGAATGGCGCTCGCTGCCTTGGGACGGTTGCATCCGGTGCTGGCCGCCATCCTGATGCTTGGATCGAGTTCGATGGTGACCTGGCAGGCGGTCCGCGGTGCGACGCGGGACTGCGAGGACGACGCGGGTGACGGTGGTTGGGATCGGTGGGTGATCCCGGTTTCGCT
>CAIMMI010000064.1 GCA_903842505.1 uncultured Verrucomicrobiota bacterium | reverse complement strand
TGTTCGGGTTCTTCCATGCGCAAGGTTGCCCTCCTCATCGAGACATCGAACGCGTATGCCCGAGGCCTGCTCCGCGGTGTCATTGCGTACGTCCGGGAGCATCCGAATTGGTCGATCTACCTGGCCGAGCATGGACGGGGCGACAAGCCGCCGGGCTGGCTGGCGGATTGGGACGGGGACGGGATCCTCGCCCGGGTGGAGAATGCCGCGATGGGCAAGAAGGAGATCGGGCTCCCGCCGAGCCAGTACCGGGCGCAGCACCGGCGGTGAAGGTGGCGGCGCTCAGGGCGCATCGACCTGGAGGATACGGAAGAACTGCTGGGGAGTTGGGCTGGCAATGTCGACGCTTACTTCCCCGGTCTCGGCGGGCGAGACTTGGCGGACGAGCGAGTAGGTTCCGGCGAGCGTCGGGCTGGAGAGGATCCGGTAGGTCTGGCCTGCCGTTGCGGGCCACCAGAGCCTGTAATTTCCGGGCAAGGTCCATTCGCCCCGGGCGACCAGTTGTGGGGCAAGGGCGGCGACGCCGGGTTGGATGGTTGCGGAGGAGGCGCCGGTTGGGATTCCGCCGGCATTCAGGATGGGAACCTCAATCGTGAGCTTGCCGAACTTCAGCGTGAGGTGCTCGACCAGTCCTTCGGGATCCGCGGTTTGGTGCCAGGAGGTAGCGACAACATTGGTCAGGCTGACGCTATAGAGCACGACGGGCTTGGCTTGGGACGGTAGGATCACCCAGTGGACGGTTGCGGTCCCCAGGCTGTCGCCCGTGGCTGTCGCCTGCGCGATCTTGGGGCTGGAGGCATCGGATCGGCGAACGACGCTGAATTCAGGAGAGCTGGATCCGCCCCTGGCAGGCGGAGTCACGCCGAACGACGTGGACGTGAGCTGGATCCATTCCTGATGATCCTCGATGGTAGAAGTCCCGGAGTAGTTCGAGAGCTTCAGAAGCAATTTCTGGGCGTAGCTGCTACGGGTTGGTCCGCAGGCGAGCGCAGCCAGGAGCACCAAAAGGCTCCCAAGCTTGGTCCGGAGGGTTTGGACGCCCCAATGAAATCAACGGCGGTCACGGGCTGAGATCAGGGTTAGTTGGACTTGCTGCCGGCAATGTCGAAGACCGCCTTGACGTCCGCCGCGGACGTCTTGTTGTCCGCCACGCTGGGTTTGTAGACCCATAGCATCTTGCTGAAGCTGAGGGAGAACCGCTCCAACGGCCGTCCGTTACCATCCGAGGCTTCCGTAGAGATGGACGTCACGTGGACGTCGGTGAGAGTGACCTGATAGTAGTCCTCGGCCTTACCGCCCGTCGTGGCTTTCTGGATGCTGAGCGTCGCCGTGGGGATCAACGTTCCCGAGGCGCAGAACAATGCCAGTTTCGGCGAAGCGGAGCTCAGGCGTCCCTGGACGTTCACGTCCGCGAAAGTGGGTTTCGAAGCGCTCGTTCCGACCGCTCCCGATAATGAAAACGGACGCGATTGGCCCATCGAGAACGATTCAATCTCGATCTCGTCCTTGTGTTTCGTGGAGGTGCTGTCTCCCGGCAGATTGCTCAACTTGAGGAAGATATCTCCTGCATTCGCGTCCGGCTGGGGTGCAGCAATGGCGAGCACGGTCGCGGCACCCATGAGTTGCGAGAATCGAGCCTTCATCGTATAACCTCATCCGATCAGGCGGGCTGGGTGCGGTCAAGCGGCGGGTTCTGGTGGTCTTCTGTCAGGCCTTCCATGTCGGATCCATCCTGCGTTTCGGAAGAGCCAACGTCGCCGATGCCTTCTCTGTCTCTCCACCCGTCCACGGTCATGAAAGCGTCGCCACTCCGACCCCGGGTGGATAGGTTCGACGGATGGACCCGCTTCGGACCAGTTATGATGAAGTTGCGTATCCGACCCGACCTCAGTCGGCCCTGCATCCGGATCGGCTTGGGGGCATTGGGTTGCTGCATGGGTTTGGCTGCGTGCCGCTGGATGGAGCGCGGGTCCTTGAGATTGGTTGCGGGAACGGTTTCAACCTCATCTCGCTGGCGGCGGGGCATCCTGGGGCACGGTTCGTCGGATTGGATGCGGCAGCGGTTGCGATCGGGGCGGCGCGGGATTTGGCGGCTCGGTGCGGGCTGCGGAACATCGAGTTCCTGTCTGCCCGGCTGGAAGACCAAGTCTTGGTTGGGGAGGAGTTCGACTATGTCCTTTGCCACGGCGTCTACTCCTGGGTTCCGGAGGCGACGCGTGCGTCCTTGCTTGGCCTCGTGAGCCGATGCCTGGCGCTGCGGGGCGTTGCGTTCGTCAGCTACAATGCCCTTCCCGGTTGGCATGTCAGAAGTCCCGTGCGGGAGATACTCCAATGGCACGTCCGGGAAATTCGGGGTGCGGGGGAGCAGTTGGAAGAAGCCAAGGCATTGTCCCACTTCCTGGCTGGAGCGATTGTGGAAGATACCCCGGCCGGCAAGGCGCTCCGCGCTGAGTTCGCTTCGGCAGCCGCGAGGGATCCCCAAGTCCTGTGGCACGACGAACTGTCGCCGGAACACCGGGCGTTCTACTTCCACGAATTCATCGCCGCAGCCGAGGCCCACGGCCTGTCGTATCTCGCGGACGCCGACCTCATCGAACATATGCTGGCCAACATGGACCCCAGAGTGGTGTCGGCGCTGCGCTCCGTCGCGGCGAATCGGATCGAGCTGGAGCAGTACGTGGACTTCCTGGTGCCACGCCGGTTTCGCCAGACGTTGCTGGTACGGTCCGGGCAGGTCGTCGGGGAAGCAGATGTCCAACGATTGGCGGAGGGTTGGGTCCGGGCGGGAGCGAGCTTGAAGGAGTCGGAAAACCAACCGGGCGTCGGCAAGGCCAGGTTCGAGTCTGGGAAGGGGCATTCGCTGGAGACGGACTTCGGGCCGGGGGTGCGGGCGCTCCGGTTGCTGATGGCGGCGGTACCGTCGCGCGTCTCGGTTCCGGAACTTGTAAGGCGGGTGGGGGACGAAGGGTTGTGGGCCCGGGCGGATCTCATTCGGTTTCTCTTTGAGGCTGCGGCCGGTGGACTTGTCGAGTGGGCCGCGACGGGATCGTGTCCCGCGGTGCAGCCCGGGGGCCATCCGACGGCCTTTGGTCCGGCACGGGTCCTCGCGGAGACCTCAACGGAACTCCCTTCCGCCCTGCATCGGTTGGTGCGGCTCGAGGAGAGTGCTCCGCGTGAGTTGCTGCGGCTCTGCGATGGAACACGAACCCGGGACCAGCTTCTGCAAGCTTTGCTCGAAACGAAGTCGAAGCCGGACGCGGAGACGATCCAGAGCCGCCCGCAATTGGACGAGGTGCTGGGTCAGTTGGGACGGATGGGGTTGTTCGTGGGGTGAAGACTCCTGCTGGAACCGCTTTCCATCCACCGCGGTGATCCGAGATCCCGGTTGCAGATGGCCTCGATGGGAGGTGAGCCCAAACGGGGCGGGCGAAGGCAGCCCGGGGCCATCGCCCCGGGAATGCCGACTGGCGCGCCCTTTCAGGGCTTGAGAATCTCTCTATCGGGGTGGGTTCCCAGGGCGGTGCCCTGAGCTGTCGTAGGACTCCCCGTTGGGGCTCGAACGACCCGCCTCCTGACGTCGTCGGCTACACGATAGGCTGAGGTCACCCGCCTCCTGACGTCGTCCCCCACCAGCGTAGCAGACGAGGTAACGAGGCTGAGGGAAGTCCCGCCTCCTGACGTCGTCGGCTACACGGTAGGTTGGAGGTCACCCGCCTCCTGACTTCGACGGCTACCGGGAACTGGGAACTTCCCCCCGGCCCTCACTCCTTCCGGACGCGGACGTAGCGTTGGTCGAGTGTCGGGGGCAGGGGGACCGTGAGAGACCGGCCTTCGAGGGTCAGGCGGGCGCCGGGGATCCAGGGGGCATCGGGAGAGAGGCTTTCGCGGGATTCCACGCGGTAGGCCTGGCCCGGACGGCCGTAGAGCAGGAACTCGCCGGGGTTGATGGCATCGAGGACGGGCTCGGGTCCGAGGACGATGACGCGGCCGCTGTTGGCGACGCCGCGACGTGACAAGGTTTCGGTCGGGTCGAGTCCTTGGGACTCCCAAGCGGCTCGTGAGGACACTCGCCCCACCACTCGGAGCGGGCGCGTGTCGTGGAAAGTCTCGTCAGGGATGAAGGGGATGGGGCATTTTCCGGGAGTGAAGTTGCAGCAAGGACAGATCTGGAAGGCGGGCGAGGACTACATCCGTTTGGTGCACCTCGAACGCCTCAAGGTCGGATACAAGAAGATCAAGGATCGGGAGTCCGGGGAAGGCACGCATCACGAGGTGACCAAGAAGGAGTTCTGCCGTCTGCTGAAGGGTGCGGAGCTGATCGGGCCGATCATCGCGGATTTGCCATAGGGGGGAGATTCAAGTTTCAAGATTCAGGATTGAAGGCCGGGCAACCGACCTCGGGCTTCACACTTGAAACGGAGAACTCCGAACTCCGCCGGGTCCCGCCTCGTCACCTCGTCGGCTACAACACGAGGGGTAGCAGACGACGTGAGGAGGCTGTTGTAAGTCCCGCCTCGTCACCTCGTCGGCTACGGTGGCTGGAAACGGGCGACTGGGAACTCTCCCGAGGCCCCGGACCATTTTCGCGGGTTTCGTAAAACGGTCTGGACCGTTTTACGATGTGCGCGAGAATGGTCCCATGGATCCGAGACCCCGAATCTATGAGGCAGTCCTGCGGGACCACCTGCTGCGGCATCGGCAGATGGCCTTTGTCTCCGGCCCGCGGCAGGCGGGCAAGACGACGGCTTGCCGTGCCATCTCGGAGAGTTACCTGAATTGGGACAACACCGAGCACCGGCGCCTGCTGCTGCGCGGTCCGGAATCCCTCGCCGCCCACCTGGAGCTCGACCGGTTGCGCCCTCAAAGCCCCGTGGTGGTGCTGGATGAGTTGCACAAGTACACGAAGTGGAAGGGGCTCCTGAAGGGATTCTTCGATACCCACGGGGATCGGGCCCGCCTCGTCGTGACGGGCAGTTCCCGTCTGGATGTCTTCCGTCGCGGTGGAGACAGCCTCATGGGGCGGTATTTCCTGTATCGGATCCATCCGTTCACGGTGGGTGAGTGTTGCCGGACCGGTCTCCCGGCCGAGCCATTGCAGGAGCCGGTGGACATGGATTCGGCAGACTGGGAGGCCTTGGTCGAGCATGGGGGATTCCCGGAGCCGTTCGTGCGGCGGGACAGCCGCTTTACCCGGCGCTGGCGTTCCCTGCGGCATGAGCAGTTGGCCCGGGAGGATCTCCGGGATCTGGCGCGGGTGGCCGACCTCGGGGCCATGGAGACCTTGATGCAGCTTCTCGCCGAGTCGTCGGGGCGACAGTTGGTGTATTCCGCGTTGGCGCAGGAGATCCAGGTTTCGGTCGACACGATCAAACGCTGGTGCGACCTGCTGGTGCGTCTGCACTACGGGTTCTTCGTACGGCCCTGGTTCAAGAACGTGACCAAATCGCTGCGAAAGGAACCCAAGTGGTTCTCGCGGGACTGGGGTGGCGTCGCCGATGAAGGGGCGCGTTCGGAGACCCTGGTGGCCTGCCACCTCCTGAAGGCGGTGGAGCTCTGGACCGACCTCGGTCTGGGCGACTTCGAGCTCCGGTATCTCCGCGACAAGCTTCAAAGGGAGGTGGACTTCCTCATCGTCCGGGATCGGAAGCCCTGGCTGTTGGTGGAGGTGAAGACTTCGGAGGCCCGGCTGTCGCCGGCGCTGGCGCACTTCCAGGACCAGATCGAGGCAGCGCATGCCGTGCAGGTCGTCATGAACCTGCCGTTCGAGCAGGTGAACTTCCTGACCGCGCGGCGTCCCGTCGTGGTTCCCGCACGGACGTTCCTGAGTCAGTTGGTTTGAGGGGCTGGGGAAAGATTCACGTTTCAAGATTCAAGTTTGAACCACGGATGGCGCGGATGACACGGATAAGAAGGGACTTGGCTTGTGATCGCCGCACACCTGCGAGGTGAGCGCTCGACCGGGATGGTTTCCCGCAGGGGTGCAGAGGCGCAGGGAAGCGGGACGTGGTTCCCGTCGCTCTCGTTGTTGTAAACCCAACCTCCATTCCTTCGCACCCTCGCGGCTTCGCGCGAAACCCTCTCGGTGGGGTGGATGCTTCGCGCGAAGCCGCCAGGTGTCAGAGTCAAGCCCTCAGCTGAACCGGGCGAGTTTGGCGTCGAGACGGCTGGACCGGGCCTTGTCGAGGACGAGGGCAGCGAAGTCGCGTTCGAGTTGGGCGCGGGTTGGAATGGAACCCCAGGCCGTGACGGTGAAGACCTCGTGGGCGCGGGCCTCGGGCAGGCCGAGTTCACGGGCCTGGCGTGCGAAGCGGGCTCGGAGCTTGGCGGTCCAGTCGGTCAGGTTGGCGGTCGGTTCGATGTGATGGCGGGCGACCCAGGGCAGCCATTCGTTGATCTGGCTCTGGTGACACCAGGATTCGGCGGCGATGACGTCGAAGACGGATTCGACATCGATGACGAGGTCACAGGCGTTGGAGCCGGCCATGTATCCGTCGTAGGTGTTGAGGATGACGGGGGTCTTGATCCAGGTGGATTGGGTTTCGTCTGCCACGGGGAACTCGCCCAGGAAGGCGTGGGGGACGTTGATCATGTAGGCCACCCGGCGGATGGCTTCGGCGACGGTGAGGTGGTCGGGGTGGATGCCGGCGAGGGCATCGGATGGAAGGGGAGGGCAGAACAGGTAGTCGGGCTGGAACTCGCGGATGGAGCGCCAGAGGCTGGCGAGGAGGTCGGTGGTGAGGGTGCGGCAGGCTTCCTCGAAGGGTTGGCCGTTGGGTTTGCGGAGGAGTTCGAACTCGTAGTGGCCGACCGCGGCGCTGGCCTTCTGCTCGGCCAGGCGGACGCGGGCGGTTTCCTCGCGGGAACGGAAATGGTGTCCGGAGCGGCCATCGGTGCAGACGAGCACCCGGGCGCGGAAATCGGGGCCGGCGGTGCGGCGCAGGAGTTCGAAGGTTCCGGCGGCGACGAACTCGAAGTCGTCGAAGTGGGCATGGACGCAAAGGACGCGCATGGGCGGAGGATGTGGGGGTGAAGGGGAGGGGCCAATCTTCAAACTTGGAACTTCGCCACTACCCCACCTTCACCCACTTCTTCTGTCGGCTGCTCTTGAGGACGGCGTCGCAGAGGCGGACCTCGTGATGGCCGTCGTTGGCGGTGGCGAACAGGACCGGGGTCTGACGGCCGGACGCGATGTGCTCGTAGATGGCGCGGTAGTTCATCTTGTGGCTGTCGGGGAAGCCTTCGGGGTGACCGCCGGGGTAGTCGGTGAATCCGGCGACGTCCTCGGTGAATCCGGCGGTGCCGCGCTGGAGGATCGTGTCGGGGGTGTCGCGCCGGCCGACGCGGATTTCATTGGGGTTCTGGAATTCCCACTGGAGTGAGCCGGTGGTGCCGTAGATGCCGACGTAGAGGCTGCACTTCCAGCCGGCGGCGACCTGCGAGACGGAGGCGTTGGCGTGGACGTGGTCGGCGAAGCCATGCCCGGCCTTGCCGAAGCGCAGGAGAAGCGAACCGAAATCCTCGGTGTCGACGCGGTAGGCGATGAGGTCGGCAGGGTCGGCCTTGGCGAAGGTCTTGAGCTCGGTGCGGGGACGCTTGCGGGTCTTGTGGAACGTTTCGGTGTGGGCAAAGACGGCCTCGGCCCGGGTGCCCAGGATGAAGGAAACCGTGTCGATCCAATGGGTCCCGATATCACCGATGGCGCGGAGCGGGCCGCCCTCGGAGGCGAGGACGCGCCAGTTGTAGTCGGTTTCCTTGAGCAGCCAGTCCTGGAAGAAGTGTCCCTGGACGTGGATGACCCGGCCGATGTCCCCGCGTTGGACCATGGCGCGCATCTGGAGGACGGCAGGGAAGAAGCGGCACATGTAATTCACCGCGAAGACGGGGGCGGAGCGCTTCTTCAGGGCGGCAAGGACCCGCTGGGTCTCGCGCGGGTTCATCCCGAGGGGCTTTTCGCAAACCACATGTTTCCCGGCGGCGAGCGCGGCGAGGGACTGTTCGACGTGGACCTTGTTGGGCGAGGTGATGTGGACGACGTCGACGTTGGGCGAGCGGTACATCGCCCGGTAGTCGTAGTCCCCGTAGACCTCGGGGATGCCCCAGCGCTCCGCCGTGGTCTGGGCTGAGGCGGTGGATCCACAGATGGCGGTGACCTGGACGCCGAGGCGGCGAAGGGCCTCGATGTGGACGGGTCCGATGAAACCGGTGCCAATGATTCCGGCGCGAATCTGATGCAGGGGATGGCTCATGGAGGGGGGCAATGTCCCCAACCTGAGTGCTGGATTGAAGCCAGATCCGCCTGGGCAACTGGCTTACCTCCTTGCCGTGCGACGGTAGGCGCTGGCAGTCGGACCTACCGTTCAGGCCAACGCGCTCCCACCAGGAGGCTCCTTCGGAGTTTGGATTCGAGTAATCCTAAACTGCTTGAAAGGAATGGTTTGCGATGGTTTTCGCTGGTTTCTGCAACGGAGTAACCCCGGGTTGGCACCGGGCTAGCAACAACGGGTGAGTTGCTGGAGCGATGTCATCGCTCCTTCCGCCTCGTTTGTGGGTTGGAAGGGGAAGCCGTCCTGAGTGGGCGGCAAGGCATCCCAGTCGTCGGGAATGATCCCGAGAATCAAGAGTACCCAGTCATGAACCCGTATCCGGGTGCGTTGCACCCTGCTGCTCCTGCCGATTGCATGAGCGGTTGCCTTCGGTCCTGCGGAGGAGTCCTCAGGCGACGCCTCGCGAGCCGGCCGGTAGCCAGACCTGGTGTGAACCCCAGGATGAACCCGAATCCGATCCAGCCGTCCTGAACCCAATTTCAAAACTAAACCCAATCATTGAGTTATGATTCGTAAAAAAACCCAAAAACCAAGTGCTATGCCGGAGGGTAGCCCGGGAGCCGTAGGCGTCCCACGAGCAAGCTGCCGAAACCCACTTATGGAGGCAGCGCCAGTCACCCATCGGCGGGATTCCAAAACCCTCTCCCGCTGGTTTGGATCCACGGCAAAGCGGATAGCGGTGCTGGCGGCATTGCCGGCTGCTTTGTTGGGCGGGCTCAGTGCCCACGCGCAGGTTGCGCCCATTCCCACTCCGACACTGGATGCGCATTTCCTGACCATCTTCCCGGCCCGGGACTTTGTGTCCATGGAGGGTTATACGAACCTCGTTGCCGGCACGACATTGACCTTGGAGGTGCTCCGCGCACCTGCGGGCGGCGGTTTGCCGGTGGTCACTGGTCATGTGGACGGCATCACTCCCGATGCAGCTGGCTTCGCCGAGGTCAACCATCCCGGCGGCTACTGCTGGGGCATCGTTCCTTCCCTCGGCGTGGCCGTGACTCCGGACATCCGAGGCGGTGACATTGTCCAGGTCAGCGGCACCCAGTTGGCCGACGATCCGACCACTCCCTTGGTGGTCGACCTGATTCCGACTCCGTTCATCGAGCAGAGCACGGTGGCGGACATTGCGATTACGGAGGCGCCCTTCATCCCCGCCAATTCCGTCGGGATTGTGCAGGTGAAGGGGTATGCCAACGATCCTGCTGCCAATGGCGGAAATGGTCGGCAATTGGACCCGATCGCCGTCGATATCGTAAGTCCGCGGTTCAGCAATGGCAGTCGGATCATTTTCGGCAGTCCCAGGTTTGATGCGCCCGGTAACCGTGCGAACACCAACTGGACGGCGACGTTCACCGTGCTTTCGGATGGATTCACCGCACTCACCGAAGCGGATGTGCTTCAGGCCCTGGCGGGGGATGCCTCGATTCAATTTGTCGACGTCGGCGGCAATGGTCTGAGCAGCACCATCGCGGGTTCTGGCGATCAGGCTGGCCCTTTTGCCGCGTCGTGCAATGCGCCTTTGGATGCTCCGATCCTGAGCACCACGGCGGCGGGTGTGTTCTTCACGTCCACCAGTATCAATACCCTCACCACCGGTTCCTTCAGTGTCACGAACACAGGCGCGGGCGTCTTCGGTTCATTGCACATCACGGGCATGACCCTCGAAGGGGCTGACGCGGCTTCCTTCGTGGCACCCACCCTTCCCAACGGCGGCCATACCGTGGCGGTTGGTGCCAACCTCTCTTATGAGGTTTCGATGCAAGCGCTGACGGCGGGCGAGAAGAACGCAACGCTCGTCATTCATAGCGACAGCCGTTTTGGAGACGTGCGTGTGCCGCTGACGGGTTATGCCTATTCGGGTGCCAAGCCCAACGCTGCCTATCTGGTGGCGCGTCCCACGGCATTGGATATGGGCAGCCGCTTCCTCGGAGTTATCTCCGCTCCTTACCAGGTGACGGTCTATAACCTGGGTGATGCCACGGCGACCGGTTTCGTCGCCTCCCTCACGGGCGACATCAATGAGTTCCGCATTCTTGGTACGGTCCCGACGACTTTGGCAGCGGGAACAACGGGCGTGTCCTTGAGTCTCGTTTCCCAACCCCGGCTGGTTGGTACCAGGACCGCGACCTTGAGCGTCGGAGCCTCGGGTGTTGCCACCCAGACGGTGGCCCTTTCCTCCCTCGGCCTCGAGCAGCAATCCATCATTGAACCGCCGCCCGCCACCATGCGTATCGCGGCGTTCCCGGGACGGGAATTTGTTGCTGCCGACGTCCCTCCTTCCAGTGAAACGTATGTCATCCAATTGTTGCGCCATGGCGAATTGGTTTCCCAGAGTCCGCCCCTCTCCGCTGCATTTGGCGTGGTAGAAGTGAATCATCCGGGTACTCCCTGCTGGTTGAACGTCATCCCCGACGTGCGGCCCCGTGACCGGGTGCGACTCATCTCTTCTGCGGGTCCGATCTATCAGACCTATGTCGCGGACGTGGAATTGTTCGCTTCGCCCACCGACCCCACGACATCCGTCACGGTCGTGAATGCGAATACGATCGAACTGCGCGGCCGTGCGGCCAACGAAGACGGCACGCCGATGCCGCTTGACCAAGTCTCCGTGGAGCTGGTTTCCGGCTCCGCTGACCAGTTCCGTTTTGTGGATGGAGCCGGCCAGAACAATGCCAACCAACCCATCGGCGCCCGCGCCATTGCTGCTCCCGGCAACGGGACGCTGGTCCGTGACCCGGCCCGCCCGGACGGATTCATCGCGACCTTCACCGGTCTGCACACGGGGCCTGGTGAGGACAACGACATCGAGCGCGCGCTGCGTCGCGCCTCCTGCTCTGCCGACTGGATCGGTCGAACCCCGTCGGAAGCCACCATCAATGAATTTGGTGCTGGCGTGGAAGGCGGTTGCATTCCAGACGGCGGCGGTGCGCCGGCCGTATTGGAGCCGCTCACGGGCGATACCATCGTCAGCGCTGTCGAGCTGCTGTTCCCGCCGATGAGGACTATTGGGAACCCCACCTTTGACCGCGTGCTCAACATCCGGAACCCCGGCCCCGGGGATGTTCAGATCTCCGGCTTCAGCATCACGGGAACGGGCGCTGCCAACTTCAGTGTGATCGGGCTCACCAGCTTCGCATTGCTGCCGGGCGAAAGTGCCAACGTCACCGTTCGGTTCAACACCACCGGCGGCGTGGGAGCCAAGGATGCCGTTCTCAGCGTCCTGGACAACGTCGCGGGTACGGTGACCGTGGCGTTGCATGGCGAGGTGGTGAGCCGGCTCTATTCCTATCTCACGCCTACCCCCACGGTGCTGACCTTCCCGGACACCGCGGTGAACGCCACCTTCAATAGGTTGGTCAACTTCAAGAATGAGGGCCAGTTGGACCTGGCGTTCGGCCGCGTCGACAGTGTGACCTTCACAGGGGATACGACGGAATTCGCCTTGGCGGATACCGTGCGAAACACCCGTACCGCCTTGGCCTTGGGGGTCGGTGCTTCCACCGACATCACCGTCCGCTACACGCCCACCCGGCTGGGTGCGGCCGCCGCGGTCTTGAAGGTCGTCTATACACCGTATGTCAATGCCCCCTTCGTCGTCACCAACTCCATCTCCATGACGGGTAGGTCTTCTACCACTGCTGATGGTTTCAATGATCCTCCCGTGGACCACCTGATCGGTGTGTTCCATGTGCGCGATTATGTTTATGCCGATGGGTTCAAGGCCAACGAACTGGTGAATGTGGAGGTTCAGCGCTTCAATCCCGTCCGCCGCTTGTACGAAGTGATCGGTACGGCCCATAACATCGTGCCAAAGGACGATCCCGCGACGCCGGGCATTTTTGAAGGCATCGTGGAAGTGAACCATGTGGGAGCCACCCCGTGGGAAGGACCGACCCCGGATATCGCTGTGGGCGACCTCGTCCGCGTCATGTCTTTTGACATCAATGATACGGGTCTCAACCCGACGCCGCTCACCCGCAATCAGACCTACGTTCAAAACATCGAGGTCCAATCCGGTGTGGTTCAGGTCAACGCCAACACCGTGGAGGTGTATGGATACGCTGCGGATGTCCGGACCGGGCTGCCCCTGGATCTGGGCGTGGTGGAATGCCGCATTGTTCCCAAGGCTCTCCGGGGCACATTCACCACCAGCGGTGCTGCCACCTTGCGGACCCCTGGGGAAGGTTCAGTGGTCCCGTTGGACGCGGCGGGCTATCACTTCAAGGCTGTCTTCACCGGATTGACTCCGGCCGATGTGACGCTGGCCTTGGGTGCGGATCCGAAGGTCCTCTGGCTCGGCCGTGGTGCCGGTGCCGTGGAAGCTACGCATTGCGAATGGAACGAGATTCCTGGCCCGCAGCAACCGCGCGCTCTCGCGATGGATCTGGGTGAATTGCAGTTTGCCGGTGAACCGACGTTGGGTTTTGTCTCGGTGCAGACGGATGTCGGCTTCTCCGGCATCAACACGGGAGTGGGTTTGCCGGTTGCCGTGACGGTGACAAACATCGGTGCCCAGCCTTTGACCCTCACCAACGTCTCCATCGCCGGCGCGCATCCCAGTGAGTTCCGCGTGCTCAGCATGACCCCGGCGAACGGGGTGCTCAATGTGGGTGCCGTGGCCACGTTCCAGGTGGTTGTTGCCGCTACGAATGCGGGTGTTCGTGAGGCGAGCCTGCGTTTGGCTCATACCGGGGCGAACAACGCAGAATTCAACCGCTTGGTGGGTCGCGGTATCCCCGCTCCCACCCTGACCACGGTCAGTCCCGCCCTCGCTGGGTTGGGCAACACCATCACCCTGCAAGGTGCGAACTTCACGGCGGTGAGCGGGGTGTCCTTCGGCACCGTGCCCGCCACGCGGTTCACGCGAGTGAGTGATAGCGTGGTGACGGCGGTCGTGCCGGCTTTGCCGGTCAACGCCACCTACAGCGTGAGCATCACCACGGTGGCCGGTACGGCGACGAAGGCCAACGCCTTCACCATGTTGCCGGATGCCCCGACCATCACGAGCCTGGTCCTGCCCAGCCCCGTGCTGGCTGGCAACACCGTGACGGTTCGCGGTAGCAACTTCACCGGGGTGACGAATGTGACCTTCGGCGGCATCGTGCTCCCGAGCACCCAATACACCGTCACTTCGGGGACGAGCATCACCGTGATCATCCCGACCAATGCTCCGGCGAGCTCGGTGATCAGCGTGACCGCTCCCGGTGGTACGGCCAACGCATCGGCGATTGCAGTGGCTCAACCGCCGACCTTTGCTGCGGCGACCGTGGCGGGCCGTGCGGCCACCTCTGCGGCGACCGGAACGGCTGTGACCTTCACCGGCGCCAATCTGGGCTTGGTGACGGGCAGCACCACGGTGCAATCGCTCACCTCGGTCACGTTCCCCGGGGCGACCACCCCGCTGACCGTCACCGCCATCACCCGCAATGCGAATGGCTCGGTCACTCTGACCATTCCGGCGGGCGCCCTCGCGGGTCCGATCATCGTGACTGGCCCGGCGGGCCGCACGGTGTTCACCGGCTTCAACGTGGCGAGCGCCCCGGTGATCAGCAGCGTGCTGGGTGACCGCCCGGCATCCGCCACCAACGGCACCGCGATCGTAACCGCGAACACGAACCAAACGGCGATCGGCCGCACCATCACCATCCGAGGTGCGGGCTTTGTCAACGTGACGGCCGTGACCGTGGGCGGCACGGCGGTGAGCTCCTTCACCGTGGTCAGCGCGAACGAGATCCGCGCTGTGGTCGGTGCTCGTACGGCGAACGGCTCGCAAGCCGTTGCTGTCACCAGCTCCTTGAGCAAGACTGCCGGCAACCGTGCGGCGGCGGTCACGGTGGTCGGCAATCCGACGGTTACGGGCTTCACTCCGACGAGCGGGGCGAGGACGGGCCTGGCAACGGTGACCATCAGCGGCACCAACCTGCAGTACGTCAACGAGGTCAAACTGGGCACGCTCTCCGTCGCGTTCACCCGGGTGGGCACGGGGGCGGCGCAGACCTTGCGGTTCACTGTTCCGTCGAATGCCCTGACGGGATCCATCACGGTGACCACACTGGGAGGTTCGGCGACAACCACCACGGCCTTCCGGGTGTTGTAACCGGTCCGTCCATCATCGACGCAAAACAAGCCGGGGTGTCCCTGTGACACCCCGGCCTTTTTTTTGTGGAGCGGGATTTCGATCCGCGGCGCTGAACCCACTGTTGCTTCCGGCATCCTTTGAGGGGAGGAGCGGATGGCGGTAGGAAAGATGGGGATGCGAATGCGGTGACCCAGACAGATTTGCTGGGTTGGATGGGTGATGGGCTGGAATTCATTCCGTTCCGTGGCTTTGGATTGGGGGAGAGGTTGGGGTTGTGGTGAGTTGCAAATTACTGATTTCGAGATAGATGTGGATCAGATTTAGAGGTCCCGGATGCGCTTGGCCTTTTTTGGCATTGGGTGTGCATCGTGGGGGGTGAAGTCGGGAAATCCCGACTCCAGAACAACGCCGACGGCAATCCCTGACGTTTATCTGGACGAAACTGGTTCGTCCCAGCGTACGAGGATGTGGTTGGCACCCAATCGAGATCACCATGACGAAGCTTTTGAAAGTTTGGATGGCAGGTTCGGCTGCGCTCCTTTTGTGCGGCCCGGTCATGTCCCAGGTAACCTCCGTTGCTGGGATTGAAGGGCCCATTGAGTCCATCAAGGGCAATCCGGACGGATCCGTGACCATGAAAGTCATGCGGATGACGGTCATGATTTCGGCGGAGGTCATCCAGGCGGGTGGCGTCTCGTCGCCCTCCAAGCCGCTGACCTTTGAGGAGATCGTGGACCCGGCTCCGCTGCCGGGTCGCGGCCATGATGACTGGGTGGGTGACAAAGCGAACGTCCGGTTCCTGAGCCGGCGGCCGGAGGGGCCAGGGCAACCGGGATTCGTTGGAGGCACCGCCAAGGGAACAGGGCAGGTGTCGGCCAATGGGGTGGTGATGATCGAACAGGTTATCTTTGAACCCGCCGAGAATGTGGTGATCGGGGTGATCACCGGAACCCAGCCGCTGACCGTCAACAACATGCCGGTGGAGTTGCTGACGGACTCCCGAATCCCGGTTGCGACGTTGAATGACCATGGGTTTGAAATCGACCTCGCTCAGGCAACGGTCGGTCAGGGCGTTGCGGTCGAAGGGTATTTTGCCGGGGGAGTCATGAAGGCGTTTCAGGTTTCCGTGACCGGGGCGCCTGCGAAGGATCCCGGTCTCCAGGTGGCCGCATCCCGGGCGCAGGGACGCCCTGACAAGGGAGAACTCCAGTTGCAAGGGGCGGTGAGCGGTGTTGCTCCGGGGGCCCCCGCACCGGCGATCCGTCTCGAGGTGGATGGCTCTGGTTTGTTCATTGCTGACGTTCCGACGGTGCTGGACCCGCTCGTGCCGGGCACTTCCACGTTCCGGTATCGGGGATCGGGGTTGGATCCGGAGCAGGTGCCGGCCGTGGTGCGCATGACGGTATTGGGCAGTGGGGGCCAACCGACGGCGGCGACCGCCACCGCGGAGGTATCTCTTCGCTGAGATCCACGGGGAGGTGGATCCAGCCGAGGGCGGTGTTTCCTGGAGTCAGGGAGCGCCGCCCTTTTGCTTTCCCCTTCCTTCCCGTGGCTGGGAGTTGAGGGAAGGCTGAGTTTGCTCCCCACCAGCCGTAACCGCCGGGGTGTCCGGGCTTACTTCCTTTCCGTGCGACGGTAGATCGTGGCGGTGGGACCTACCGTTCCAGCCAGCGCGTGCGAGTTCCGATATCTTTTTGGTGCTGGAGATAAAATTTTATAAACTGCACGTATGGAATTGGATAGGGATATGGACGTCCGCTTTTTGGGGAGCGGTTCCTGAGTTGGCATCGGGATAGCTTCAGGAGCGGGCAACGGGTCTGATGTCATCCTGCCTCCCGGACAGTGTGTGTTTCGGGAGAGGAAGCCGTCTTGAGCGGCGGCGAGGCATCGAGGTCGTCGGGGATGATCCCGAGAAACACAAAGACGAAGTCTGGAACAGGTAGTGTGTGCGTTGTGGGTCAGCCGACGGCTGAAACCAAAACCACGACGGTTTTTCGCTGAGAGCCCTGGATAGCTGGGTTCAGCCGATGGCGGTGTCTCCCGAATTCGGGCAGCGCCGCCTTTTTGCGTCTTGGGGTTGAATCCCTTGGCTTGCTCCACGAGCGGGAGTCTGGAAAACATATCGGCCGATACCGATACGAACTCCATGAAGCAGCTCGCCGCCGTTGCCCGGGCCCTGGCGGAGCCCAACCGGATCCGGATCCTGGCCGCATTGCGGGGTGGGGAGCTGTGCGTCTGCGAACTGTGCGATGCGCTGGCGCTGAGTCAGTCGACGTTGTCGACGCATCTGCGGGTGATCCGTCAGGCGGGGTTGGTGACGGCACGCCGGCAGGGCAAGTGGATGTACTATGCGGTGAAGCCGGAGGCGGCGGTCCTGGTGGGAGGCTTGTTCTCCCTGTTTGGCGAGTCCCTCGATGGGGACCGGCGGTTGGGTGCGGATGCGAAGCGGTTGTCGACGCGGTTGGCCCGTCGGAGCGACGGACAATGCTGTGTCGGGTTTGGCTGCGGCCCCGGGCGCGGATCGGGAAAAGAGGGGTGCGCATGAGGCGTTGGGTGGCTGAGGCGCTGGGAACGTACATCCTCGTGTTCGCGGGGACGGGCGCGATCGTGATCGGGCAGGAGACGGGCGGGGCGGTGACGCACGTGGGGGTGGCGCTGGTTTTTGGCTGGGTCGTGCTGGCGATGATCCACGCCTTCGGGGACATCAGCGGGGCGCATCTGAATCCGGCGGTGACGCTGGGATTGGCGGCGGCGGGTCGGTTTCCATGGCGGGACGTGGTGGGTTACGGAGTGTCGCAGGCCGTGGGTGGGATCTTGGCGAGCCTGACGCTCCGCGGGTTGTTTCCGAAGAACGTTGGGCTGGGCGGGACACTGCCGGCGGGGCCTGCGTCCCAGAGCTTCGTCCTGGAGTTGATCCTGACCTTCATCCTGATGGTGGTGATCCTGACCGTGACGCAAGGGGCGCGGGAAAAGGGGATCACGGTCGGCTTGGCGATCGGGTCGGTGATTGCATTGGAAGCGATGTTTGCCGGGCCGGTGTGCGGGGCTTCGATGAACCCGGTCCGATCGCTGGCGCCGGCGTTGGTGAGCGGTCGGATGGAACATCTCTGGATCTACCTGACGGCTCCGGTGGTCGGAGCGCTGCTGGCGGTGCCGGTGTGCCGGTTTCTGGTTCCGCGGGGTTCCGATTCTTCCACTTCATGAATACCGAACAATCATTGGTCCTGGTGCTTTGCACCGGGAATTCGTGTCGCAGTCACCTGGCCGAGGGGCTTCTTCGGGCGGCTTCGAAGGGCCGATTCGAGGTGGCCAGCGCGGGGAGTCGCCCTGCGGGCTACGTTCATCCCATGGCGGTGCGGGTGATGGCGGAGATCGGGATCGACCTCTCGGGGCACACCTCGAAGCACATGAACGATTTCCTCGCGCGGAAGGTGGAGACGGTCATCACGGTGTGCGGCAATGCAGACCAGGCGTGTCCGACGTTTCCCGGGCAATTGAATCGGCACCACTGGCCGTTCGAGGATCCGGCCCACGCCACCGGGACTGACGATGAGATCCTGGCGGTGTTCCGTCGGGTGCGGGATGAGATCCGTCGGGTGTTTGAAGCCTACGCAGCGGGACGGTTGGACGTGGCGTGACGGTTTCGGGCTGGGGTGGTCGAAGGACCCAATCAGCCATGCAAACCTGCGGAAGGAACACGCAAAAGGACGCGTCATGGGCGGACGCTTGCCGTGGAGGGATTCCCCCGGCAGGGTAGGTCCGATCCGTGAACCGCTTCGGCCACCTTGAATTTGGGGAGTCCTTGCCCCCGCAAAGCGCGTCGCGTCACCCGCCCGTGACGGACGAGGTGCGGTGCGTGACGGAGGCGGAGGCGGCTTTCGGGAAGGGAGAATTTGAATCGGCCCTGCGGTGGCACGGCCGGGTACTGGAGTTCAATCCGAACCATGCCGGGGCATGGGCCGGGCAGGTAAAGTCCCTGATCGAGCTGGGTCAGTTCAAGGAGGCGAACGTCTGGGCGGACAAGGCGCTCGAACGGTACCCGGACGCACCGGAACTGCTCGCGGCGAAGGCGGTGGCCCTGGGGCGGCTTGGGCGTCCGGCGGAGGCCATGCCCTTTTCGGATGCGGCCCTGGAGAAGCCGGGGGAGATCGCCTGGGTCTGGCTGGCGCGGGGCGATGTGCTCCTGTCCGCCGGGCAAAAGCAGGTCGATGCGTGCTTTGATCGGGCGATGCGACTGGCGCCCGGGGATTGGTTGGTGCGGTGGTTGGCGGGGCGGATCCGAGCTTATTGGAAGCAATTCGCGCTCGCCCTGAAACATGTACGCGAGGCGGTCTCGCTCGCCCCGGACCACGCGGTCGCGTGGGTGACGATGGCGGAATGCCAGATGGCGCTGGGGTTGGCGGACGGAGCCCGGCAATCGGTCGAGCAGGCCCTCAGCCTGGTGCCGGATTACCCCCCGGCGATCGAACTGCTGCGGGGCCTGGATGAACAGGGCTGGATGGCCCGGTTCGGAGGTACGGTCCGGCGTTGGTGGGGGCGCGGAAAGTAGTCCGGTTGAGGCATCCCTTTCATGTCATCCACGATCCATCCCGAGATTGACCGCCTGTTGCAGGGGGGCTCGGACCTCGGCGCCTCGGACCTGCACGTCATCGCGGGGGTGTCGGCCGCCTTCCGGGTGAATGGCGAGATCATCCTCGCCGAGGAGGATCCCTTCACGCCCGAGGAGGTCACGGCGATGTCCTATTCGCTGCTGTCGGATGCGCAACGGCTCAAGTTCGAGCAGGAATGGGAATTGTGCGTCTCGATCCGCCACCCGGGAGCGGGGCGCGTCCGGGTGACGTTGTACCGTCGGAACGGGGCGGCCGAACTCAGCCTGCGGTTCTGTGGGGAATCGGTTTCGACCCGGGAACAGTTGGCGCTTCCGGAGCGTTTGGATGATCTGGTGCGGCGACCAAACGGGTTGGTGCTGATCACCGGGCCGACGGGCTCGGGCAAGACGACGACCTTGAACTATCTGGTCGACATGCTGAATAGCGAACGGCGCTGCAAGATCCTCACGATCGAGGATCCGATCGAGTACGTGCATGAGAACCGTCGCGCGTTGATCGTGCAGCAGGAGGTGCTGACGGATGTGCGCTCGTTCAATCGGGCTTTGATCCACGCGTTGCGCCAGGACCCGGACGTGATGGTCATCGGTGAGATCCGGGATCACGAGGCGATCGCGACGGCACTGACGGCGGCGGAGACGGGGCATCTGGTGCTGGCCACGATGCATTCGCCGGGCGTGACGCACGCGTTGGAGCGGATCATCGGGGTGTTCGAGGGCAGTGCGCAGCGGCAGGTCGTCCTCCAGTTGGCCAATACGTTGCAGGGGATCATCGCCCAGGAGTTGTTGCCGTCGGTGGATCGGTTGCGACGGGTGTTGGCGTATGAATTGTTGCTGGCGAATACGGCGATCCGGACGGTCATCCGGCAGAACGAACTGCATCACCTCTACAATGTGATGCAGACCAGTCAGCGGGACGGAATGGTGCTGATGGACAACTGCCTCATGGACCTCTACGGCCGGGCGCAGATCACCTACGACACCGCCGTCAGCAAGGCCCGGCAGCCGGATCGGTTCCAGAAGTTCGCGCAGTGAGGAGGACTGCCAACTCCGTTTTGTAGGCTGCGTGCCCCCACGCGGCGGATCGCAATCCACGCCGGGTGAGGGCACCCGGCCTCCAAGCTTCGTTTTGTAGGCTGCGTGCCCCCACGCGGCGGTTCTCGATCCACGCCGGGTGAGGGCACCCGGCCTCCAAGCGGGGACCCGTCGTTGCCCAATCGTATCTGGCGTGGGGTCGAAGGCCTTGGTAGGAACTGGCTAGATGACCGGGTCGCGACGTTTCCCTCTTTTCCATGCCCGAGCGGCGGCCTTCACGCTGATCGAGTTGCTGGTGGTGATTGCCATCATCGCGATCCTCGCGTCGATGCTCCTGCCGGCGTTGAGTCGCGCGAAGTCGAAGGCGCAGGGGGTGTTCTGCCTGAACAACCACAAGCAGCTCGCGGTGGCGACGCACCTGTACAGCGGGGATTTCCAGGAGGGTTTGCCTCCGATCCAGGCGCGAATCCCGAACGGCGAGGTCAGCTGGCGTCCCTTTCTCTATAAGTACGTCGGGTCGAGCCCGAAGTCCTATGATTGTCCGACGGAGAAGGACGAATCGTACGCGGCGGCGCGGCCAGCGGGGATGAAGAAGGGGAACGGGAACCGCGCGGTGCTGGGCCAGATGGTGGATGCCGAGCTGGATGTTCCGAGCGGGATCGGTGCGGTGAACGTGCACTGGACGATCGGTGGGGCGACGCCGCCGTTTGGGCGTCCGAAGGGGTACGAGGACAACATGGCGCGGTGGGGCATGATCGAGGCGCCGTCGCAATTGATCCTGTTCTCGGACGGGCACAGCGACGTGAACGGAGTCTGGCTCCGGGATCGTTGGTGGGTGTGGAAGGAATTGGGCAATGCCAACAGCCCTGGGTTCAACCGGGTGGCTCAAGGCGACAAGGGGGCGGTGCGGCATGGCCGCAAGTCGAACCACGCCTTCGCGGATGGTCACGGTGAGTTGCTCGATCCGGGTCGGATCCCGTGCAACACCAATGCCTGCTGGTGGTCGGTTCGTGCGGATCCCCATTGAATTCCCATGCGAAAGCAGAATCTCCAGTGGATGGCGGCGGTCGTTTTGATAGCGGTGGCTTCGTGGCGCCTGTGGATCGTTTTCCGGTCAGACTCCGGCCCTTCGGAGAAGGCGTGGTTCTACGACCTGAGCGAAAAGAAGCTGTTTGTTGCGGAGCGCGGCCTGGTTCCGCCGATCCGTGGGATGAACGACGCGCAGGAGGACGGAGTCCGGGCGGTGGTGGTGGCGCCGCCGGGCAAATGTGATGAGGCGTCGGCCCGGCGGATTGCCTATCTCGAGACCAACGCGCCCGAGTTGAAGAAGTCCCTGGATGCGGCGCGGGCCAGCGGTGCGGTGCCCACGGTGAGCCGGGGCCAGGCGCAGTCGCTGCGGTTGGTCCGGCGCGTGACGGACGCCGAATGGGTGTCGCTCGCGACACCGGAGGGCGAGCGCATCGTGTCCGAATGGGCAGTTCCCGGTCCGGACGGCCAGAGTCCGGCGGTGTGCACGCCTTGAGCGCGGTGAGATTTTTCCAACATCCCGAATCAAGAAAAGAACCCAGTCATGAGAATACTGCAGGCATGGAGCGCAGCGATCGTCGGTCTGACGACGCTCTCGGCATTCGCCCAGACGGCGACCGTGGAACTCGACCACACGGCCTACCTCCCCGGGGAGGCCATCGTGGCGGACTTCACCGGTGGACCCGGCAACAAGAAGGATTGGATCGGCGTGTACCCCGAGGGCGTCACGCCCGGCAGCCAGGGTTCGACGATCTGGCGCTATGTGGACGGCACAACGTCCGGCAACATCGGCTTGGCGGAGGGATCGGTGCGATTCCCGAACGGACTCGACTTTGCCGGGCCCTGGACCGCATTCCTCCTGGTGAACGACGGCTATGGCATCGGCACCCAGGTGACCTTCACGGTCTTGGAGTCGACCAGTCCGATCGTGCGGAGGGACAAGAAGTCGTACGTGCCGGGTGAGGCGATCTCGATCACGTTCACCAACGGCCCGGCCAATTCGAAGGACTGGATCGGGGTTTATCCGGAGGGCGTTACCCCGGGAGCGGTCAGTTCGACGATCTGGTCGTATGTCGACGGCACCGAGAGTGGCAACGCTGGGTTGGCCAGCGGGACGATCCAGTTCACCAGCGGGTTGAACGCGACGGGTCGTTACGTGGCCTACCTGTTGTCCAACGATGGTTACGACGTCCTCGCGAGCGAGCCGATCCTCGTCAAGGCGGCGGTGAATGCAGCGCCCCGGGTCATTGGGATTGATCCGGCAGACGGCTCGACGAACGGGACGCCCACCTTGCGCTTCAGTGCCACGGTATTGCCCGGTTCCGGTCAGGTGACCGGTGCCACGGTGCAGTTGCTCGTGAACGGCGCGGCGGTAACGCCGACGGTCGACGTGCAGACGGACCGCTCGGTGGTCCGGTACGATGGCTCGACGCTCCTGACGGCGGGCTCGACGCATGCGCTGCGGTTGATCGCGGGCAACACGACCGGGCTCAAGGTCACGAACGACGTGAGCTATGTCGTCGGTTCGTATTCCAATCTCGTGCTTCCCGCTCCGATCCATCTGGAGAACTTCGATGCAGTGGCCGAGGGATCGCTGCCGGTGGGTTGGACGGCCAAGAGCTATTCCGAAGCCCTGAATGAGGACATCGACTTTGGCAACCTGGACAGCGCGGCCTACAAGGGTTGGACGGTCGTGGAGGCGAGCCGCTTTACCGGCACGTTCCAGACCTACAGCAATCCCGAGACGTCGGCTGGCGAGGCCAACGACTATCAGCGCGTCCTGCGCGTCGGACCCCGGATCATCGCCAATGGCGCGCCGGTCACGCAGCTCGCGTCGGGCCGCTTCCTCTTTGGCAACTCCGGATATCGCCGCGGCCAGAGCCAGGTGATGTTCATCGAGACCGCCGACTTCAACCTCGCGGGCAAGAACAACGTTCATGTCGGTTACAACGCCCTCTGGGAGCAGAACCAGGACAGCATCGGGGCCGTGGAGTACTCGATCGACGGCGGCACGTCGTGGTTGCCGGTGGTCTATTATCTGGCGGGTGGGGACATCGTGAAGAACGAGGCCGGCGAGGTGGATGCCGAAGCGACGTTCACCGCGCCGCTGGGTGATGTGGCCCGCTATATCGACGAATCGGGCGCGGAACAGGGCGGATTCTATGGTGCGTTCATCGGGGCGCCTGTGACGTCCGCCCTCGCTCCTTATATCGAGGCCCGCACCGACGACAGTGCCACGGACGGCAAGCGCATCGAGGTGCGTCGCCTGCCGGCCGCGGATGGTCAGTCGCGCGTGCGCTTGCGCTTCGCGCATGCTGGTACGGACAGCTGGTACTTCGGCCTGGATAACGTCGGGTTCTACTCGATCGCTTCGGCACCGGCGGAGCAGCCGGTGATCCGCGTGACGCGCGAAGGGTCCGGGTTGCGCCTGACCTGGCCGGCGTCGGCCACGGGCTTCGTGCTCGAGCAGCGCGCCGAGGTCGCCACCGGTGGCTGGAGCGCGGTCGCGGGTGTCTCCGGGAACTCGGCCCTGGTGCCGGTCTCGGGTGATCGTCAGTGGTTCCGCCTGCGCCAGCCGTGATCCACGGATGGGCTTGAATCGAAGGGGAGATGGCACGTGCCATCTCCCCTTTTTGTTGGAGAAGGTTCGCGCGAAGCCGCGAAGGCACGAAGGCTGGGGAACCTTCCTGTTGGCCCCGCCTCGTCACCTCGGCGGCTACGGGTGGGGTAGGAGCCGACGTCAGGAGGCCTGCTCCATTCTGGCAACTGGCCTCTGGCAACTGGCAACTCCCCTGGCCCCGCCTCGTTACTGCGCGGTCTCCACCCGACTCCCAACCCTCACACGCCAACCCACCACTTCGAGTACGAGTAGGAGTACGAGTAGGAGTACGAGTAGGAGTACGAGTAGGAGTACGATCCTCGCCAAACCCTCCACACCCGGTGGGGCGGACTGGTCTGGCCTTGAAACTTGAATCTTGAAACTTGGGACTCCTGACCGGCTCGTTGGGGGCCGTGTCAGGATGCGTCCCGTTCCGCTGTCGCCGGGGTGTGTTCGACGAGGATCTTGAGGGAGTCGGGGGTGGGACGGGAGGAGAGGGCGATGGCGGCGGCGGTCTCGGCGAGGGGGAAGCGGTGGGTGACGAGCGGGCGGACGTCGAGTTGGCGACGGAAGACCAACCGGGCGACCTCGCGTTGGAGGGTGAAGTCCGAGGAGTAGCTTCCGGTCAGGGATTTTTCGTCGACGCAGACAACACCCAGATCCACGGGGGAGGTCTTGCCCCGGACGGTATGCGCGAAGAGCAGGGTCGAACCTCCGCCGCGGAGGGCGGCTTGCGCCTGCGCGACGACGGCATCCGAAGGCACGGCGATGACAGCCGCATCCACCCCGCGTTTCGAAGAGAGGCGACGGAGTTCCTCGATGAGGTCGGGGCGGGCGGCGTCGAGGGATTTCCACGCGCCCCACGTGCGGGCCAGCTTGCGACGGTTGGGGAGGAGGTCGGTGGCGATGACGCGGATTCCCTGAAGGGAGAGGAGTCGGGTGAACAGGAGTCCGATGGGTCCTTGACCCGCGACGAGGACGATGTCGTCCGGGAGGAGGGGGAGTTGGCGGATGGCCTTGAGGATGGTGTTGACCGGTTCGAGGAGGGCGCCTTCGAGGAACGAGTTGCTGCGCGGGATCCGGACGACGCCGGGCAGGCAGAAGGGCATGACGCGGACGTACTCGGCATAGCCGCCGCCGGCGGGCTCGAATCCGGCGGTGATCCCGGTGCGCTTGTAGGTCTCGCACTGGGCGAAGGCGCGGTGCCGGCAGAAGTGGCAGTCCATGCAGGGAACGTGGTGGTGGAGTCCGACGCGGTCACCGACGTTGAAGCCGCGGGTGGTGGCGCCGACCTGGACAATGGTGCCGCTGGTTTCGTGGCCGAAGATGCGGGGGGCGGGGACGGTGCCCTGTTGGATCTTCTTGATGTCGGTGGGGCACACGCCGCAGGCGGCCACCCGGACGAGGATCTCGCCGGAGCGGATGCGGGGGACATCGACGGTCTCGACGCGCAGGTCGTTCACGCCGCGGTAGACGACCGCCTGCATGGATTTCGGAATCACGCCGGGAGGTATGGAGGGGGAGGGATTCGAGATTCAAGTTTCAAGGTCGGAACGGCGATGGGTGGACAGGATGGATGATTGGGGCGGAGGACGGGATGGGCAGGATGGACAGGATTGATCCGAACTGCACGAACAGGACGAGCCCGATGGGAAGTGAGCCCCAACGGGACAAACGGTGAAAGCCCGGGGTGGAACACTGGGGCCGCCCGTTCGCAATGATCCGCGCCCTGAATGGGCGCACGGATCCGGTGCTGGGATTGTTGCCGATCTCCGACGTGTTGTCGCTCCCGCCCGCCCCATCGCGTGCGAAGACATCCCGGGCACCGTCCTGAGACGACGAATTCAATTCGGGAACGAGCGCTCAGGGGACGTGTCAGGCTCGGGAACGGATTCGCCCTGTCAGGGCTCGGCAGAGGCGTGCAGCTCGGGAAGGTGCGGAGCACCGGCAGACGATAGCCCACGGCGTGAGCCGTGGGATGGAGTTCACGAATGGAGAAGAGCCCCGGATGGGGCGAAAGAAAACGATGGGTTCGTAGGGATGCGTTCCGTGATTTTCCTTCTGCCTCTCAGTGTTACGCGGCGGCTGGGGGGGGCGAAGCACTGGGTCTCGAGCCGACTATGAGGGCGTAGCTTGACGCCGCCCTCGGGAAAGCGGGTGGGGCGGGACTTCGTCGGGACCGTTCGGGATCGGTTCGTGAGGACACTTGTTCCATCCCTGGCAGTTCCAGTGCTGAGTCTGTCGTCAAAGATTGTGCCGGTCCGGGGTGCTGCATCCGATTCCACCGCGGTCGCCGCTCTAACCACCATCCTTGATCGGACGCGGACTACGGCTCGTCCTGGTTCCAGTCC
>CAIMMI010000063.1 GCA_903842505.1 uncultured Verrucomicrobiota bacterium | reverse complement strand
GGTAGATTCAATCGTGGAGAAGCTGAGTCGCTGCCAACAGACTTTGGAAGGAATCAAGCCAGGTTGCACGAGCGCGAGAATGCGCAAAACAAAGGGAAAATAACTCCAGCTGTTTCTGAGACACTACACTAGGGTGCCCCGACATTGTCACCCCATGACAGAGTGGTCCCAGTGTCCCGGAATCGAACGGATCCCGGAGGTCTGCGGAGGTGCCTGGAAGTTCCGAGGGAGCCGGGTGCCTGTTGCGGCCTTGTTCCAGAACCTCGAGAGCGGTGCAACGGTCTCGGAGTTTCTGGAATGGTTTCCTGGAGTCGAACGATCTCAGGTCGAGAGCGTCCTGGAGTTCACTGCATCCACGTTGGCCGCGTGAGGGTCCTCTTCGATCAAGGTGTCCCTGTTCCTCTCAGGACGCTTTTGAAGTCCGCTGAAGTTCGAACTGCGTGGGAATGCCGATGGAACGAGCTCTCCAACGGGGATCTGATCCGCACCGCAGAAATGGAGCATTTTGATGTTTTGGTGATCACCGACCAAAACCTCCGATATCAACAAAACCTGAGCGAGCGACGGATCGCCATCATTGTCCTCAGGTCAACCAGTTGGCCACGAATCCGGTGCGTTGGTGAGTGGATCGCTCAACAGATCCTTGCGGCGCGAGCCGGAATGTATGTCGAGATCGACGTCCCGTGAGTGGCGTCTGAGCGAGGTTTTCCCGGGAGGATAGGCAGCTCATGCGGAAGGGTTCAGGTGGAGGTGGTGCCCCTCCCCTTCGCGGCCTGATCGCTCTTACCGTTCCCCTATCACGCGCCAGTCGCCGCAGCCCCGTACTCCCCCAACAAATCCCTTGCCAGCCCACACTTACAGCCGTAATCCAAGAACCACACGCACACTTGTAATCCAGCCGCCCACCACGCCCGATAATCCTTCCTCCCATGAAGAAACCCATTCCCCGGATCTCCGACACCGAATGGGAGGTCATGCGCGCCGTCTGGTCCCGCCATCCCGCCACCGCCGGTGAGATCGCCGATCGACTCGCCCAGGCCGATCCCTCCTGGCATCCCAAGACCGCGCGCACCCTCCTGGGCCGACTCGTCGAGAAGGGGGCTCTCGCCTACGACGTCGACGGCCGCATCTTCCTCTATCGGCCCCTGGTCACCGAGCAGGAGTGCATCGCCTCCGCCTCTGACTCCTTCCTCGACCGCGTCTTCGGCGGCGCCCTCAAGCCGATGCTCGCCCACTTCGTCGAGCGCGAGTCCCTCTCTCCCGAAGAGGTCCGCGAACTCGAACAGATCCTCGCCCGTCGCAAGAACCGCCGCTGACACCGCCGCCCCCATCTGTGCAATCCGTGAAACCTGTGGATCACCAACCCCTGAAATCCATGGCCCCATGAAGACCCTCCAACACCTCGCGATGCTCACGGCTCAGGTTGCCGTCCTGGCCCTGCTGGCGTTCGTCCTGATCCAGGTCCTCCGCGCCTGGCTCACGCCCCGGGCCCGCTGCTGGATCTGGGGATTGGTCGTGCTCCGACTCTGCCTGCCTGTGTCCCTCGATGCTCCCTTCTCCGTGTTCAACCTGCTGAAGCCGGCCCTCGCCGCGCGCACGCCATCGACACTCCCGGCACCCGTGGAACCGGTGCGACACGCAACGACGACCCCAGCCCCGCAACCGCTTCTTCCCCTACCCGCCCCGATCCAGTTTCCGAGCGCCGCGCCGATTCCGCCGAACGCAACCGTGGACCTCGAACCTCCTACCCCGACGGCCGCTTTGCCCCCGCAGGCGCCAACCCCCACTCCGATCCCGTGGCCCCGCATCGCATTCCTGATCTGGGCCGCCGGAGCCATCACCCTCCTCGGACGGACCGCGTGGCTCGCCCTGCGCATGCACCGGACCTTCGCCTCCGGACGACCCGATTCCTCGCCCAGCCTCGCCTCTGCCCTGGACCAGGCCCGGCACCTGACCGGCGTGCGCACCCCGATCCGCGTCGTCGTCCTGCCCGGCATCGATTCGCCGGCGCTCTACGGCTTCCTGCGTCCCACCCTGCTGGTCCCTCCCGACCTCGAACGGATCCTCGAACCCTCGCAACTTCGCCACGTCCTCCTGCACGAGTGCGCCCACGTCCGTCGCCGTGACATCGCCCTGAACTGGCTGATGGCCGTCCTCCAGGCCCTGCACTGGTTCAATCCCGCCGTCTGGCTGGCCTTTGCCCGACTCCGCGCGGAACGCGAACTGGCCTGTGACGAAATCGCGCTGGAAGCCTCCGGCAAGGACGAGAGCGAAGCGTATGGTCGGACCCTGCTGCACCTGCTGACCTCGTGGTCGGACGTCGCGCCATTGCCCACGCCGGGCGCCATCGGACTGCTCGAACGCCACGGCGACCTCCGCCGACGCCTCCGTCACATCGCGGACTTCCGACCCGGACGGCGACTCGGCATCCCCGTGGCTCTCCTGATCGCCTTCGCCGGTGCCGTGACGCTTACCGACGCCCAGTCCCCGTCACCCGCCTCCACCAATTCTCCGAACGCCCAGATCAGCGCCACCAACCTCCCGCCCGTCGTCCCGCTCCGCTACACCAACGCCTTCGCTGCACCGGAGAACAAGGATCTCCAGTCCGGTGGCAACTGGGCCAAGGCGCCCCGCGGATCGAATGTCCTCGGCGGCGTCCATTTCGAGGTCGACGGATTGCTCCAACTGGCGAGCAAATCCTCGGTCGGCTACAAGCGCGACTTCCGCGAGTTCGTCACCCTTCCCATTCCAACCAACCGCTACGGCTCCGTCCACCTCCTCGCCACCGCCGCTTGGTCGTCCGAACCGAACCGTCGGATCGCCGACGTGATCTGGCGCTACACCGACGGCACCACCAAGCGCAGCCCAATCCTCTACACCGGCCACGTCCGCGATTGGTGGCGCCGTCCGTTCGAGGAACCGCACCACGTCTACTCGAAGTTCGCCAAGTGCGCCGTGATCTGGTCCTCCGCCGACTCCGTGAAAAACAAGGCGGCCTTGCGCGCCTACCGCGTGTCGCTCGCCAACCCGGAACCGACGAAGTCCGTCGCCTTCCTCCAACTCCAGAGCGCGATGGAGGACGCCTCGCTCCTCGTCTTGGGCGTCTCCCTCGACCCACTCGAGATCGGCAAGCGCCCGGATCCCTCGGCGGATCTTGAACCCGAGGACCCCAAGTGGACCCGGCATCTCGGCGTCACCGTCATCGACGCCGGCACCTCCAACGTCGTCGGTGGGGCCTCGGTCAAGGCTTCCATCTCGACGGGTTCGTTCTCCGCCGATCGCAACTACACCGCCAATGGCAGCGGCGTGGCCGACGTCCTCCTTCCCGACGAAGCCATCACCGAGGTCACCGTCGAGGCCTCCGCCAAGGACTACAGCGCTACCAAACATCGATTCGCGTTCTCCGGCACCAAGCCGGTCCCCGCCTTCGTGACCGTTCGTCTCCATGGCGGTGCCACCATGGGCGGCATCGTCCTCAACAAGGCCGGCGAACCGGTCGAAGGAGCCGAGGTCGAAGTGTACCGCTTCTGGACCGGGAGCGACGCCATGGGCCAGCCAGGCGAAGACTCCGGATTCGGAAACAAGAAGGTGAAGACCGGTGCCGACGGCCGCTGGGAAGTGGGGGCTGTCCCGAAGAACCGTTTCAATCGCATCGGTATCCACTTCACCCACGACGACTACGTCAAGGTGTCGATCAGCGGTGTCTCGCAGGATTCGGGCGTCGAGGAAGCGCTCCTGGAGAAGCGACACGAGATGCGCCTGATACCGGCACTCTTCGTCTCGGGCGTCGTGCTGAACCCGGATGGACAGCCCGTGCCCAACGCCGAGGTGCGCGTCGGGCAGCGATTCTCGGGCAACACCCGGGAAGGCAAGACCGATGCCGCCGGCCGGTTCCGCATCGGCGGGCAGAAACTGGGCGAAACCATCGTCACCGCGCGGGCCAAAGGTCTGGGTGCGGTGGGTGAGAAGATCACCATCACGGACAAGACGCCCGAGATCACGCTGACCATGAAGCCATCCCGGCTCTTCAGCGGCGTGGTGACCGACGCCGACAATCAGCCTCTCGCCGACGTCTGGCTCGCCGTCGATACCGTCCACGGTCCAGATGCAAACGAGCTCACCAACGAGTTCACCGAGTTCAGCACGCGTACTGGCGCCGACGGCACCTGGACCTGGGACTCCGGACCGGACTTCGAAATGCCGTTCCGATTCCAGAAGGATGGGTACGCCGGAAAATCCGGCATCAAGATCAAGCCTGACGAATCTGCCACGGTCGTGATGAACAAGCCTCGCGAGGTCGAGGGCGTCGTCATCGACGCCGAATCCGGCAAACCCGTGAAGGAATTCCGTCTGGAGCCGCGCGGCAACTGGTGGGCGAACGGCGACGCGCGCAGTTTCACCGACGCGAACGGGCGCTTCACGTTTTCGATCGGCCAAGATCATTACGACAAGTTCCACATCACCTCGCCCACCCACGAACCCGTGGACGAACCCATCCCGGCCGCCGTCAACGGCGTGATCCAGATGACCATCCGGCTCAAACCCGCGGCGGACTGGTCCGGGGTCGTGGTCGATGCCGCTGGAAAGCCCGTCGCCGGCGCCACCGTGGCCCTGGTCAGCATGCAGGAAAACGTCCTGCTCCAGGGCGACCGGCTCGAATCCTGGCGCGAGGGAGGAGTGGTGGTCACCGGCGCTGACGGCTCCTTCAAGCTCACCCCGGCCCAGAATCCCGAAGGTGTCGCCGCTGCGGCCTCTTCCGGCTTCGGCTTCATGAAGGTCGAGGAATTCCAGCAGACGCGCCGCATCCGACTCCTGCCCTTCGGGGCCGTCGAAGGAACTTACCGAGGACGCGTGGACGAAGACGGCATGGCCCGGATCAACGTCCAGCTCTTCACGGGTGCCAACGGAGGATACACGGGCATCTCAGGAAACTGGGGCGGATTGCAGAACCCAACCCCGGGAGGCGCCCGGTTCAGCTTCGCCAAGGTCCCCGCTGGAAACCATCAGTTCATCCGCCTGGTCCAGTCCGGCGGCAACTCCTGGGCCCATCGCCCGATCCAGAACATCGTCATCGAACCCGGGCAGACGACGACGGTCGACATCGTGGTCGACGGGAGCACGGTCAAGGGACGACTCATCCTTGGAGAGGCCTCCCAGATTCCCGGGATGCAGTGGCACGTGGCCATCACCACGGCCTCCCGCTGGAAGCCGAACCCCTCCATGTCCCGGGAGGAGATCCAGAAGCTCGTTCAGGATCCAGAGTTCCAGAAGGCCATGCAGCAGATGCGGCACTACCAGTGCACGTATAGACCGGACGGAACTTTCGAAGGCCAGGACGTCCCGGCCGGCACGTATGACCTCACCGCGGTGGGTTATGTGCTCAAGGACGGCCAACCCAGCCAGGCCTGGAATGGCACCAAATCCTTCACCATCCCCGAGGGTTCCGCCCCGGACAGCGTCCTCGACCTCGGCGCGATCCCAATGGCCCCGGCCCCGACTCCGGCTCCGGGGAAGTGAGGACGGAAGCCCGGGAACCTTCGCTCGGGCAAGAGGTGCGCAGCACCGAAAGACATTAGCCCACAGCGTGAGCTGTGGGTTTCCGTTCCCATCGAATCGAAGCCCCGGATTGGGCGACAGATCCTCAAGCCCGACCATTCCTCACGCGCCGCCTGTCCGCACAATCTCCGGGCTTCTATCGCCCCTCCGGGACTTGTGACCCATCTACCTGGTCACCCAGCGCTCACGCGCTGGGCTATCTTCTGGCGGTGCTCCGCACCTGACGC
>CAIMMI010000062.1 GCA_903842505.1 uncultured Verrucomicrobiota bacterium | reverse complement strand
GTTGCATCCGGTGCTGGCCGCCATCCTGATGCTTGGATCGAGTTCGATGGTGACCTGGCAGGCGGTCCGCGGTGCGACGCGGGACTGCGAGGACGACGCGGGTGACGGTGGTTGGGATCGGTGGGTGATCCCGGTTTCGCTGATGCTCCAGATTCCGATCCTGGGGTGGTTGGGGGCTCTGGATTGGCGTACCTGGTCCGGATTCGCGATCGGGTTGGGTACGCTGGCGATCTGGCGATTCTCTGATTTCAGGTCGGGTCGGGTCGGGAAGATGACGTGGTCGATGTTGGGGCCTGGAAACCTGCTGATGCTGGTGGGGTGGTGGGTGGACGCCGGGTTGGGGCCGGTCATGCGGGAGGGGGTCTGCCTCTGCTGTCAGTCCCACCGTTACTTCGAGGCTGGGTGGAAGGTGCCCTGGATGTGGGTAGGCATGGTTGCTGGCGGGCTTCCGTGGATGTGGCGTTCGCTGCCCGATCTGGGGGCGGGTGGGAACCGGTGGGCGGCTGCCGTCCTGAGTGCCGCGGGCATGATGGCTGGGATGAACCTGGGCGCGGACCTGATCCTCCAGTGGGCGGGCCCTGGACATCCGCAGCAGTTCGTCCTGGCCTGGCTCGGGATGACGGTCGGTATGTTTGCCGGGATGGGCTTCGCCTGTGGACTGGCGGAAGCCCTGAGGATCGCCGTTCGCCGTTAGAGCACGAAGGACCTCACAACGCCCGCGCAATGGCGATGAGGCTTTGACCGATGGGGGGCCTGAGAACGCGGGATTCCGTCCAATGGACCAACGGGAAGATGACGCGGTCGTAGAAGCGGACTGCGCCCGGATCGAACGTGCGTTGCTTCCTGACGCAGAAGTTCAGCCACCAAGCGAAGTACCCGGACAGGTTGAAGTAGTCGAGGCGCTCGATCTGGAACCCGGCAGCGGTCAGTTTGTCCCGGAGTTCCGGCTTGGTATACCGGCGGAAGTGACCGAAATCCCTGTCGATCGGAGCATAGATCTCCGGGCGGGCGGGTACGAAGACGCATGCCCGGCCCCGCCTTTCGCGGAGGAGGGCTGCCCAGGACTTCAGTTCGTCCCGGTCATGCTCGATATGCTCGAGGACGTTGACACTGACGACGGCATCCCAGCCCGAACGTTCGGGGACGTCCGCCACGATTCCCTGAATCAGTCGCACGCCGGGATTCCCCGCGAGAAACCCAGGATGAAAGCGTGAATCCGGCTCAACGCAGACGATCTCGGAGACGCCGGGCATTGCCCGAAAGGCCTGGGTCATCTGACCGACCCCGGCTCCCACTTCGAGCACCTTTCCCTTGAGGGCTGGTCCGAACTCGGTGGCGAGGGCCTTTCGGTAGTTGCAGGCTTCCTGAAGGGCGGCGAATTCGAAGTCGGCCGTGCTGGCGGCTTCGTTCACACCGGAGGTTGAGGAGGAGTGCATTACTTGAGGATCGTGTACCGGAGGATGCATCGGATGGCGCTGATGCCATCCTTCCAGCCGATCTTCTTCCCCTCGGCGTAGGTTCGACCGTAGTAGCTGATGGGCACCTCGAAGACGCGGACGTTGAGTTTGGCCACCTTGGCGGTGATCTCAGGCTCGAACCCAAACCGGTTTTCCTCGATGGCGATACCCTGGATGACCGAGCGGCGAAAGGCCTTGTAACACGTCTCCATGTCGGTGAGCCCGAGGTTGGTGAACATGTTCGACAGGGTGGTGAGGATCCGGTTTCCCACGGAGTGCCAGTAATACAGGACACGATGGGCACCTCCGGCAAAGCGGGTGCCGAAGACGACGTCTGCCCGGTCAAGCAGGAGTGGCGAGAGGAGGAGGTAGTACTCGGTAGGATCGTATTCGAGGTCGGCATCCTGGATCAGGACGTACTCGGCCTGAGCCTTGGAAATGCCGGTCCGGAGGGCAGCGCCTTTTCCCTGGTTGTATTCGTGCCGCAGGATGTGGACGCGCGAGTCGCGGGCGGGCCAGGCTTGCAGCTTCTCCCAGGTCTGGTCCCGGGAGCGGTCATCGACGACGATCAGTTCCTGAACTGGTTCCTGAGACAGGACGAGATTGATGATCTGATCGATGGTTTCCGCCTCGTTGTAGGCCGGCATCACGACGCTCAGGCATGGCGGGCAAGAGGCATTCGATGTCGGCGGACTCAGGGCAGGGGCCTTCCGATGTCTGGTCGTTGTCTCAGGCATGGCTGGTTCGAGCCGACAGGCGGGGCGATGGATGATTCAACGTCTGGACCAAAAGCGATGAAATACGGTGATGCCGGATCAATGTCCAGAGCCTTTTCTTTTCGGAGGCGGAAGAAGCGTGGTTCCAGGCTGATTTGCGATTGAGGTAGACGTGAGCCCCCTTTCAGGCTTCCCTGAAGTGGGATGAAGACTCTCAAGGACCCCTCCTTTGACTCCGGTTCCACGCCGATCGTGCGTGTCGTCAGCTCCCCGCAGGAACGTGCCTGGTTTGATTCGCAACTTGAGGAGTCCCACGATCTGGGTCCCACCCGCTCCGTGGGCGACTTCCTGC
>CAIMMI010000061.1 GCA_903842505.1 uncultured Verrucomicrobiota bacterium | reverse complement strand
TTGGGTGCCGAACATTTCGACGCCGGCGACCGTTCACCAAAAGGTGACTGCCTCGCCTTCCATCCAACGGTCCTTTCTCCGCGGCTCCGCGGCTCCGCGTGAAACTGCCTTCGCTTTCACCCGCATGGATACGACTCAGGCGCTCTCACCACCCCCATGCAACTCCCGGGCGCGGACCACAAACCAGAGGTACGAGAGACGGGCCCTGCATGGTGGACACCACTTGTCCTTCACGATGACGGACGGGACAGTCCCTCAGGCTTCTCCTCATTCAATCGATGGGTTCCCCAACGGCGGAAACCTCCGGTGAACGAACTTCACGAATCGAGCGATCGTGACCCTCTGCGCCGCGTTGAAGAGCCGGTATCGGTACTTCCTGGAACCAGCGATGAAGTAACGGAGGCAGCCGGGTTCATACCCTGTCCTGAGCCAGTAGCTCATATACGCCGGCAGATAGTATCGGAACCCCGCGTCGTTCAGGAACGACAGGCCTCCAATGCCGTTTACCTCCCCGAGCCATTCATCCCGCACCTCCCACCAGTGCTTGTCCGTATCCCGTTTCCGTGCAGCCAGACCCGCCTGAACAGCCCCACATCCGTCGAGCTCCAATGTCTCATGCAGCGTGATCGCGCATTCGGGACGGACCTCGTCAAAATCACGACGGATCGCCTCGAGGATCTTCCTCGCCTCCTCCCGTCTCGCGTCATCCTGGGATGTCCCGTCCTCGTTCACCGTGGGGGCAAGGTAACAGGCCGCCCCCTTCCAACTTCAAACCTGAAACTTCAATCTCCGCCCTCCCCTACCTCCGCCTTCAGCATCCGTCCCACGCGCATCTTGGCCATGTACAACTGCGCGGCGTTCACCCCGAGCAAGGCGCAGATCTTGTCCGTCGGCCATTCCTGAAGCGTTGCCAGGTCGAACATCTGCCATTGGCGCGGCGACACCTTCGCCTTCACCCGCTCCAACGCCAGCTGCAGCTGGTTCCGACGCCACTCCTCTTCCCACGCGCGCCCCAACGCTTCCGACATCGGATCCGCGATCTCCCCGACATCGAGCCCCGTCGCCGACCCGTGCCGCTGCTGGCGTTCGCGCTTGCGGAACTGATCCGCCACCCGCCGTCGGGCAATCTGGAACAGCCATCCCTTGAACGATCCCTTGGCTTGGTCATACCGGAAACCCGGCATCTCCCGGGCCACCGACACCAGTGTCTCCTGCAACGCGTCCTCCGCCTCGGTCACGGTCAGTCCGGCCTTCAACGCGAGGCCATGGATTACACCACCGTACGTGTCGAAGAAACGCTGCCAACCCTCGTGATCGGCGTGGTCCTTCAGCCGCGTCAGCAGACTCTGACGCGTGGCCTCCAGCCCGCTGGACATCCGGCGGATCTGCCGGATCTCCCGAACTGCTGTGGACTCGCTCCCCATTTCAACCTTCCCTTCGCCCGCCGCTTCGAAACCTAACGGGAATTCGGCGCCGCATCCCTCGGCGCCCTCAGCAGCGTCAGTTTTCCCGAGGGTGCCGCCACCGCCAGCCACTCGCCCCCCGGCGAAAAACTCAGCCACCCCAGACCTGGCCCACGGTCGAAGCCGACCACTCCTGCCTCCCGCCCCGCCGCAACGCTCCAGAATTTCAGCACTCCACCCCCGCTCAGCACCGCCAAAGTCCGCTGGTCCGGTGAGAACGCCACGTCATGCACCGACGCCGAATGCCCACCCAGCAACGCCACCTGCCGACGACTCCCCACCTCCCATACCCGCACCGTATCATCCCAACTCCCCGTCGCGATCCGTTGCCCATCCGTCGAGAAAGCCCCGGACGCCACCGCCATCCGATGTCCCTCAAACGTCGCCCGCACCTCGCCATCCGCGAGGCTCCACAACCGCGCCGTCCGATCCAGCGATCCCGTCAACAATTGCGTCCCCTCCGGTGAGATCGTGAGCGACACGATCATCATCCGATGTCCCTCCAACCGTCGTACCTTTCCACCGGGCACCAACTCCTCCACCAACACCTCCCCGTTCTCCCTACCCACCACCAGCCAGCGACCATCCGGCGACAGCAACCGCCTGGTGAACGCACCCGCTGGAATCCCGACAGCCCGCTCCTCGATCAACCGCCCGTCCGCCACCATTCGACGTTCGAACACCCGGTCCTCCCGCAGGAGCGCGATGCTCTGGCCATCGGCCGAAAATCCGCCGAGGTCCACCGCGTCGAAATTCCGCACGGTCTTCCCGGTCGCCAGTTCCCCCACGGTCACCCCGCTTCCGCGACGCCGCACCGCAAGCAACCGTTCATCGGCCGAGAAGATCGGGCATTGGACCACGTTCGAAAAACTCAAGGTCGGAACCTCCCTCACGGCGTCCCAGAAGCGGATGGTCTGATCCTTGCCCCCCGACACGAGTTGCCGGCCGTCCCGTGTCCAGAGCACCGCCCACACCTCGCTGCCGTGTCCCCGCAGCACATCCAACTCCTCCAGCGAATGCCCGTCCCACATCCGGATCGCCTGGTCGTTGCCCCCACTCGCCAACCGACGGCCATCAGGCGAAAACGCCACGGTCCACACGATCGTGCCCTCATGCGTCTTCCGCTCCTGCAATCGTCGCCGGCCGGGGAGGTCCCACAAGATCAACCGTCCGTCCCTCGAACCGCTCGCCACGCGTGTTCCGTCCGGGGAGAAGGCCACCCCCAACACCAGTCCTGCATCCGGCAACTCACCCGCCAGTTCCAATGCCGGCCAACTCCAAACCTTCAGCACGTTCCCCCACGACCCGGTCACCAGCGTCCGACCGTCCGGCGAGAACCACGCCCGTCCACCGGACTCCGGCAACACCCGCAACACCCGCAGGTCCCGGTCCACCACCTCCACCACCTCCACCACCCCATTCGTCTCGAACAGTTGCATCCGGGCCCCACGCACCAATTGCTGATCCCCAGGCGCAAACTGGATGCTCGGCGAACCCGATGCGGCGTGGGTCACCCACGCGCCTGTCCTCAGGTCCAGCAACCCCGTCGCCAACTGGTTGTCCCCTTCCACCCCGATCCGCGTTCCTCCCGAATCCAACGCCATCGCCATGACCGCACACCCGGGCAACTTCCAACGCCGCACCTCGCGCTGCTCCGCGATCGACCATTCCCGGATGGTCTCATCGAAGCTCCCCGAAAACACCGTCGTTCCATCCGCTCCCAGCACGAGCGACGTCACCACCTGATCGTGACCGCGCAGTACGCTCCGACTGTCTCCCCGCACCCGATGCCACAAGTGTCGCCACTCGAATCCGCGCAGGTCGGCCGATCGCGAATCCGGACGGTACGCCGCCAACAAGTCCTCGGCCCGTCCGTAGTTCCCCGAATCAATCGCCTGCTGGGCCAGGTTCATGTCCGCCGCATACAGATTCTGGCGGGCGATCACCTCCTTCTCCTCGATCAATCGCCGTTGCCGGGCCTCAGCCGACGCCCGGTCCCGCGCCTCCGACGCCTGCCGGAGCTCGAACACCAACCCGGCCAATCCCAGCAACCCCACCCCCAACGCCGCCAATCCCAGCCGCCGCCACCTCGACGCCATCCGGGCATTGCGACGCAACCGCCGCACCGATCGTCCGGCGTCCACCAGCAGCAACTCACCCCGCAACTCCGCAGCGGTCGCATGCCGCTGCCTGGCTTCCGGCGCACACGCCCGCAGGATGATCTCGTTCAACTCCGAGAAGGCCGCCGCATCCGGCGTGTCCAACACCTCCCGCGGCAGATCCGGGAAGTCCAACCGGTTCCGCCCCGTCACCATCTCGTACAGAACCTTCCCCAAGCCGAAGAAATCCGCCGCGGGCGACCCAGGCCCCTCCGGCGGGATGTAGCCCTCGGTCCCCACGAACGACCGTGCCTCACCCAACCCGGCCACCAGGCCGATGTCCGCCAGCTTCGGCTGACCGCCCACGAAGATGATGTTCGACGGCTTGACGTCCCGGTGCACCAACCCCTGGTCGTGCAGGAATCCCAGTGCATCGGCAACCGACGCCCCGATCCGCGCGCATTCGCCCACCGGCAGCCGCCCCTGTTGACGCACCTTCTCTCCGAGCGTCAGCGGGACATACGCCTCCATTCCCTCGCCACCCGTTTCCCCGACCGGATCCGCGAGCTCGATCACGTAGTAGAAGTAGCCCGCCGCGTCATCCCGTCCGACCTGCAGGACATCCGTCAGACCCGGGTGCAGCCGCGAGATCGGCTCGTAATGCTTCAACCCGGTGAACTCCCGCTCGTAGGTCCGCTCATGCTCAAACCGAGCGCGCCACACCACCTTCACCGCCCGATCCACCCCCGTCACATTCCGCGCCAGCCACACCTCACCATAGGCTCCCGCCCCGATGCGGCGGATCAGCACGTGATCCGCCACCACCGGGACCGACCTCGACCCCTCCGGAACTCCGGAGCGCTGCCAGCCATCGACCACAATCTGAACCTACCGCCAGTCCCCAACCGGAAGCCACCGCGAATCCAACCGCCGCTCACCCCGGAACGGGATGGCAACGTCCCCGTGGCCCTCCCAACCCCTTTCCCAAGGTGACGACGACATCGCCACCCCTCCGGTGGGGCGAGTGTCCCCACGAGCCGGGTGGGGAGTTCCGAGTTTCAAGATTCAAGTTTCAAGGCCCCCTGGGGTGGGGCGTACTCCTACTCGTACTCGAGCCCAGGAAGCCTCTCAGCAGACGAGAGGCCTTCTCCGGTTCGAGTACGAGTACCGCCCTGCGGGCTGAGTCCGGGTACGAGTACGAAGCGAGCCCAGCTTGAAACCTGGATCTGAAATCTTGGAACTCTGGAACGACCCGCTCACCCCAGGATCTCCCGGATCACTTCCCCCTCTACGTTCGTCAACCGACGCTGGACGCCGTTGTGCTCAAAGGTCAACCGCTCATGGTTCAGCCCCAACAGGTGCAGGATCGTCGCGTTGAGATCATACAGCGGATGCACGTCCTGGACCGCCTTCTTGCCCAACTCATCCGTCACTCCGTGACTCACGCCACCGCGGACGCCTGCTCCGGTCATCCAGCACGTGAACCCATCCGGATTGTGGTCCCGGCCGACCGCCCCCTTCTGGAAGAACGGCATCCGACCAAACTCGGTGCACCACACCACCAGCGTGTCCTCCAGCAATCCGCGCTGACGCAGGTCCCGGATCAATGCAGCCGCCGGCTGATCGAGGATCGATGCGTGCCGCAGGTACTGTTCCTTGAGCTTGCTGTGTCCGTCCCAGTTCAACTCCCCACCACTCGCATACGCCCCGTTGAACAACTGCACGAACCGGACCCCCTTCTCGATCAGGCGTCGCGCCAGGATGCAGTTCTTCGCAAAGGCCGCCTTGGTCGGGTTCGCCGTGTCATCCGCGCCATAGCTCCGGAGGATGTGGGCCGGTTCCGTCGACAGGTCGCTGATCTCCGGGACGCTCATCTGCATCCGCGCCGCGAGTTCATAGCTCGCGATCCGCGCCGCCAGCTTGCCGTCGCCCGGGTGCTTTTCCAGGTGCCGATCGTTCAACTCCCGCAGCAACGCCCGAGACGCCCGATCCGCCTCAGGCCCGACCCCGGCCGCCGCCAGATGCCGCACCGGATCCTGGGCACTGAACGTCGTTCCCTGGAACGCCGCCGGCAGGAAGCCCGGCCCCCAATTGTTCGCGCCGTTTTGCGGAACGCCACGCGGATCCAGGATCGAGACGTACGCAGGCAGATCCTGGTTCTCGCTGCCCAACGCATAGCTCACCCACGAACCCAGACTCGGAAATCCATCCAGCACCGAACCCGTCGACAGGAAATTCTCCGCCGGCCCATGCGTGTTGCTCTTGCTGGTCAGCGAATGGATGAAGGCGATGTCGTCCGTCAACTCCGCGAGATGCGGAATCAGGTCGGAAACCATCTTTCCCGACTGTCCACGGGGTCGGAACTCGAACTGCGGCCGGGCCAATTCACCGGCAGGCCCCTGGAATGTCACCGCCGGACCGCCCGGCATCGGCTTCCCGTCATGCCGGATCAACTCCGGTTTGTAGTCCCAGGTCTCCAACTGGCTGACGGCGCCTGCGCAGAAAATCACGACCACCTGCCGAGCCTTCGCAACCCCATGTGGACGCCTCGGCGCATAGGGACGGGCCGGATCGATCACCGGCAACCCGCCCCCCGCCAACAACCCATCCCGTCCCAACAGGCTGGCGAGCGCCACCCCGCCCAGCGAGGTCGCCGCATGCCCCAGGAACCCCCGCCGATCCAGCAGGTGCCGACGCTGCGCCGCGTAATGAAGCATCGAATCACTCATGGAACCCGCGACCATCCAAACACCCTCACCGCCATTGTCCAACCTGCATTCCCGATGCCCCCTTTCCCAAGACAACGAGGACGTCGCCACCCCGTTCCTGTTCTCAGGCGGGATGGCAACGTCGGGCGGATCAGGGCAATTCCCGCAGACGGAATATCTGGAGTTCCCGGGAAGCCGGAACGGTCACTTGCTTGAATCCAGGCAACGCCGGAGTGATGACCGGCAACCAAGGCCCTCCAACGGTCGAGGCCGACTCCAAACCGTAGTCCGCCACCGCGGATTCGGGCCAACTCAGCCGCACCGTTCGCTCAACAGCCACCTGTGGCACCTCATACGTCCGGAACTCGAAGTTGTCGAACGTGCCTTCCACTCCCGGCAGGGTGCCATCGGTATACTGATAAACCATCAGGGTCGCTGACGTCCCGCTGGTCCATGAGGAACCAGCGGAATCCGACCGGAGATCCTGAAGCGCCATACCGGTAGCTGCCTGCACTTGGCTTGCTGTCAGACTCCCATCCGCGGCCGAGGTGTCGAGAACGCTGTGCTCATAGAGCACGGACCCGCCAGGCCCCCGATCCAGGATCCGGGCCGTGACGAGAAGGTGGGCACCCGCCGGCGTCACTGCGAGCGTCATGACCACATTCGTATTGGGAGTCATGACCCTCTCGGCACTCAGAAAACACAATCCACCGATCTGCTTGGCGAGGATCACATAGTTGGAACCCTTCACCATCAAGTAGCCCTCGGAGTTGTCATGGTATAACGCCAGAACCGCGCCGGCCTCAGGACCGGAAAGCTTCACCAGGTCCACCCGGGTTTCCAGGGTCTGACCCGCCCGCACAGTCCATGGACGCAATGGACTCGTGAAAGCGGACGTATCAGGCCCCGTCCGCGTGTGGATCAATGGCCAGTGTCCCCGGATCAACAACTCTCCCCCGGTCTCAAGGAGAGCCATCGTCCCATCCCCAGCCCCGGTGGACCAACTGGGCGCCGGCGGATTGTTGAAATTGTCCATGACCACAATGGCATCCTTCGGCGGGGTCAGCATGACTCCAGCACCGACGTACGCGATCGCAGGATCGAAGACCACGCCCGGGCCGCGCCTCACGATTTCTTCCATGCGCAACCCCTCAATCGCACCACCAATACCAAGGCCCATCAGCGTGGTTTGGTTGCTGTTGTCGGCCTGTGCCACCCCGCGATACTGAATATCCCAAACGCCCCCGGTCGGGATAAATCGCGGATTCATCGGGTCGGCCAAATCCCAGGTGCCAACCTCCTGCGCTGCCTTGCCGGCAAAGATCGCGGTCCCGTCGGCTTGATAGGTTAGATCCATTGCCGCCTGAAGCCGTCCCGTCTGCCTCGGATCGGTCGCCTGGACGCGCAGGACGTGGACGTTGCCCTTGAGCGAGACCTGTCCCGATTCGTTGGTACACAGAACCCCCGGAACCGGAACCGCTACCGGAAAGGCTGTTCCCGTGTAGGCGTCGGCGAACGTTCGCAACCCGGACAGGGCGACGAGGGAGAAAAGGGCAACGAACCGGCGGACCTCGTGTCGACCCGGGCCGATGGCATGAGTGCCGCGGGAATGGATCTGAAGTGCTGAATCATGGAAGGTTTTCATTTTATACATTTCTTCTCAGGAGCTCATTCCGCGTGACCTCAACCTCAACCCCTTAAGCCAACTCGAGAGAAAGAGCTTCCTCATCCATGGACATCCTTAGGCTATATCCAAGCGACCCAGCCATGGGGCGTTACCCGTATCGCCGGAATGGGCAGGACCATGGGGTCGACCCATTGCCCTTCTCCCTCCGGATCCGCGGTTGTCAGGACGCGCTCTGCCCCAACCCAAACCCAAGCCACATTCCCATGGCGGCCCGTCCCGAACCTCCCCATCCTTGGGCATGGTTCGTGATCACGGCTTCTTCCGTCGGTTCCGCCGGGCGCTCGGCGCCATCGCTGTCCTGGGCACGGCGTCGCTCCTCCCCCTCGCCGCCGCCGAGCGCTGGTGGCCGGATTCCGTCGAAACCGCCCTTTCCCAGGCCGGCACCAATCGGGCCAACCTCGAACCCATGCTCCTGGCCACCCCGCCCGCGCAACGCGAGGGCATGCGGTTCCTTCTGGAGAACATGCCCGAACCCGACCTCGGTCGGATCGATGCCGGTCTCGTCGCCACCAACACCGCCCTCGCCTACGAGGCCATGTCCTCGGCTCCGTGGGCCGCGCAGATCCCAGCCGATGTCTTCCTCAACGACATCCTTCCCTACGCCTGCGTCAACGAGACCCGCGACCTCTGGCGCCCCCGACTCCGTGAACTCAGCCTGCCCCTCGTCGAAGGCTGCAAAACCCCGGGCGAGGCCGCCCGGCGAATCAACGAGAAGCTCTTTCCGCTCGTGAAGGTGAAGTACTCCACGAAGCGCAAGCGCCCCGACCAAAGCCCGCTCGAGACCATGGAAAGCGGCATGGCCACCTGCACCGGCCTTTCCGTCCTGCTCGCCGACGCCTGCCGCTCGGTCGGCGTCCCCGCCCGCATCGTCGGCACTCCCCTCTGGGCCAACATGCGCGGCAACCACACCTGGGTCGAAGTCTGGGATGGCGACTGGCACTTCGTCGGCGCTGCCGAACCCGATCCCGCCGGACTCGACCGCGGATGGTTCGTCCACGACGCCTCGCAGGCCAGGCGCGACGAACCTCGGCACGCGATCTACGCCAGCAGCTTTCGCAAGACCGGCGTTTCTTTCCCCATGGTCTGGGCCAGGAACATCGAGTGGGTCCCCTCGGTCAACGTCACCGACCGCTACACACCGAAATCCACCACTCCCAAGGACGGCAAACCCCGCCTGCTCGTCCAGGTGCTCGACCAACCCGCCGGGACCCGCGTGAAGTCCGACGTCCTCCTCCTCGAATCCAGCCCAACCGGTCCGGTGCGATCCGGCCAGAGCCGCGAGGAAACCGCCGACATGAACGACATCCTGCCGTTCGAGGTCATCCCCGGCACCCGCTACTCCGTGCTCGTCCGATCCGGTTGGACCGAGCGTCAGGTTGAAGTCACCGCGACCGAGGCCCGCGAACAGGTCGTTGTGATTCCGCTCTCCGACCGCACCCGCCTCAGCCACCCTTCCCAGGCCTGCTACCTTCCGGTCGCCGGAGCGCGCCCTGCCCTCGGACGACTCCTGCCGCGGCCCTAGACGGCGTGAAATTCCCTACCCTCAACTCCGCCCTCGGAACCCTCGCCGATTCCATGCAGCATCACGCCCGGTGAGCGAACTGTCACATGTCGACGCGCGCGGCGAGGCGCGCATGGTGGATGTCACACGGAAGCCGGCCCTCTTCCGCGAGGCCGAGGCCTGCGGCGAGATCCGCCTCCTGCCCTCTACCCTCGCCCTGATCGAGTCGAACCAGGTCGCCAAGGGCAACGTCCTCGCCACCGCCCGCATCGCCGGCATCCAGGCTGCCAAGCGCACCGGGGAACTCATTCCGCTCTGCCACCCGCTCCCGATCACCCACTGCGAGGTCGACTTCTCCATCCCCGATTCCCGCGACCGCATCGCGATCACCGCCACCACCCGCATCACCGCCGGTACCGGCGTCGAGATGGAAGCCCTGACCGCCGTGACCGTGGCCGCCCTCACGCTCTACGACATGTGCAAGGCCGTGGACAAATCCATGGTCATCGGCGACGTCCGCCTGGTCCGGAAGTCCAAGCAGGAACTCCACCCATGATCCACCACCTCCAAGGCAAACTCGCCGACGCTCTCCCCTCCGTCGCCGTCATCGACGTCCAGGGCGTCGGGTACGAAGTCCTCATTCCGCTCTCGTCCTTCGACCGCCTTCCTCCCGTCGGTCAGGAGGTCCGCCTCCTCACCCACCTCGCCGTCCGGGAAGATGCCCACACGCTCTACGGGTTCATCACGCCCGCCGAACGCGATCTCTTCCGATTGCTGATCCACACCGTAGTGGAATCGGCCCCAAGATCGCCCTCGGCATCCTGTCCGGCCTTTCCGTGAATGCCTTCCGGTCCGCCGTGGCCGCCCAGGACGTCAAGGCCCTGTCCTCCGTCTCCGGCGTCGGTCGCAAGACCGCTGAACGGATCGTCGTCGAACTCAAGGACAAGATCGCCGCTTTCGGCGTGGACCCCACGGCGCCCGGCTCCTCCCGCGCCGTCCTGCCCGAATCCGAGGCCCGGCTTGCCGATGCCGCCGCCGCCCTGGTCGCCCTGGGGTTCAAGCCGGCCGAGGCCCAGGAAGCCGTCCGCGGCGCGGCCGCCCTCCTCGGACCCGATGCGCCCGTCGAAAAACTCGTGCGGGCCTGCCTGCGCAAACCCGCCTGATGGAACCTTCCCCAGCGAAAACGCCTTCGAAGCCGGCCCCGACATCCGGACCCGTGGTCCCGGCGCAGGCCCGTTGGCACGGCAAGCTCGCCGGCCTGATCGCCTATGGCGCCACCTGCGCGCTGGCCTCGACCCTCCGATGGTCCTGGGAAGATCGCAGTGGCGTCCTCGCCCCGGACCACCACCAACCCGTCATCTATGCCGCCTGGCATAACCGGATCCTGCTCTCGCCCCACATCTTCCGGTACATCACCCGCGGCAAGCCCGAACGGCGGTTGGGCACGCTCGTCAGTGCCTCCCGCGATGGAGGCCTCATTGCCTACATCCTCGAACTTTTCCAGGCGATCCCCGCCCGCGGATCCTCCTCCCGCCGCGGCGCCCAGGCGCTGCGGGACTTGCTCCGACTGACCCGACGCGGCTGCGACATCGCCATCACCCCCGATGGCCCCCGCGGCCCCCGCTACCACGTGCAGGAGGGAATCCTCGTCCTCGCCCAATTCAGCGGCCTGCCCATCGTGCCCATGGCGTATCACCTTCCCCGGAAGAAATCCCTCGGCAGCTGGGACGGCTTCCAGATTCCCCTCCCCTTCAGCCGCTGCCACGTCACGTTCGACGAACCGATCCTCGTCCCGCGGGACATCTCTACCGAAGAATTCGAACGGCTTCGCGCGCACCTCGAAACCCGCCTGCGCGCGATCACCCGGGATTGACCGTCCCCCCCAACCCCGCCAGCGCCCCTTGGTCCACCCGCCATCGGTGCAACTCGGCACCCAGTTCCTGCGGCCAGTTCTCCTCAGTGCAGGTCATGAAGACCTGCCCGCCCGTCCGATGCGCCCGTTGCAACAAGGGGATCAACCCCGCGCGCCGCGCTGCATCCAACTCCCCCATCACGTCGTCGATCAAGAGCACCGGCATCACGCCGTGCACCGCCCCCAGGTGCTCGGCCTGCGCCATCTTGAGCGCGATGGCGATGGTCCGCTTCTGTCCCTCGCTGGCGTAGGCGGACGCCAGTTGCCCGTTCAACCTCAACACCAATTCGTCCCGATGCGGCCCCACCAGGGTTGTTCGCATGACCCGTTCCCGCGACCGGGACTTTGCCAATTCCACCGCAAAGTCGCCGCGCACCGCTGGATGGTACGCGATCTCAAACTCATCCCGTCCCCGCGAGACCTGCGCATAGGCCTGCCCGATCACGGGTGCGATCCTGGGCAGGACCGCACGACGGTGCTCGATCAACTGATTCCCCAATTCGACCACCTCCACCGTAAAGCTCTCCAGAAGGGTGTCGTCCGGCGACGACTGCTTCAGCAGCGCGTTCCGGGATCGCAGGGCCTTCGTGAACCGGAGCAACAGCGCCAGATAACCCGGCTCCGTCTGGGCCAGAAGCAGGTCGAGGAACCGACGTCGTCCCCGCGCCGCGCCCTTCACCAACTGAAGGTCCTCCGTGCAGAACACCACCGCCCGCAGCGTCCCCAGGTACTCCGAGAGCTTCCGCACCGGGCGCCCATCGAGGGTCAGTTTCCGCTCCTTCGATGACCAGTAGGCCTTGATCTCGTGCTCGCCCGCCCCAACGACCGTCGCGCCTGCAAAATACCCGGCTGACCCATGCCGGATCATCTGCGCCCCACCCACTCCCCGGAAGGACCGCAACGTCGCCAGGAGGTAGATCGCTTCGAGAATGTTGGTCTTCCCCTGCGCATTCTGCCCCAGCAAAACGTGGAATCCCGGAACAAACCCGGCGTCAAGCCGAGCATAGTTCCGGAAGTCCCTCAGTCTGAGCCGGGCCAGATGCACCGCCCGAACATGCAATCCAAACGGCCAATTCCCAAGCCGGAACACCCATCGGGTGATCAACCACCCACTCAGTCGGAACGATGCAGGATGAAACTCCCGCAGAGAGGAACCCGCCGAGGCCCTCGACTCAGAACTCCTTCCTCCGCCCACGACGCACCCCACGCCCTTCGACTCCCCACTCAACGCCCCCAAACCGTCCCCCTCCGCGTCTCCGCGCCTCCGCGTGAACCATTCCCATCCCACTCCCTTTTTCCTCACGCGGAGCCGCGGAGCCCGCCGAGGCCCTCGACTCAGAACTCCTTCCTCCGCCCGCGACGCACCCCACGCCCTTCAACTCCCTCCTCACCACCCCAACAACCTCCCCCTCCGCGCC
>CAIMMI010000060.1 GCA_903842505.1 uncultured Verrucomicrobiota bacterium | reverse complement strand
GGGCTTGCGTCCGGCGGCGCGGATTCCGGTGCTCGCGGTCAACAGGGTGGATGACACGACAACCCGGTGGGCGGGTGATCCGATGAACCGGGATGGTTGGGGCGCGTACCTGCCGGTGGAGGAGGTGCGCAAGGCGTGGGTGGGAGGGTTCGGGTTGGAGCGGAGCGAGGTGAAGGGGGTGGCGGGTGGCATCCGCCGGCATCGGGCGTGGACGGCGAAGGACGGGTGCGAGGTGTTTCTGTATGAGGTGCCGACGGGTGGGCATCGGTGGCCGGCGAACCTCGGGGATGCGGGGAAGTCGACGGCGGTGGAGATTGTGGAGTTCTTTGAGGGACAGCGGGAGGGGAAGGAGTAAGGGGGCATAAGACAGGATTGGCAGGATGAACAGGATGGAGCCTTCAAACAGAGTCTTCGGTCAGATCGGGTAAGAAACGGTGTGGACGAACTCCGCCGTCGGGAAGCTTGCGCTGCTGGAAGGGCAGGAGTACAGGAATGGCGATCAGGTTCCGACTCTGGCGGCTCCTACGGGGATGTGTGGCGGGAAAAATGGCGAGTTATGAAGCAGCTTCTCTCTGCAGCGCTTGTGGCCCTGGTCGCATTCTGGCTGGGTAGATACACCTCTCATAAGCCTGAAGCACCAAGCCGCACCGTGGAAGTGACGCAAGAGCCTGACACCTCTGATCAGGGGCCAGCCATAACAGTCCGCGCTCCGGTCGAGGTTGTCGCATCCGCCCCGGCAGTGCAGGCGGCCCCGACCCTGTTCCCCAAGGAATACCCATACCTAAACGGAGCCCTGCGCGAAGAGCGCGTACTAAAGCAAAGCGAGAAAAACCGGCTGGAGTACCAAGCCATGCTGGGTGACCTGGGAATGTCCGCTCAGGATGTTGAAGATGTGCTGAAGCGAATGGATGCCGTGCTTGACCTGTCCATCATCGCTGGAGATAGCCGCATGGATCTGATGGACCATCGGAAAGCGTTCGACACCACGATGCGGGAGAAGCTGGGTGAGGCCGAGTACAAGCGCTTTCGCGAGTATGAGGAATCGAAAAACGCCCAACGGGAAATGAAGTCCATCGGTGCCTTCGCGAAGAGGAGGGGGATGGTGTTGGATCCGGAGGCGATGAGCACCATACAGCAGGCTATCCGCGAAAGCGGGGCCTATACGGTGGTACATAATGGTGGTCCCTATGATCCGTTACCTCGGCCCAGCACGGGTGCCGAAGGTGTCTTCGATTTGCAGGTGCAGATGGCGGCAGTGGAGAGCGGTTACCAGAAGCTACTGCCCGTGCTGTCCTCAGCACTTCCAGAGGAACAGGTTGAGTTGATTCGGGCGTACTATGACAACCATCGAAGGTCGACGGCGACGATGATAGGTATGCTCACGGCTGGGCCGGAGGCGCGTCGACAGATGTTGGAGGAACGAGAAAACGCGGCTGCCGCCGAAACCGTACGCCGGACGCCGCGCAGTGATGTGGATCAGGGATCAAGGCGTCGACCCTGAACCCGTAATAACGCCGTGAATGACGCGCGTTCGTCCGTCAACCCGGAGCAAGATCTGCTGAATTTGCTCCAACAAAACAGACCAAGCAGCGCAAGGCCTTGAACGCTCCCGCACGGGTACTGGGCAATGTGGGTTCTGTCGCCCCTGCCGGGGCTGGGTGGTTCAATGGGGACGTGACCCATTGCTGACGCACTGGGCGTAGGACGCCCCGTTGGGGGCTGGGGTGGTCTGCCTCCTGACGTTGGCGTCTACTGAGGGAGGGGAGTGATTGGCGCCTCGGGACGCCGGTGGCGGCAGGGAGGATTGAGTTCGATGCTGCCGCGTTCAGTGGATCTGGGCAGGGTCCGGGAACTTGACGGCCAGCTCCGCGGTCATACCGTGCTCGGCACTGTGAAGATGACCTTGGTACTTCCCGATGATCTCCTGATCGAAGCGAAGGCACTCGCCGCGAGGCGCAAGACCACGCTGAAGGCGATCATTGTGGGTGCCCTCCGCCGCGAGATTCGACCCAGCTCCGAGCTGGAGAACCCAGACCCGACCCGATTTGAAGTTGGGCCATTTGGTATGCTTCGCATCCGGAAGGGGACAGGCAGCATTCGGGCGGAGCAGGTCCGGGCAGTCGAGGTCGAGTTGGAGGAGGAAGAGGTTCGCAGGGCGATCCATCCTGAGATCCGGTGATCGCGCTCCTCGATGCCAGCGTATTGATCGCTTTGGGTGATGCGGGGCACGCCCATGAGGGTGCCGCGCTTCGTTTCTTTGAGCGTGAGGCCGTCCCCGGAGGTTGGGCGACCTGTCCGATGACGGAGAACGCATTCCTGCGGATCCTCAGCCATCCTAGCTACCCTCGTTCCCTTGGCTCTCCTGCGGAAGCCCGACGGGTGCTGGCGCGCCTACTGGCCTGTCCCGGGCATCGTTTCTGGCCGGATGATCTTTCGCTGGCGGATGCCCGTCGCTACCCAGAGTTGCCAACCTCAAAAGACCTTACGGACCATTTCCTCCTCGCACTTGCCGTAAAGCACGGAGGCTGTTTCGCCACTTTCGATACCCGGATCAATGCGGGGCTCGTACCCGGGGGAGTCCGGGCGCTCCGGATCGTCCCGATTTCTTGACGGAGCCTGGATCGAGCACGAAGCCCGTTTCCAAGTAGAGAAGGGAAGGTGCGATCAGGGCAGATCCCGGGATATGGTCCGCCCTTTCAGGGCTTGGGGATCTGTATGGATCCGGTTCCCAGGGCGTTGCCCTGGGCTGTCGTAGGACGCCCCGTTGGGGCTGGGGTGGTCCGCCTCCTCACGTCGTCGGCTACGGAGGCTGGGGTAGCTGACGAGGTTACGAGGCAGGCATGGACCATCGCCTCCTGACGTCGTCGGCTACGGAGCGGAGGGGACGAGGTTGAGGACGTTGGGGGTGTCGGAGTGGAGGCACCAGGTCTGGACGGGGAGGGGGATGGGACGGCCGGTGAGGGAGAGGACATGGCCGGTTTCGCGCCAGTGCCGGAGTCGGGCGCGGATGAGTTCCGGGGAATCGAGGACGGCGCCCGGGGTGCCGCGGGGGACGAGGGAGCCATCGTCGAGGTAGGCGCGGTCGAGGAAACCCTCGGCGAGGAAGGGAACGCCGCGACGACGGCAGGCGGCTTCCACGGTCCGATCGGGAAGGCTGACGGCGGCGACGCCGGGGAAACGGCGGGCGAGGACTTCGACGAAGGCTTCGGCGGCGTCGGGGCTTTCCTCGGCGTGGTGGTAGAGCGAGCCGTGGAGCTTGACGTGGGAGAGCGGGACGGCAGGCGACGCCGCGGCAGCGAGGGTGGCCAGGCGGGTGACCTGGGCTTCGATCAGGTGGGCGAGTTCCGTCGGGGAGATATGGACGGGGCCGCGCCCGAAGTTCCCGGGTTGGCCCGGGTGCGCGCCGAGGTGGAGGCCGTGGGTCGCGGCAAGGGAGATGACGCGTCGCATGGAGTCGTCGTCACCGGCGTGACCGCCGCAGGCGACGTTCACGCGCTGGACGACGGCGCAGAGCGCGGCGGTGAGGGCCGGCGCCTCGTGCTCGCCGAGGTCGCAGTTGAGGTCGCAGTTGAGGTCGAGGTGGGGCACGGGGTGAAGATCAGACCGATCGGTCGGATCGGTCGGATCCGACTGATCTGTTCAGTGGGGCCTAGTCCCAGCCGGTGGGGATGAGTTCGAGGGGGCGGCCGGCTGGAGTCTGGGCGACGCGCCAGAGGTCGCGGGGGTCCACCCAGCCGATCTTCGGGTAGCCGCCGACGGTGGGGCCGTCGGGAAGGGTGATGATGGGGAGGCCGTCGGGTGGGACCTGGATCGAGCCCGGCAGGACGGGCTCGGATTCCAGGTAGCGCGAGGGCGCGGGAATGGGTGGGCCGTCGAGGCGGTATCCGACGCGGTCGGACTTCGGGCTGATGCGCCAGATGTTGCGGAAGAGCCCGCGGTGGGCGGTTTCGTCGAAGCTCTCGGATTGGGGGCCGGGCCAGACTCGGATGGCGTTCGTGTTGCGACCGGGGATGCGGGTGGGGTCGGTGCGGCGGGATCCGGTGGCGTCGCCGAGGAGGGTGTCGTGGGCGGTGCCGGCGAGGGTGTCGCCCGCGCGCGGGGCGCATCCGATTCCGGCGCGGGCGTTGGTGGAGGCGCTGCCGAGGGGGCGTGGGGCGGCGATGCCGCCGCGGACGGCGAGGTAGGTCCAGACGCCTTCGCGAGGGCCGCGGAACTGGAGGATCTCGCGGGGTGCGAGATTGATCGTGCCCCACGGGCGGAGCGTGCGGACGGTGCCGTCGGGTGCCTGGACCTCGGCGCCCGCATCGGCGCCGGTGATGGCGACGGTGAGGTGGGTGAGGGCCTCGAAGATCTGGCCGCCGCCAGCGAATTCGAGGACTGGGGCGGCATCGGGGTTACCGAGGAGCCGATTGGCCCAGTGGAGGGCGGCGGGGTCGAGGGCGCCGCCGGTGGCGACCCCGAATCGGGCGAGGCCGGGGCGGCCGGCGTCCTGGACGCCGAGGATGGCGCCGGTGGACTTCACGCGGAGCCAAGCCATGGACGGGGTGGTCCAGCGGGCGGGGTCAAAGGCGGGCGTGCCGGAATCACTGCTGGCGGCGAAGCGGACGCGGTCGCCGGGGGCGAGGAGGAACTGTTCGTCGAGGCGGGTGGCGGTCGGGTTGAACAGTCGGTGCGAGGTGGAGCCGATCAGGTTCCAGCCGCCCGGACTGGGGACGGGATAGATGCCGGCGTGTTCGCCGCCGATGGCGACGCTTCCCGCGGGGACGATGGTGCGCGGGGAGTCGCGGCGCGGGGTGTGGAGCGTGGGATCGAGGCCGGAGAGGTATCCAAAGCCCGGCATGAAGCCGAGGCAGCGGACCTGAAGTTCGGAGGCGGTGTGCCGCTGGATCACCTCGCTGGTGGAGAGGCCGTGGCGATGGGCGACTTCGGCGAGGTCGGGTCCGTCGTATCGGACTGGGATCGTGTGCTGGCGGCCGGGAACGGGGCCGACCGAATCCGGGGCGGGGAGTTCGCCGAGGAGTTCGAGGATTCGGGCGGGGTTGGCGGCTCGGCGTTGGAAGCGGAGGAGGACGGACGAGAACCCGGGCGTGATCTCCACCAGTTCTTCGGGAGCGGCGTCCGCGATGCGCCGGGCGAGATGGTGGACGAGGGTGGCGGCGTGGGGACGCAGCGTGTCGTCGAGTTGGACGAGGACGGCGGCAGGGCCGTACGGGATGAAATCAAGACCGGTCATGCGTGTGGCTCCACAGAGGCTAGAGGATTTGCCGGGGCGAGTCGGCCACAGATTTTGGGGGAGGGGAGGAAAAGTGGGTGATCCACAGATTACACGGATTGCACAGATGGGGGACGACGGGGCGGGTCTCCCGCAGAGGCGCTGTGGGCGCGGAGGGGGG
>CAIMMI010000059.1 GCA_903842505.1 uncultured Verrucomicrobiota bacterium | reverse complement strand
CAGCTTTCCGCCATCGTGGAACCGGCGATCATCGTCTTTGTCGGAGGCGTGGTTGGGTTCGTCTACATCACCTTCTTTCTGACCATTTACGCCGCAGCGGGCTCCCAAAAATGATTTCTCCCGAATCCCTTATGTCGTCCGGTTCCCATCTTGTGAAAGTAGCTTTGGTGCTCGCCCTGGCAGGTGGCGCGGCGGTTGCCCAGAACACCGCGGACGCGCGGGTCAATCCGGCCAGCAATGCCTTGCGGGACCCGACCGTCGCTGGAGCGGGTTTGCAGCAGATGCTCCAGTCCGGCAATCCGGTTGCTGGACCGAGTCGATTGCTGAAGATCGAGATCCAGGGCGTGGGGACGAATGCGACGCCGACCGAAGTGGAAGCGTTTCGGTTGACCAAGGCTCCGGAACGGATGGTTCAGTTGATTGACATCCATTCGGTGCCGTTTGGTGAGGTGGCGCGCTCGTTGTCGCGGTTGACGGGCCTGAACATCGCGCCCACGACGGCGGCTGCCACCAACAGCGTGACCCTGTATCTGTCGAATCTCGCCGTGAAGGACGTGCTGGAAACGATGTGCACGGCGAATGGGCTTTGGCTGCGGCCGGACGAGAAGACGGGAATCATCCGGGTCTACACCGTCGGCGAGTTTCGCAAGGACCTCGCGTCCTTCCGGGACGAGCGGACCGAAATTTTCACGCTTCTCTATCCGAACGCCCTGGATATCGCGAACGCGATCGCGGACCTGTTTGGCGACCGTGTGGAAGTCAGCACGGGTGACAACGACATGGAGTCGATGATGGAGTTGCAGCAGCGGATGATGCGTTTTGATGTCCTCGACCAGCGGGCAACGGGTCTGGGGATGTCCACCAGTGGTCAGGGGGGTGGAGGCGGCGGAGGCGGTGGTGGTATGGGCGGCATGGGGGGAGTCGGGATGGGCGGGATGGGAATGGGGATGGGCGGGATGGGCATGGGAATGGGGATGGGTGGGATGGGTGGGTTTGGCGGTGGGCAGAGCCAGCGTCGGCGAACGCCGTCGCAGGCCGTCCAACCCCAGTCGATTCAGACGAATCCCAACCTCAATGCCGAGCAGGTCCAGGTGTTGTCGGATGCGCAGCAGAACGGGGAACTCGGGTCGGCGGTCGAAAAGTTGGATCAATCGCTCGGTCGTCGGGTGACGATCCACGTCACGGTTCTTCGTCGGCAGAACAAGTTGCTGGTGCGGACGGCGGACGAAAGTGCGATTGCGGATGTCCGGAATCTGGTGAGCAAGTTGGACGTGCCGCAGTCGATGGTGTTGCTGGATGTGCGGGTGTTGCGGGTGAATCTGGGGGATGGTTTCACCTCGGCCTTCGACTATTCGTTCCTGAAGAGTGTGGGGGACGGTCAGGCGAACGGGGCCTTCAATACGGGCGAGATCGTTCCGCCGACGGTGGTTCCCGGTGGTTCTGCACCGAATTTCAATCCGACCGGGGGTGGGGTGGATGCGCAGGCCTTGGTGTTTCAGTATCTCGGGCAGAATGTCCGGGCCCGGATGCAGTTGCTCGAAACCAAGGGTCGGTTGAATGCGGTGGCGAGTCCGATCCTGCTGACGGCGAACAACGAGGTCAGCCGGGTGTTTGTCGGCGAGGAGGTTCCCATCACGCGGGGTTTCACGGGTGGGAGCACGATTCCGACGGGTGGGAATGGAGTGGTCTCGCAGGCGGCGAATGCGAATCTCGAGTTTCGGCCGGTGGGAACCACGCTCCTGCTGACCCCGAACATCAATGCGGACCGCACGGTGACGTTGCGGTTGGTGCAGGAGAATTCCACGTTGCGGAAGAACGGCGCGACGATTCCGGTTCCGACCGAGGGCGGTGGATTCCGGAGCCAGGCCGTGGACACGGTCCAGTCCCGTACGGTGAGTGGAACGTTCATGGCCCAGCATGAGCAGGCGGTGGTGATTGGTGGCTTGATCGAGGAGACGGAGTCCGTGGATCGGTCGGGAGTTCCGTACCTGAGCCGGGTGCCGGTTCTGGGGGCGGCGTTCCGTCGGGACTCGAAGTCCAAGCAACGTTCGGAACTGGTGGTGATCATCCGTCCGTTCATCGTGAACACGCCGAAGGAGGCCGAGGCGATTTCGGCGCGGGTGACGCGGGAGTTGAGCCTGAATCCGCGGGCCTGGGACCTGGGCGTTCCGGGTCCTTCCAACTACACGACGAACGACGTCGTTCATCCGGATCCGGCGAAGGCCGACAAGGCCAATCGCGCTTCCAAGGCAGCCAAGCCGAAGCCCTGAGCCGTATCCATGCCGTTGAAGGCAGGGACAGGTTCACGCGGAGACGCGGAGACGCGGAGGGAAAAGCACACCTGGCTGGTAAGCTGGGCAGTCACCGTTTGGTGAATGGTTGCCGACCCTCGAACATTCGTGACCGGCTTCTCTCTCCGAGCTCTCCGCGGCTCCGGGTGAGGCTGCTACTGCATGGACACGGCTGAGGGATTGCTACGACGGGAGAGTTCGCCTAGTAGTGGTGCGTCCTATGGCGCTCGATCCCATCGTACAGGTCCACGACCTCTCCAAGGTTTACCGTCAGGGTGACATTGACGTCACCGCGTTGAACCACGTTT
>CAIMMI010000058.1 GCA_903842505.1 uncultured Verrucomicrobiota bacterium | reverse complement strand
GGCGACGGTAGATTCAATCGTGGAGAAGCTGAGTCGCTGCCAACAGACTTTGGAAGGAATCAAGCCAGGTTGCACGAGCGCGAGAATGCGCAAAACAAAGGGAAAATAACTCCAGCTGTTTCTGAGACACTACACTAGCAGAGCTCTATGCCAGAAACGAATCCATTCCCGGATTCAAGGAGGTGCGGTCGGCGTTGGCGGACTCGGGTCTCGAAATCGATCCAGGCAGCGAATGTTTGCTGGAGTGCTTCCGCTTCGTTGCCTGCACCAGCGAGATGTCTGACTTCCTCAAAGGACTTCAGAAGTCGATGTCCGAGGGACCTGGGAAGGAGGTCTATGCCCCATTGGTAGAGACGCTGGCTCGAGATGAGCAAGACCTCCGGTGGGCATTCACTCGGATATTCCGTGATCGCTTCCTCCTACGCTACGGACTCCCGGAGCCACAGGTGGAGCGACTCATGGAATCCCTCGCCGGTCTGTCGGTGCCCCACGCCACCACCCAGGACCTATACCTTCCCAGAAGAGGGAAGGATTAGACGCGTTCCACTGAGGGCCCGAATAAGTCGGGAAGCTTCCCGGGACTCGTGCCCTTTCCACACAAAAAACCCAGCGCTCACGCGCTGGGCTATCTTCTTCCAATACTCCGCACCGGTTGCGCCCCGAAATCACCCAATGGGCAACCCGGGCTCGCCGACGGCATCGTCCTCCTGACCTTCGGAGATGACCGGCGCGATTGCCTGCAACCGATCCTTCGGAGCGAGGTCGATGAGCTTCACGCCCATCGTATTCCGGCCCGCCTCGCGGATTCCCTTCACCGGGATACGGACCATCTGGCCGCCGACGGTGATGAGCATGAGTTCGTCGCCGTCGAGCACGGTCAGGGCTCCCACGACGGCCCCGGTCTTCTCGCCGGTCTTCATCGTGATGATGCCCTTTCCGCCGCGGGACTGGATCCGGTACTCCTCGAACTCCGTGCGCTTGCCGATGCCGTTCTCGCCGGCAACGAGGAGCGAGGCGTTCGGGTCCATGATGGCCAGTGCGACGACGGCGTCGGCCTTCTCCAGTTCGATCCCCTTCACGCCGGTGGCCGAGCGGCCCATGGAGCGGACGCCCTCCTCGTGGAAGCGGATGCTCATGCCTTCGCGGGTGATGATGACCACCTCGTTGTTGCCGGAGGTCAGCTTCACATCCACCAAGGCATCGGTCGCCTCGATGTTGATGGCGATGATGCCGCCCTTGCGGACGTTCTGGAAATCCGAGAGGGCGGTGCGTTTCACCGTTCCCTGGCGGGTGACGAAGAACAGCTCATTCGTCTGCTGCCAGGTCTGCTCCTCCTTGTTGGCGCCATACTTGGCTCCGACCCGGACCAGCGCCTGAATCTTTTCGTCGGCGCGGAGTTCCAGCAGGTTGGCAATGGAACGTCCCTTGGCCGCACGACCCATGTCCGGGATTTCGTGGACCCGCTCCACGTAAACGCGACCCAGGTTCGTGAAGAACATGAGGTAGTCGTGCGTGGACGCGGTAAAGAGGCGCTCGATGAAGTCCGCGTCCTCGGGGGTCGCCGCCTCGCGGGTGGACATGCCAATGACGCCCTTGCCGCCGCGCTTCTGGGAGCGGTAGGAGGCGACGTTGGTCCGCTTGATCAGCCCGTTGTGCGTCAGCGTCACGATGACGCCTTCGTTGGCGATCAGGTCCTCGATGGCGATGTCGCCTTCGTCGGGAACGATCTGGGTGAGTCGCGGGGTGGCGTGCTTGTCCCGGATCTGCTTGAGCTCGGCCTTGATGATCGCCAGCACGCGGGCTTCGCGGGCGAGGATGTCCATCAGGTCCTTGATCCGCTCCATCAACTCCTTGTACTCGGCCTCGACCTTGTCGATTTCGAGACCGGTCAGCTGGTAGAGGCGGAGTTCAAGGATGGCGTCGACCTGACGTTCGGTGAGCGAATAGCGGCCGTCGACCAGGCGGCCCTCGGAACGGAGGAAGATGCCCCACCGTTCGACCTGTGATTTCGTCCATTCGAAGGCCAGCAACTTCACGCGAGCCTCATCCCGGTTCTTGGAATTCCGGATGATGCGGATGAACTCGTCGAGATTGCGCAGGGCGCAGATGTAACCTTCGAGGATCTCGGCCCGTTCCTCCGCCTTCTTCAGCTGATAGCGGGTCCGCCGCAGGATCACCTCGCGGCGATGCTCGACGTAGCAGTTGATCAGGTCCTTGAGATTGAGCGTCTTGGGACGACCGCGATCAATGGCCAGGGCGTTGACCGAGAAACTCGTCTCAAGCTGGGTGTGCTTGTAGAGGTTGTTGATCACCACCTTCGGGATGGCGTCGCGCTTCAACTCGACCACCACCCGGGTGTTCTCGTCCGACTCATCGCGGATCGCCGTGATCTCGGTGAAGCCCGGTGTCCGCTCGTTGACGAGGTCAGCGATCTTCTCGACCAGCGTCGCGCGGTTCACGTTGTAGGGAATCTCCGTGATGACCAATTGCTCACGGTTGCCCTTCAACTGCTCGACCCCAACCTTGCCCCGGATCTTCACCGAGCCGCGACCGGTGGTGAAGTACTGCTTGATGCCCTCCATCCCGCAGACCATGCAACCCGTCGGGAAATCTGGACCCTTCATGAACCGCATCAACTGCGGGATCGTGATGTTCGGATTGTCGATCTGGGCGCAGACGGCGTCGATCGTCTCGCCGAGATTGTGCGGGGCCATGTTGGTGGCCATGCCGACGGCGATACCGGTGCCGCCGTTGACGATCAGGTTCGGGAAGGCGGCCGGGAAAACGACCGGCTCGTGCATCGACTCGTCGTAGTTCGGTGCAAAATCGACGGTCTCCTGATCCATGTCCTGCATCAGGACCGCGCCCAGGTGCGTCAACCGGGCCTCGGTATAACGCATGGCCGCGGGGGGATCGCCCTCGACGGAACCGAAGTTGCCCTGTCCATCCACCAACCGCTCGCGCATCGCCCAGGGTTGCGCCATGTGGACCAGCGTCGAGTAGACGGCCTGGTCACCGTGCGGGTGGTACTTACCGATCGTCTCGCCCACGATACGCGCGCACTTCAGGTGCTTGCGGTTCGGCATCACGCCGAGTTCGTGCATCGCGAACAGCGTGCGCCGTTGGGAAGGCTTGAGACCGTCGCGGACGTCTGGCAGCGCCCGCGAGATGATCACGGACATCGAGTAGTCGAGGAACGAGTTCTTGATCTCGTCCGCGACGTTGATCTTGCCGATCTTTTCGTTGGCAGCGTACGCCGGTGTTCCGGCGCCGCCTTGTGGAATGATTTCGTCGGCCATGGATTCGGAGGAAAGTGACTGAGCTGAAGGTGGAACGGATGGGACTGCGCCGGATCAGACGTCGAGGTTGCGGACGTTGAGGGCGTTGTCCTCGATGAACTGACGGCGGGGTTCCACCTCCTCGCCCATCAGGCGCGAGAACATGGCTTCCGCCTCGACGGCATCGGTCAGGTCGATCCGCAGCAGCTTGCGGTTCGAAGGATTCATCGTGGTCTCGAAGAGTTCCTTGGGATTCATCTCACCCAGTCCCTTGAACCGCTTGATCTCGATCCCGCGTTTGCCGACCTCGGTCACGCCGGCAAGGATGTCGGAGATCGAGAACAACGGGCGCACCTGCTGGCGCTCGCCCTCGCCCTCGATCAACTCGAACAAGGGCTTGTCCTGCGCCGAGTAGTGCTCGACGGCCAACCCCTTCTTCGAAAGCCGGCCGAGCAACTCATGGATCGCGTGGCTCTCGAACAACGATTCGTGCCGCGCCCGACGGCTCTGGCCGTCTTTTCGCGTCGTCGCCTTCTCGGGCACCTCGGTGGCGGTTGTCGCTCCACCGAGCGAAAGCTCCTCCAGATCCGGGTTGGCGACGCAGAACGCCGAGTACTGCTCATCCGTCTGGAAATAGTGGATCGTCTCCTGATTGCCCTGACGCTCGACGACCATGTGCCGGGGAAGCTCCCCCGTCTGGTGGTCGCGCGCCTCGATGTAGGCTTCGAAATCGCCGCCCTTGCGACGGATGCCAACGGCCAACTTCTCCAGCGACTGGAGCAGTTCCAGGATCTCCGCCAACTGCTTCGCCGGAAATTCCTTCGAATCCGCCAGATTCCGGAGTCGGACATCCTCCGTCCCCAGTTGGATCAGGATCCGGTTCAGGGCGATGTCGTCATCCACGTACTCAATCCGCTTGCGGCGGCTGATCTGGTAGAGCGGCGGTTGCGCGATGTAGACGTAGCCCTGTTTGATCAATTGCGGCATCTGCCGGTAGAAGAACGTCAGGAGCAGGGTCCGGATGTGGGAACCGTCCACATCGGCGTCCGTCATGATGATGATCTTGTGGTACCGGAGCTTCTCGAGGTTGAACGCGCCCTCGCCATCCCCATCCCCGATGCCCGTGCCGACAGCGGTGATCATCGTCCGGATTTCGGTGTTCTGGAGCACCTTGTCCAGACGGGCCTTCTCCACGTTGATCAGCTTGCCGCGGATCGGAAGGATCGCCTGGAACTTGCGGTCGCGCCCCTGCTTGGCGGAGCCACCTGCCGAGTCGCCCTCGACGATGTACAACTCGGTGTTGGCCGGGTCGCGATCGGAGCAATCCGCCAACTTGCCGGGGAGGCCGCCACCCGTGAGGGCGGTCTTGCGGACTGCCTCGCGCGCCTTGCGGGCTGCCTCACGGGCACGGGCCGCGTTGAGGGCCTTGTCGACGATCCGCTTCGCGACGGGTGGATTGTCGTCGAAGTAATTCATCAGGCCTTCGTACGAAGAGGACCCAACAATCGAGTCCACCTCCGGCGAGATGAGCTTCACCTTCGTCTGCGACTCGAACTTGGGATCCGAGTGCTTCACCGAGATGACCGCGGTCAGTCCTTCGCGGACGTCGTCACCGGTGATCTGCGGATCCTTGTCCTTCAGCAGGCTGTTCGCCTTGGCGTACTGGTTGATCGCCCGCGTCAACGCGCTCCGGAAGCCGGACAGGTGGGTACCACCGTCCGGATTGTGGATCGTATTGGTGTAGCAGAGGACCTGGTCATTGAAGCTTTCGTTGTACTGCAGGACGGCCTCGACGTGGATCTCGAGGGGCTTTTCCCCCGCTGAATCCGCCGTGGTGACCTGCGACTGCTTGACGATCGAGATCGGCTTCGGGTGCAGGACCTGCCGCGCCTTGTTCAACTGCCGGACGAACTCCTCGACGCCATCCTTGAAGAAGAACACTTCCTGCTTCGGCTCCGTCGCCCGTTCGTCCAGAAAGGCGATCTGCAATCCCGAGTTCAGGAAGGCCAGTTCCCGCAACCGCTGGGTGATTCGGTCCGACTTGAACTCCGTCGTTTCCCGGAAGATTTCCGCATCCGGCTTGAAGGTGATCAACGTGCCCGTGCCCTTGGCCTTGCCGATGACCTCCAGCTTCTTGATCGTCTTGCCGCGCTCGAAGGCCATGTGGTGTACCTTGCCCTCCCGCGACACCTCGACCTCGAACCACTCCGACACGGCATTGACGCACTTGGCTCCAACACCATGCGTACCACCGGAGAACTTGTATCCGCCCTGACCGTACTTGCCGCCCGAGTGCAGGGTGGTCAGCACCATCTCGACGCCGGGGATCTTGTACTGCGGATGGATGTCGACCGGGATGCCCCGGCCATCGTCGTGGATGGAGATCGAGCCATCGGTGTGGATCGTGACCTCGATCCGGGTGCAGTGGCCCGCCAGGTGCTCGTCGACCGAGTTGTCCAACACCTCGGAGACGCAGTGATGGAGAGCCCGCTCATCCGTGCCACCGATGTACATGCCTGGCTTCTTCCGGACGGCCTCGAGCCCCTCCAGCTTTCCCAGCTTGGATGAATCGTAATCGGCCCCGGAATTCTTCGTGGAATCTGACATGTGGAATGCGATGCCCCCGGCTTTGCCGGAGGCGTGTTTCGACTGGGATTAGACTATCAGACGGCACCCTCGCGACAATCGCAAACTAGGCCTCCAACACAGCCCGGATGCGATGGGAAGGGACCTCCCGGAACCCGGCTCCCGAGGGTGGGAGAATCCACTTCGTCGGGCACCCCGACTCGCCCGGATCAGGGCTTCGCCGGAGCCGCCGGCTTGTCCCCGCCGACAATCACCAACCAGGCGTCATCCCACCGATCCTTGGAATCGCCGGCGTAGATGATCAGCTTTCCTTCCACCAGTTCCTTCAAGGACATGGTCTTGCTCGCCACTTCCTTCGAATCACTCCCCGGCTTCAGGCTGAACATCTTGACCTCGAGGTGGCCATTCGGCAGTTCCTTCAGTTCGACCGCGCAACGATCGCTCAAGGTCACCCGCTTCGACTCCTTCGCCGGGATGCTGGCCACCTCCGACTTCACCACGAAGTAGCTCTTCCAACGCAACTGCCTCAACCGTTCCCGGATCTCAGGGGCCAGGACCTTCATGTCCCCGGACTTCGCGTTGGGATCGTCGGTGCCCCAGACCAACTGCACCTGATAGTGGGCCTCGGCAGCACGCAGCGTGGCGCCCCAGACGGGCAGACCGATCAACAACAGGAACGCGAGCCAGCGGGGCACTCGGATGGAGGGAGTCATGGCAGGAGTCGCGATTCGGGTCTAAGGAACTTCGTCAGGAAATCAAGGGATCAATTGATCCAGTGGATGGTTACGCCATCGGCGTCGGACCGGAAGGTCATGCTCACGGCATCTTCGACCGGGCCATTGCTGGCCAGTGTTGGCGTCTCCGCGCCGGGGCGCGGCAGGACAACGAAGACGGCCACGGCGGCAACGCCCAGAGCTGGGGCGAGCCAGCGGAGCCAGTTGAGAGCCCCGGAGGCCGGGCGGGCTTCGCGCCCCTCGGCAACCTCTGCGGCGGCAATCCGGCGCTGGATCTGGGACCAGTAGAACTCGCGGGACTCAGGCACGCGTGCGAGCGGCTCGTGGGTCCGTACCAACTCACTCAACTGGCGCAGACCTTCCACCAGGGCGCGCGCCTCGGCATCGCTGGCCAGCACACGTTCCACTTCGGCCCGGTGGCTGGCATCCAGCTCTCCGTCCACGTAAGCCTGGAGGTCCAGGGTGAACTCGGTCGTTTTCATTCGGATCGTTCCCGCTTGAGGCTTTGCAGCAGCGTCGCCATCCGACGCCGCGCGTAAAAAAGGCGGGACATGACCGTCCCGATCGAGATCCCCACCCGCTTGGCGATCTCCTTGTATTCCAGGCCCTCGAACTCGTGCAGCACGAGCACGGTGCGGTGGGCGTCCGTCAGCTTCCCCATGGCTTCGTCGATGCGGCGACGCAGTTCCTCGGTTTCCAGACCCTCCGTGGGGTTGTTCTCGACGACCGGCATCTGCCGTTCGACGCCACCGGATTCCTCTTCGAGTTCCTCGATGGATTCGGCCCGGGTTCGCTTCTGCCGGCGGATCTGGTCGAGGCAGAGGTTGATCACGATCCGCGTCATCCAGGTCGCAAACGAGCTTTCGCCCTGGAACTGGCGGAGCCGTTGCCATGCCTTGACCCAGGCTTCCTGGGACAGATCGACGGCGTCTCCCTCGTTGCGCATCATGATCATCGCCCGGGCATAGATCTTGTCCCGGTGCCGGTGGATCAGTTCCTCGAACGCCTCGGTATCGCCGTCCTTGGCCCAAGCCACCAACTGCTCATCCGATGCGGAGGGATAATCTGATTTCAACGACATGGGCATGGACGGCGCTGGGTGGAAACTATTCAGCTTCCTTCCAATCCGGATTCACCGTCTTGTGACATGCCCTCATCTGATTGGACTGGAGCAACTTGATGCCCTCAGAGGGCTCCCTTGGAGCTGGGAATCTCGCCCGCGATCCGAGGATCGTGCTGGCAGGCGAAGTCCACGGCGCGGGCAAACGCCTTGAAAAGGCACTCCACGACGTGGTGCGGTTCGCCTCCGTAGAGGAGTTCGAGGTGCAGGTTGCACCGGGCTTCGTTCGTGAAGCCCTGAAAGAACTCCTTGGCGAGGCCGAACCGGAAGGACGACGACATGTCCTGGTCCCGATCCTCGACCGTGATCTTGCGCTGGGAGTGGTGATCCAGGCCTTTCCAGACCATGTAGGAGCGTCCGCTGAAATCGATAACGCATCGACCGAGGCATTCGTCCATCGGGACATAGGCTTCCCCGGTGAATGGGTTCCGGGGATCAAAGCCTGTGCCATAGCGACGGATTCCGCGCTTGTCACCCAGCGCTTCCCGGAAGGCTTGCCCCAGGGCGATCCCGCAATCCTCGACCGTGTGGTGGGCGTCCACCTCGAGGTCCCCCTTGCAGGTCAGCTTCAGATCACAGGTGGAATGCTTCGCGAAGAGCGTGAGCATGTGGTCGAAGAACGGCACCCCGGTCCGGATCTTCGACTGGCCGCGCCCGTCGACGATGAGTTCCAGCTGGATCGCGGTTTCCTTGGTCACGCGCTTCAGGCGCGCCCGACGTTGAGTCATGACCCCGACGGGGTAACGCAGCCAGTCGGGAAAGGCCAAAGGTTTTTCCTCCCCTGAACTCACTTCGTGGGCTTTGGAGGGAGCGCACGCTGCCTGGGGTGGGCAAAGATTCAACGCTTCAACGGTTCGACGGGACGCCAGTCGAGGACCTTGATCCGCACGCTCCGCCGTCCACCGTACTCATTCAACTCCGGCACTCCCGCGAGCTCGAAGTCGCCGGTCGGTACCATCCGTGATCCGGCATTCCACCAGACGCACTCCCGCTCGACCTTCCCGTCCGTGACGGTGAAGCGCCAGTGTTGCTGCTCCTTTCCGATCCGTTGCGGCGGGCGGGCATGGCGCAGACCGGGGATCCGGAGCTGTACGGCAGGATTGCCCTGCCCGAATGGCTCCAACCGCGAAATCTCGGCGAGGGCGGCCTCATCCATTTCCGAAAGGACCGCCTCGGCGTCGATGCGCAGGGCGGGGACGAGTTGCTCCGGTGTCAACGACCGCTGCGCAATCCGGTTCAAGCGTTCACGCAACTCGTCCACGCGCGAGGGCTCGACGGTCACACCGGCTGCCATGGCATGTCCGCCATGCTTCAGGAGGAGGTCGTCACAGCCCCGGAGCGCTGCCGCCAGATCGAAGCCCGCGATGCTCCGGCCGGACCCACGCCAATCCGAGCCCTCACATCCGATGATCAACGTGGGTCGGTGGAACTCGCGCAGGACGCGGGAAGCCACGATCCCCACGACCCCGATGTGCCAGTGCGGCTGTGCTTCAACGATGGCGAAGTCCCGCTCCGGATTGAACCGCGCACGGACCTGAGCGAGGGCGTCGTCGGACATCTGGCGTTCGATGGCCTGGCGTTCCCGATTGCAGGTATCCAGAGCCGTGGCCAGCGACCTGGCCTTGGCGGCATCCGGGGTCAGAAGCAGGTCCAGGGCCCGTCGTGCCGAGTCGAGCCGGCCGGCCGCATTCAGTCGGGGCCCCAACTGATACCCCACCTGTTCCACGCGTACGACGTCGGTGACGCCTGCCACCTCCCTCAGTGCAACGACTCCCGGCCGCGTTGAGGCGGCCAACCGCTGGATGCCAACGCTGGCGAGGATCCGGTTCTCGCCTGTCAGGGGGACCAGATCGGCGATCGTTCCAAGCGCGACGAGGTCGAGGGAGCCGCGAAGGTCGTACTCGGCGAACCCAGGAAGCCCGCGGTCGCGTCCGACCTTCAGGAGTGCGTGCGCCAACTTGAACGCCAGACCGGCGGAACAGAGTTCCCGATCCCACTCGCCCAGCTGCGGGTTGACGAACGCCACGGGCTCCGCGGGTGCATCGCCGGGTTGGTGATGGTCGAGGACAAGGGTATCCACCCCCCGCTCCCGCAGCCAACTCACCGGACCGCGCGACGTCGAGCCACAGTCGACGGCCAGCAGGAGCCCGCCCGGGTAACGGGCATGGCAGTTTTCGACCGCACCCTGAGTCAATCCGTACCCTTCCGAGAACCGGTCAGGCAGGTACTGCTCCACCAACCATCCCAGACTCCGAAACAAGTCGCTCAGCAGCGCCGTCGAGGTCACTCCGTCCACGTCGTAGTCGCCGAAGAGCACGATCCGCTCGGACCGCTCCCGGGCCTGGAGCAACCGTTCCACTGCCCGGTCCATCTGGGGCAGGCGGAACGGATCCGCCAGGTCACGAAGGCGGGGATCCAGAAAGCGGCGGGCGTCCGCGGGATCGACGAACCCACGCTCGACGAGGCATGCGGCGGTCAGTTCACGGATGCCAAGAGCGTCCTTGAGCAAACGGCCCTCCAAGGGCCGCGCTGCCGCGATTTCCCACCGATACTTCATCTCGTTTGTCCTCCCTGCCCGGTCAGCCAGCCCCACGCGATGTGGATCAACTCCGCTCCACCGATCAACGCCGCCAAAACGTAGGCGGTTGCCAGAAACGACACCAGATACGCGACGAAGATCATCCGCCCGTCCCGCTCCATCAGGCAGGTCGAGGTGAGGATGATGCCATAACCCGGCAGGGAATTCGTGAATGGAACCGGCAAGGGCAGCAGCAGCAGCGACGCGAGGAAGGCCAGGAGCATTCCGTGCACCCGTCGGCTCACCGCTCCACCCAGCCAATGGCTCCGACGCGGTCGAACCATCTTTTCGATCCATTGCACCAAGCGACGACTCGCCCGGAGCACCAACTGTTGCTGTTCCACGGAAATGCTTTTCCGCCCCAGCCAACCGGGAAGTCGCAGTCCACGGCTTCCACTTCCCGCGAGAGCGATCCAACCGATCATCACCCCGAAGACCGTACTGACCCCCGGGAGGGGAATCGGGGTTGTGAAGGGCAGGCAGAGGAAGATCAGCAGCAGATAGCTGCCCCGCCCGCCAGTGCGGTCCACGACCTGCTGGAGAGTCAGCACGCCCTCCGTTCCCTGCATCAACTGGCCAAGCAGTTCCGACAGTCGGGGTTCCTCGGCCTCGGCTGCTGGAGCAGGCGGCGGGTTCGCCGCGGTCATTTCGAGGCTCCGTCCGGGCGTTCCCGCCAGGCGGCGACCATCGAAGCCGCCATGGAGACCAGGATGATCCCGATCACGGAGGCCAGGGACACGTTCGTCAGTTGGGTGCCCAACCACTTCTCGAGCCAGTGTTCCGCCAGCATCTTTAGCCCGATCACCACCAGGACCAGCGCCAGGCCGTACTTGAGGTAACGGAAGTAGCCCATCGCACTGGCGAGCACGAAGTACAGGGAGCGCAGTCCCAGGATCGCAAACACGTTCGAGGTGAAGATCAGGAAAGACTCCTTCGTGATCCCGAAGATGGCCGGGATTGAATCCAGTGCGAACACCACGTCCGTGGTCTCAACGACGATCAAGACGAGGAACAGCGGCGTGAACCGGATCGCTCCTCCGACGCGCGTGATGAAGTTCTCGCCGTCGAAGGCATTCGTGAACGGCAAAAACCGGCGCGCCAGCCGGACCACGGTGCGGTTTTCCAGGGACGCTCCCTCGTCGTCGCCACCCGCAAAGGCCATCTTGGCTCCCGTGAAGACGAGGAAGCCGCCCATCAGGTAGAGCAGCCAGTGGAAGCGCTGCACGAGCTCGCTACCCGCCCAGATCATCACGCCGCGCATCGCCAAGGCTCCCAGGATTCCCCAGAACAACACCCGGTGCTGCCAGGCCCGTGGCACGGTGAAATAGGAGAAGATCAGCGCGATCACGAACACGTTGTCCATCGACAGCGACAACTCCACGAGGTAGCCCGTGACGAACTTGGTCGTCCATTCCGGCGTCCACGCCGGCACGAACCGAGGCCCCACCCAAAAGGCAAACACCATCGCAGCGCACACCCAGACGGCTGTCCAGGTCAGCGCCTCCTGAAACCGCACCTCCCGGCTCTCCCGATGAAACAGCCCCAGGTCAACAGCGAGGGCCAGGATCACGAAAAACGAGAAAGCCGCCCAGTAGCCCAGCGAAATTCCGCTACCCGCCGTCAAGGCCAGAAAAGACATGGATCAGATTTGGAAGAAGTCGGTTTGAATCGTTCGATCTGCCGCTCAACGGGCGACGGGCGGCTCGCCCACGCAGTAAAGCGCCTTGTGCGTGCGCAGGAAGATCTGTCCCTCGGACAGGGCCAGCGTCGAGTTCGACAACTCACCCACGGGGTTTGTCGCCACCCGTTCGTAGGTGGGTGAGGCGCGCAGCACATGCGTCTGGCCAGATCGGTTCACGACATACAGAAGGTCCCCGGCAAGGACCATCGAGGCCCACGTGGCACCATCGCCTGTCGCCGGCAACCGCTCCTCCCAGACCATCTCGCCCGTGTCCAACTTCACGCACTGCGCGAACCCATCCGTCGAACTCAGGTAGGTGTGACCGCCCCGGATGATCGGAGCTCCGATGCGATGCTTCTTGGCCCGACGCTCGTAGAAGCTCCGCTTGGATGTCAGATCTCCTTCACCGCCCGTCCGGACAAAGATCGAACTGCCGAAGTACCCACCCATCGCCACGATCATTCCTTCGCCCTGACTCGCGGAGGTGTAGACCAGCGGATTCATGCCATCGACCCACCACAGACGCTTGCCGTCCACCACCGAGAAAGACTGCAACCGGTTGGCCACCGGCAACACCACTTCCGTGCGTCCGGCAGCCTCGACCACCAACGGCGTCGCGAAGGATCCCATCATCCCGTCCGATTTCCCTGAGAAGCCGTCAAAGCGTTCCGCGGGTTGTTCCTCCGGGATGGCCACCTTCCATTTCAACGCACCCGTTTTCCGGTCCAGGGCATGGAGTGCCGAATCCCGCCCCGGGCCGTGATAGACCAGCACCTGATCCCCGTGCAGGACGGGCGACGAACCCTGCCCCCAGTTGTGCTGCTGCGGACCGAGATCCGCGAGCCAAAGCCTCTTGCCCGAAAAATCGTACGCCGCCACTCCGGCCGAGGCGAAGCTGACCACGACCCTCTCGCCATCCGTCACCGGTGACGCGGCGCAATGCGGATTGGTCTCGTGCCGGGGATCCTTGCCCGGATAGGCCACTTCCTGCTGCCACAGGACCTTGCCTGTCGCCCGGTCGAGGCAGATCAATGTCCGGCGGGCGCCATCCTCCAGGGCCTGCGTGATGAACACACGGGAACCCCACACGATCGGAGAGGAATTGCCCTCAGCCGGCAATGGCGTCCGCCAGAGGATGTTTTTCGAAGGCCCCGACTCGGACCATTCCCAGTGGGTGGGAAAACGTGTCTCCGGAGAAATCTGGTTCCCCGAGGGTCCTCGCCAGGACGGCCAGTTGGCGCCGTTCAACACGGCTACCCCCGTCACGCACGCGGCCAACCCAGCCCACTTCGTGAAATGCATGGGAGAATCCTACTGATACCAACCTCCTGCCGCCACCGGGTTTTCCGTGAGAGGGGTATCGAGGGCTCATCCGAACCGATCCACCAACGGGTTCAGACGTTGAACTTGAAGAGCATCACGTCGCCATCCTTCACGACGTACTCCTTGCCCTCCATCCGGTACAATCCCTTTTCCCGCGCCACCGCCACCGTGCCACACGCCACCAGATCCGCGTAGGCAACCGTCTCCGCCTTGATGAAACCCCGCTCGAAATCGGAATGGATCACCCCCGCCGCCTGCGGAGCCGTGTCGCCCTCATGGATTGTCCAGGCCCGGACCTCCTTTTCACCCGCCGTGAAGTACGTGCGCAATCCCAACAGCGAATAGGTCGCACGGATCAATCCGCCGACACCCGACTCCTTCACCCCAAGCGCGGAGAGGAACTCCTTGGACTCTTCCGCCGTCAGATCCACGAGGTCCGACTCAATCTGGGCGCTGATCACCGCCGCGCCACACGCGAGGTGGGTCCGGGCATACTCACGGACCTTCTGGACGAAAGGATTCGTGTCCGCCGTCGCCAGGTCCCCTTCCTTGACGTTGCACGCGAAGATCGTCGGCTTCGAGGTCAGCAGGAACAGCGGCCGGACGAACTCCTTTTCCTCCTTGGTCAACTCGACCGTGATGGCCGGTCGCCCTTGGTCCAACTGCGGTTCGAGCTTGGCCAGCGCTGCGTCCTCGGCGGCTGCCACCTTGTCGCCACGCTTGACGTCCTTCGCCAGCTTCTCGCGACGCTTCCGCACCGCATCCAGATCGCACATCACCAACTCCGTGTTGATGATCTCGATGTCGCGGATGGGATCCACCGACCCGGACACGTGATGGATGTCCGCGTCTTCGAAGCAACGCACAACCTGGACGATGGCATCCACCTCGCGGATGTGGCTGAGGAACTTGTTGCCCAATCCTTCGCCCGCCGAAGCCCCCTTCACGAGACCTGCGATGTCCACGAACTCGATCGCCGCCGGAATCACGACCTGCGTCTTGGCAATCTTCTGAAGCACCTCCATCCGATCGTCAGGAACGGTCACGACGCCGACGTTGGGATCGATGGTGCAGAAGGGATAATTGGCAGCCTGCGCCTTGCGGGTGCGGGTCACCGCATTGAACAGGGTGGACTTGCCAACATTCGGCAGTCCGACGATTCCGGCTTTGAGCATAATGCGGGGCGGAGGATGAGGACCCCACGCCCAGTGACAAGGCCGAACAACCCCCTTGCCGAGACTGAGACCTTCCTGACACCGCACCGAAGCGGGTGGGGCGAGACTCCGTCGAGCCGCTCCCCAGGCCGAAGTTCCCGGGTTAAGCGCCAAAGCAGCCCAGAATCGGCTCCTGAGGACAATCGCCCCACCCCTCGCAGGAGGTGCCTGACCTACTTGCCGGCCGGCTGGAACGTGACGACCTGCTCGTCCGGCTTCGCCAGTCCCAATTGCTCCCGGGCCTCGCGTTCCACGGTCCTGGGATCCGACCGCAGGGCTTCGATGCGGGCCTGATTGCGTGCCACCTGGGACTCCAGCGCTTGAACCTCCTGCTGACGGGTCTGCATTTCCCGACTCATCGACTCGTTCTTCCGGATGAGCGGAAGGTACTTCAGGACGATCATCGCCATCAGGGCCGCCACGATCAACCCGAGCATGAGCCGGTTCAACCAGCCAAACACCCCGAGGTTCACCTGCGATCCCGAATCGTTGGCGCCACTCATTTGTGCAGACGTTTCCACGTTCGCAGCTTCGCGTCAGGCCCAAATTGCAACTGGAGGTACAAGTCGGGCGTGCTGTTGACGTTCATCGCCCCACCCCAACCCCAGCGTCCCCAGTAACCCATCCCGAACCCGGGCCCAGGCGTGCTGTAGACCTGCCCGTTCTGAAGGAGCCACTCGGCGACCTGCGTCCCGTCCGAGGTCGTTTCCTTCCGCAGTGGCGGCCCAAACTCCTTCACGGAATCGTCATAGGTGTAGCTCCCAACCCGTGAAGGCCAGTCCACCCGCCCCGAAGCCGCACAACCGGCCACGATCCAAGCCAGACACCCCACCGCCAACCACCTGGAAACCGCTCCATGCCATGCCCTGTGCGACCTCGTCATGGATGCACCCTATCCCCGGCTCCGCCCCATCGCAATCAGCAGGGCACCCACCATTCCGCTTCAGGCGCATCTTGAGACTGCTCCGAATCCAGCGGGACAAAACTCTTTCGAACCGTTCAAGAATCGGCTCGTGAGAAACTGGCCCCACCCTTCGCTGGGGCCAGTGTCGGAACGTACCCTCCAGACTCAAACATCCAGCGTCGCGGGCTGGTTCTTGCGGTCCTGCCGCTCCCAGAACCAAGCGATCACGACCGTCATCTCGTAGAGCACCATCAGCGGCGCCGCCATGAGCATCATCGTCAGCGGGTTGCCGTCAGGCGTCACGAACCCGGCGACGATCAGGATGCCCACATAGAAATAGGCGCGGTACTTGGACAACGCGGCGAGATCCAGCAACCCGACCTTGACCAGGGTCAGCAGGACCAGCGGCAACTGGAAGCTCAGGCCCATACCCAGCAGGAACCAGCAGCAGAAGCTGATGAATTCATCCGCCCGCCACTCATCGGCACCGAAGCCCAGCCAGTTCGAGAAGGCCGCCGTCGTGCTCAGCGTGATCGGCAACATCACAAAATAGCAGAAGGCGATGCCGGCAAAGAAGAGGACCGAAGCAAAGCCCGCCACGCGATACAGGAAAGTCTTCTCGTGGACGTGCATCGCGGGCAGCACGAATTGCCCCAGGAAGAACAGGACGAACGGGGCGGAGATCGTCATGCCACCGAAGATCGCCAACTGCATCGCTATCGTGAAGCCCCCTCCCGGACTGTAGGTCTTCAGCATCATCGGCATGTCGTACAACACCGATGGAGGCGGGTTCGTGTCCGCCACCAGAGCCATCACGATGTTGGATTCAACCTGCAGGGGACGCACCCGGAACACCGTATCCCGGTTGGTCGAGAGCATGGTCGCAGGGAACTCCTTGGCCGGAAGCCGGGCGAGGATGTTTGTCCCGATGGTGACGATGACCTTGGGTTCAACCGAGGTCTTCGCCCGTTGCGCCCGTTCCAAGGGAAACGTCAACAGGCGGATGATGAAGTTACCCGCACTCAGGCAGGTGATGACCCCCAGAGCGATCGCGATCGCGCACCGGATCAGCGTCCAGCGCAGATCTTCCAGATGTTCCAGGAACGACTTGACCGGACCACCAGCCTCTTCGCCGCCATAATGGCTTTCCTCATCGGTGTGGGCCGGAAGGTTCTCGGATTCGTCTGACATGCCGCGCGGAAGGAAAGGGGGAAAGGAGGGGAATTGAGGGGAATTCGACGGGAGCCGGACTCCAACACAGCACTCCCCGTGCGGCTCAAGAGCCGGACAGGGAGTTCAGCGTCGATGAAGCCGGAATCAGTGCCCGTTGGACTGCGAAACGGTATCGGTCGGCTTGCGCGGCGTAGTGGGAGCAGGCGGTTCTTCACTCGCCCGATGCAATTCCTCCTGCACGTCACGTGAAGCCTTCTTGAACTCCTTGATGCCCGTGCCCACGCCCTTCATCAGTTCAGGCACCTTGCGTGCTCCGAAGAGCACGAGCACCACTACAGCGATGATGATGATCTCGGTCGTCCCGAGCAAACCCAGCATGGAAAGCGTCATAATTGGCCTTTTCTCAGATTGTAACGTCGCGGCGCCCCCTTGCGGGAACAACCCACCCGCCGCGACCTTCGTCCGTCAGATGGGATTAGACTAGGACTGCGTTGTGGCGTGGTAAAGGTACAAAACAGGGCACCCGAAATGAAAAGCCCCGGGTGGGTAACCCGGGGCTGACCCTGAATCAGTTGACGAATCAGCGTACCGCGGCGGCATTGGCCGGGAGCAGCACGAACTCAGCGCGGCGATTCTTCGCATACGCGGCGTCCGTCTGGGCGGGATCGGCCGGGCGGGCTTCGCCGAAGCTGACCGTCGAAACGCTCGCGGCAGGAACACCGAGGTTCAAGAGGGCCTCGCGCACTGCCAAGGCACGGCGCTCACCCAAGGCAAGGTTGTAGCCTTCGGTGCCGCGCTCGTCACAATTGCCCTCAACGGTCAACAGGGCATCCGGATGCGACTTCAGGTACTCGGCAACCGCCGCAACCTTGATCTGCTCGGACTTCTTCACGGCCGACTTGTCGTACTCGAAATAGACCACGTTGGCCTTGAGGGTTTCGCGATCCTCAGTGCGTCCCTCGCCGAAACCACCGGCAGGAAGCGGCGTGTTGCCGATCGGCTTGTCGATGCCATCCGTAGCAGGCGGAAGATCCACACCTGGGCCGGTGTTGTTGGGGTTATAGGGCCGGGCACCGGGCGATGTGCCCGCAAACCCATTGCCCGTGTTGCCGCCGGATGGCAACGGCTTGCCCGCCGGAAGATCCGTACCGCCCGCACGGGCCTCGGACCCGGGCAATGCAGTCACGTTTTTGGGACGGGTTTTGCAGCCGGCGCTGGACATTGCCAGCGCGGCAAGCAGGCCAAGGAGACCGACCTGAAGGAGTCGCTTCATAGAATACTGCATCGCAGAGGGAAGTTATTTGGCCCAACTGGGCTGGCCGCAACTGCCCGAAATAGTCCTCACATCCTTCGGTTGTTTGGTAAACGCGTCAAGCAGGGAGAGCTTTCGAACGTTTCCTTGTCGACGAATTACCGCCAGCGTCCGCGAATTCGGCGCCCAACTGGGGTCTTCCCCCTCGCCAATCTGCTCCGCCACCCCACCCGCCGCGTCCACCCGGTAGATCTCGAAATTCTTTCCCCCACCCATCCGGGTGAAGGCGATCCACTTCCCGTCGGGCGACCAATCCGGTTCGGTCGCGCCCCGCAATCCGCCAATGTTCAACGGACGCATGGAACCACCCGAGGCACTGATCAACTGCAGTCGCGTCCCGCCGCCCTCGCTGGACGAAAAGCACAGCGTCCGACTGTCCGGCGACCAGGTCGGAGAGGATTCCGCCTCGCGCGTCGACGTCAACTGCCGCAATCCCGAACCATCCACATTGCCAACCCAGATGTCCGGACTGCCGCCCTTGCTCAACACCATGGCGATCTTCGTCCCGTCCGGGGAGATCGCCGCGCCGTCGTTCATGCCGTTGAAGTTCGAGATCGGACTCCGCGCCCCGGTCGCCAGGTCATGCGAGAAGATGCACGGCCGGCCCGGACGGAAGCTCGTGTAGAACAGGGTGCGGTGCCCGGGTTGCCACGCCGGTGAACGCGAAACAGTCCCGTCCTGCGTCAACTGGAAGGCGTTCGCCCCGTCGTAATCCGCCACGAAGATCTCCGAGACCATCTCGTTATGCTGGTTCCGTTTCCCGGTCTCGTGCTTGAACGCGAGCTTGGTGCGCGCGATCCCCGGTCGACCCGTGACCGCCTGCACGACGTCATCCGAGAGCGAATGCGCCTGCGCCCGGGGCGTGCCCCCTGGATAACTCCGCGCCAGCACTGCCCGCCTGGCGCTGTCCGCCAAGGTTCCCTCGACCTGAGTTCCATTCTTCCCGGTCAGCGTGTACCGGGCCTTGTCCGGGGCCACCAGGACGAATCCCGCGACCTCCAGATCGAACTTCAACGTCTGGTCCACCTCACCCGTATAACCGCTGATGTGGATTGGAACCAGACCGGCCACCTTGTCCTCGATGACAATGGATGCCTCCTGTGCCCATCCATGGCATGTGAAAACCACCGCAACCAGAGCGGCCATGAAGCCCTGGCGACAGTTCGTGAAACGGATCATTGGGTCCCTTCGAGTCTGAACTTGATTCGGAATGTACGCTCGGGATCGGTCGATCCGGCAGGCAGACGTTCCAGGGTTCGGTAGCGTTGGATCACCTCCAGGACCGAGTCATCCAGCACCTTGATCCCGGATTTCTCCAACAACTCGAACCGAACCAGACGCCCGTCCCGCGCGACCGTGATCGCGACTCCGACGTACGCCACGGGCACCGGCAGCGAACTGGGACGCCGCCATCGTGCCTCGTAGAATGACTTCAGGTACGTGCCGTACCCGATCCACACCTCTCCACCACCGCCCGGCCCCGGAACCGAGATCTCGGTCTGCCCGGAGAGACCCGCCTCCAACTTGGTCCGCAACCCACGGACCTCCTTCTGCCATTGGTCCGCTGCGGCCTTCACCGCCCGATCGTGGGCCTCGCGCACCGCTCGATCCGCCGCCTCATTCGCCGCCTCGATCTCCTCGGCCGTCGGGCCCTTCGGCGCCGTCGCGACGTTGACCGCGCGCTTGCCGGTCGAACGGACTGAGTCCGCCCCGCCCTTCACCGTCTTGTCGACGTCCTGCGCCTTGATGACGTTGCTGGAAACCTTGATTCCGGTCTCAGCCTTCTCGGGCTTGTCGGCCTTGTCCGACTTCTCTGGCTTATCCGCTTTCAGCGGGCGGTCCACGGGCTTCGTCGGCGTCGGGGTCACGCGGACTTCGGGCTGCGCGGTTCGGGGCTGCGGCGGCGTTGCTGGCGGGGTTGGCGGTGTTTGGCTACGCGACTGCGCCGGTGGGGTCGGCGTCCCGCCCCCTGCGCCCTGGCCGTCCGTGATCTTGACGCCCTCCAGGCTCACGAGCTCGATCGGCGGCAAGGCAGGAGTTTCAGCCGGTTGGCGACCGACGAGATAGGAAGAGAGCAGCAGCGCGCCCACCACCGAGGCGTGCGCCACCACGGAGGTCGCCAGACATCGGTTCTGGATGCTGTTCATCGGCGTGGCACCTCGGTTGCGATGTCGAATCGCGTGATTCCATTGCGGCGGCAGAGATCCAGGATCTCGGCCGGGAAGCGAAACTTCCCGTCCCGGTCCGCCCGGATCTTCACGATCATGTCCGGATTACGGAGATACTCGGCCTTGAGTTCCCGCTCCAAGGCCTCGGCAGTCCCGACCCGACGCCCCTTGAAATAGTAAGTCCCGTCTGCCGAAACCTCGGTCAGCACCGCGTTCTTGGGATCGCCGGGTGTCCGAACGGCTCCACCGACGGGCAGCTTCAGCGGAATGCTCTGCTCCAGCAATGGAGTCGTGATGATGAAGATGATCAGCAGCACGAAGGCGAGGTCCAGCAACGGCGTGATGTTGATCTCATTCAACGTCACGAGTTGGTTGCGCTGGGAAAATCGTCTCATGGAAGTGCAGGCCGGAATCCTCGACTCACCACAACCTCGGCAGCTTCAAACCGGAAATGACAAACAGCAGGACGATCGCAAAGACGATCCCACCCACCACCATGCCAATGATCCACCAGTTGAACCCGGCCTGACGCGAGCGCGAACCCGAACGACTGGACCGCCCCTTGTGCAGGCGGCGGTGGCATTCTTCGCACCGGACATTCACTCGGCGATTCTTCACCCCGCACTCGTGGCAATTCACCCACAGGTGCGCCCGGCAGGTCTCGCACTCATCCAGCGTGATGGGGTTGAGATGCTCACATTTGACACACAGGACTCCACGGGTTCCGAGCGGCGGCACCACGGCCGCAGGCTTGACCTCGGGTTCCAATCGACCTGGATCGCGTCTGCTCATGGGCATGTCACTCGTCGCGCAGGAACTCGGTCTCCATCCTCGACGCCATGCTTTGGGCAAAGTTGTCCAACTCGACCGTCAGCACACGCAACGTGTGCACCAGCCAGTTGTAGCCGAACATGGAAGGAATCGCGACCAACAGGCCCGCCACTGTCGTCACCAAGGCCGCCGAAACGCCCGGTGCCATCGCTGCGAGATCCGCACGCTGTTTGATGGCGATGCCGCCGAACGTATCCATGACGCCCCACACCGTTCCCAACAGTCCCAGGAAGGGGCCACCCGAAACCGCGATCGCCAGCAGGATCAAGCCCGATTCCAGCTTCAGGGCCTCCCGCGCCACGGTTCCCTCCACCGACCTCTTGATATGCTCCATCGATTTGATGGAAATCTCGGTCTTGCGGGTGCCGTCCGGGTTCTTCAACCGAGCGTCCAACTCGGTGCAACCATCCTCATAGACGGTGAAGAGCGGGCAACCTTCCACTCCCAGACGCCGCTCGAAGATCTCAAGAACGCCCTTCTGGCGGCGGAACTCGATCTCGAAATGGAGGTTCAACTTCTTGGCGCGGCGCATCTGCAGCGCCTTCGCCGCCATGGTCGACCACGCGAAGATGGAGAACACCGCCAGAACGACGATGATGACCTGCGCTTCCGTGGTCGCCAACTGCCAGATCTGGGTCAGGGAAAGCTTTTGCTGGCCGGCGTTGGCCAGCAGTCCCAACGAAAAATTCATCGCAACGTTGATGCCCATTGCTCCCAGGAAAACGGGCCTGAACTGGAGGCTGCGCGATTCTTGGAAGCGTTTGCTGTGTTTCCCGGACGGGACACACAGGACCTGTGTTCAATCAAAGACCGCGGCTTGGCAAGGTCGAACACGGATTAACCCCAAAATTCCCGCGGTCCACTCCCGGACCATCGCATCACCGCTCCCCGGTGAACTCACGCCTCCCCGGATTCTCCCTGCCTTGAAACTTGAATCTCCCAGCCACCCGCAGAGACTTGCCCATCACCATGAATCCCCTTCCCTTGCAGGCGTCGCGAAGACGCTTCCTGCGCACCACCGCCGGGGCGGCCTTCGCCACGCCGTTCATCATGCGCGACCTGATCGCGCGCCCACCCTCCTCCCAGGTCCTCCACGCCAGCTTTGGCGCCGGTGGCATGGCCTGGGCCGACCTCAACGAGATCGCCTCCCACAAGTCCGTCCGCATGGTGGCGGTCGCCGATGTCGATGCCACCCGCACCGCCGAGTTCCGCAAGAAGTTCCCGGAGGCCCGGGTCTACGCCGACTACCGCCAACTCCTCGACAAGGAGAAGATCGACTCCGTCAACGTCTCCACCCCGGATCACATGCATGCCCCGCAGGGCATGGCTGCGATGCAACGTGGCATCCACGTCTACGGACAGAAGCCCCTCACCCACGACCTCTATGAGTGCCGGCGCCTCACCGAGGTCGCCAAGCAGAAGAAGCTCGTCACCCAGATGGGCATCCAGATCCACTCGGCCACCGAGTACCGCCTGGCGACACGCCTCGTGCAGGATGGCGTCATCGGCAAGGTCCGTGAGGTCCACACCTGGAGCTCGAAGGAGTGGGGCGACAACGGTTCCATGCCCGACCGCAAGGACCCCGTGCCCACTGGCCTCGACTGGAACCTCTGGCTCGGCGTCTGCACCGATCGCCCCTTCATCGGTCAGGGATGGTATCATCCCGGCAACTGGCGTCGCCGGCTCGACTTCGGCACGGGAACCTTCGGCGACATGGGATGCCACATCTTCGATCCCGTGTTCAGCGCGCTTGGCCTCACCGCCCCGATCTCCGTCAAGTCCCTCGGCGCCGCCCCGAGCGCCCACTCCTGGGCCACCAACGCCATCATCGAGTACATCTACCCGGCCACTCCGTTCACCATCCCAGGAACCGTCCCGGTCACCTGGTATGACGGTCGGAAGCGCCCACCCGCCGACGTCGTCAGCCTCCTTGGCAAGGTCGATCTTCCCGACCAAGGCTCCATCATCATCGGCACTCAGGGCGTCATGGTCGTGCCGCACGTCGGACGTCCGATCCTGCTCCCGGCCGGGAAGTATGACGGATTCAAATACCCCGACGTCGGCTCGGCCAACCACTGGCACGAGTTCATCGACGCCGTCGCCGGCAAGGGAACCACTTCGGCCGGATTCGACTACTCGGGTCCGCTCACCGAAAGCGTGCTGCTCGGTTCCGTGGCCACGCGCTTCCCGAACCAGCTCCTCGAGTGGAACAGCGCGAAGCTCAAGTTCACCAACGTCGCCGCGGCCAATCAGCACGTGCGCCGCGCCTACCGCAAGGGTTGGGAAACCAAGGGGCTCTGAGCCCGGTTCTCGCACCCACCAACGCACCCAGTCCATGCGCCTGCTCCGCCCCGATCCAGCCTCCCGCCTCACCGGAGCGGGCGCACACCCCGCTGTTCCCCCAGCCTCCTCACGTCGTCGGCTTCCCTTCGGCGTAGCTGCCGACGTCCGGAGGCAGTCCGCAGCATCCCTTCCTCCAGCCTCCTTACGTCGTCTGCTACCCTCAGGCGTAGCTGCCGACGTCCGGAGGCAGTCGCTGCTCCTCCTCCTGCTTCTGCTCCCTTCCCTGTCGCTCCAGGCAGCGACACCGACTCCACATCCGCTCCAGATCCTCGCGACCGAGTGCTTTCCCTGCCATCGCGAGGACAAGGCCAAGGGCGGACTCGTCCTGACCTCACGGGAATCCATCCTCAAGGGTGGCGGCAACGGCAACGTCGCGGCTCCCGGCCAACCGGCCCAGTCGCGGTTGCTCGATCTCCTTCGCAAGGACGGTGACCCGCACATGCCGCCGAAGAAGCAACTTCCGGCAGGCCATATCCGTGCGCTCGAACAGTGGGTCCACGACCAGATGCCCTGGGATGATTCAGCCCTCGACGACGCCGCGGGCCCCATCGCCAAGGTCGACCTCGAACCGCTCCCCGCCAGCCATCAACCCGTCCAGTCCCTCGCCTTCATTCCCGGGACCCACTTTCTCGCCATCGCCCGCGGCCCTTCGCTTCAACTCCTGGCCCTTCACACCAACACGCCTCCCGTCCCCACGCCAGTAACCGCCCATCCGGAAGGCATCGAGACGCTTGCCGTGAGTCCGGACGGACGGCTCGCGGCCACGGCCGGATTCCGCCGGGTCCGACTCTGGAATCTCCCGGACCTGACGCCTGCGGGCGACCTGACCCATGGCGTGTCCGGCCGCATCACGTCCCTCGCCTTCTCCCCCGATTCCACCCAACTCGCCGCCGGCGACGCCACCCCCGGCCTTTCGGCCCAGGTCCGCCTGCTCGACGTAGCCTCGCGACGCTGGATCCGATCCTGGCGGGCGCACGGCGATTCTGTCCTCGGACTTCAGTACAGCGCCGACGCGTCCCGCCTCGTGACCGCGGGAGCGGATCGGCTGGTTCGCGTCTGGTCGCTTCCCGACGCCAAGCCCGTGGCCACTCTCGAAGGCCACACAGCGCAGGTGCTCTCCGCCGGCTTCAACACCAACGCCACCCAGGTCGTCTCCGGCGGTGCCGACAAGCAACTGTTCGTCTGGGACATCGCCACCCGCGAAAAACTGGTAACGCTCGGCAACCACGCACACGCCGTAAATGCCACGGCCTGGCCGAACGATAGCCGTGAGGTCTTCGCCGCGACCGAAGAGGGCGCCATCCTCCGATACGAAAACCTCAAGACCCACACCGGCGAACAAAGCTCGGCCTCCGGCGACGAACGCCGCATTGCCTCCATTGCCGGCCACCTCCAGAGCTTTGCCGTCCACGCGGACCGAACGCAGGTAGCCGCCGGCACCCAACAGGGACTCGTCATCGTATGGAATCGTGATGGCCGCGAACTCGCGCGACTCGCTCCGGCTCCCTTCACCAACGCCGCGTCGCCAATCCAGACCGCGGCCTCGGTCCGCAAATCAACCCGTTCCGGAGCTCCAACCGCCAAGCCCGCCACCCAGTCGAAGGCAGCCCAATTCCCCCGGCCCGAGAATTTCGCCAGCCTCTCGGTTTACCCGGCAGAACTCGTTCTCTCGGCCGATACCCCGACGCTCGGCTACCGCATCACCGGCATCAGTCGTGAGGGACGCGAGTACGACCTGACCGACGTCGCCAAGGCACGCATTCCCTCCGCGGCTCCATTCGAGGCCTCGGGCCCCGGCGAATTGACCGCCCATCGCGGCAACGGCTCCAACACGGTCACCCTCTCCTTCGGCAAGCTTTCGGTCCCCCTTCCCGTCATCGTCCAAGGACCCGGCAAGAATCCGAAGGAGCCGTGGCATCCGCAACCCGCTTCCTTCACCCGCGACGTCCTTCCCCAACTCGCCCGCGCCGGATGCGCCTCCGGCGGATGCCACTCGAAGCCGGACGGGCAGAACGGCTTCAAACTCTCCGTCTTCTCCTACGACCCGAAATCCGACCACGCCGAGATCGTCGCGGACGTCCGGGGCCGCCGGCTTTTCCCTGCGGCGCCTGAACAATCCCTTCTCCTTCAGAAACCGTTGCTGGGCATTCCGCACGAAGGCGGCCGCCGCATCGAGGCCGGCTCCACGGCCCACTCGATCCTGCTACGCTGGATCCGCGACGGTGCCCCGTTCGCTCTCACCAACGAACCCGCGCTGGCCACCGTCGAAGTCTTCCCCATCGAACGGACCGCCCCGTCCGATTCAGCCCATCGGCTCCTGGTCCGCGCCCGTTACTCCGACGGGTCGATCCGCGACGTGACCCGCCTCGCGGCCTTCGAATCCAGCGACCGCGAACTCGCCGCCGTCGACGAACACGGCCGCTTCACCGCCGGCAAGCACCCGGGCACCGCAGTCATCGTCGCCCGCTACATGGGGCAGGTCGCCGCCACGCGGGTCCTGGTTCCCGCCGAGCGCCTTCTTCCCCCCGAACGATACGCCCAGCTCCCCACGAACAACTTCGTCGATCCCATAGCCCACGCCCGGTTCCAACGCCTCGGCCTGCTCCCTTCCGAGACGTGCACCGACGCCGAGTTCCTGCGCCGCCTCAAGATCGACGCCATCGGCACGCTTCCCACGCCAGCCGAAGTCGCCTCCTTCCTCAACGACGCGTCCCCGGACAAACGACGCACCGCCATCGACCGCGTGCTCGAAGACCCCGCCTATGCCGACTTCTGGGCCGGCCGCTGGGCCGACCTTCTGCGCCCCAATTCCGATCGCGTCGGAGTGAAGTCCGTCTTCGTGCTCGACCAATGGATCCGCGAACAGTTCCGCGTGAACCGGCCCTACAACGAATTCGTCCGCGATCTCCTCACGGCCGAGGGCGCCAACCACCGCGACGGCCCGGCCGTCGTGTACCGCGACCGACGCGAACCACCCGAGATCACCACCCTCTTCTCCCAGGTCTTGCTCGGCGTCCGACTCGAGTGCGCCCGCTGCCACCATCATCCGAACGAGAAGTGGAGCCAGGAAGACTTCTATCAACTCGCCGCCTGCTTCGGCCCGGTCCGACAGAAGGGCGCTGGCCTGTCGCCGCCCATCTCGGCTGGCCGTGAATCCTTCTATTTCGCCAAGGGCGGCACTGTGAAACACCCGGTCACCGGGGAGGTCATGCCCCCGCGCGCACCAGACGGTCCCCTACTCGCTGCGGGCGACGCAGATCCACGCCTCGCCCTCGCCGACTGGGCGACCGCCACCAACAACCCGTTCCTCGCCCGCGCCCTCGTCAATCGCGTCTGGGCCTTTTGCTTCGGGCGCGGCCTAGTCGAACCCGTCGACGACTTCCGTCTCTCGAACCCCTGCGTCCATCCCGAACTCCTCGACGCGCTCGCCGCAGACTTCACCGCTCACGGCTACGACCTGAAGCACCTCCTGCGAACGCTGTTCAACTCCCGCCTCTACCAACTTTCCACGCGTCCCAACGACACCAACCTCGGAGACACGCGCCACTTCTCCCGTGGTTATCGCCGTCGCCTCCCCGCCGAAGTCCTCGACGACGCCGTCTCCGACATCACCGGCTCGCCGGACACCTTCGTTGCCACGCCTCCCGGTTCGCGGGCCACCCAGACCTGGTCGTACAAGATCGAGTCCCACTTCCTCGACGCCTTCGGTCGCCCCAACTCCTCGTCCGATTGCCCCTGCGAACGCGACGTCCGACTCAGCGTCGTGCAGTCGCTCCACCTGATGAATTCGCCGCGACTGCAAAAGCGGATCAGCAGCGCCGAAGGACGCGCCCGGAAACTCGCCGATTCCAAGCTCACCCCCGAAGCCATCGTCACCGAACTCTACCTAGCCACCTACGGACGCCCGCCGCTCACTGACGAAATCCACGCCGCCACCGCACCGTTCCGCGTCCCCGAAGCCAAGCGCGCCACCGCCGTCGAGGACGTGCTCTGGTCGCTGCTGAATTCGCCGGAGTTCCTGTTCAATCACTGAAGGACTTCACAAGGCGATCTCGGAGCTTCCGGAACCATCAACCACTCCTGCAGGAACCGAGCCTTCCCCGCCGAAATCGAGGAAGTGACGTGGAACAGCTTGCTTCGCCTCAAAACACGCGAAGCAACGAAGTCCCCATGAACCGGCTTTTCCAAATCGGATCCACCCTTCTCCTCTCCGCTCTTTGCCTCGGCGCAGGTCTCACACCAGGGCCCACCAACCTCGTCACCGCCGCCCGCTCTCAGATCGGCAAGACCGTCCGGTACGAACCTGCGTATCGGAAGCTCGACTACCCCAGCGGTGACGTCGCCCTCGAGTCCGGCGTCTGCACCGACGTCGTCATCCGGGCCTTGCGCACCGGACCGGGAATCGACCTCCAGCAACGGGTGCATGAGGACATGAAACAGAACTTCGCCCAGTACCCAAAGAACTGGTGCCTGAAAAAGCCCGATCCGAACATCGACCACCGCCGCGTCCCCAACCTGCAGACCTACTTCAAACGGAGCGGCTGGGAGATCGAACCCAAGGATGGCGTCCGGACCTTCGCAGCAGGAGACCTCGTGACCTGCATCGTCCCCCCCAACCTTCCCCACATCATGATCGTGAGCGATCGGTCCTCGGCCTCCGGCCGAAGGATGGTCCTCCACAACATTGGCAGGGGCACGCAGGAGGAAGATCGCCTCGCCGATTTTCGAATCACGGGCCAGTACCGGATGCCGAATCCCGCATCCGCCAGCCACCCCACGAACGCCACGTCCGTCAGTCGGACAAACCCCAACCGCCCCGCAGCCAGCGGCGCCAACGCTCCAGCCGAGAAGCTCAAGTAGAGGACAGGGACGGTGGGGCGAGCTCTCCGTCGATCAACAGGATTTACTGGATGGCTCCGAGCAGAGAGGACGCCCGCAAACATCCTGTCCATCTTGTTCATCCTGTCCAAAACCCCGAGTCCTGCATCCCGTGCGCATCCGTTGGCCAGGACTGGCTTGCGGGCTGGTTCACTCCTGAAGTGGGCATGAGTTCAGTCGAACCAGACGGCGAAAGCACCACGTCCGGAAAATCAAAACGCCCGGGAGTGGGGCACTCCCGGGCATGGTGGACCGCAGCAAAACCAAATCCGGCTCAGCGCCGTGCGGCCTGATTGCAGGCGTCGAGCGCGTTGCGCAGGCGTTCCTGCATCACCCGGTTGGGATCACCCACCGGAGTATTGGAGTCGGCATTCAGGGCGTTATTGCACGCCTCGATCAACTGACCCGCCGTCATGCGACCAGCCCCGATCCCCGGCGTGGCAACCAGGCTGGAAGACCGGTAGCAGCCGTGCAGGACGTTCAATTGGAAGCAGGCCAGCTGCACCGATAGGGAGCGGGCCATGTTCGACGTCGAGGTGGAGTTCAACCAACTCGCCAGGCTCGATTTATTCGAACTGTAGTTCGAGTTGAAGTCGCGATCCGATCCATTGTCGTTCACCAACCGAAGCTGGCAGAGTACCGCGAAATCGTAGGGCCGCAGATCATACTGTCCCTCACCGCGCCAGTAGGTCGGCGTGCATCGGATTCCAGTGTTGCCACCATTCCGGTAGCAGGATTCCCCACCACTGCTACCGCTGCCGGAACCATCCTTGTCGTCGTCCTTGTCGCCGTCCTTGTCCTTGTCACCGTCCTTATCCTTATCCTTGTCCTTGTCGCCGTCCTTGTCCTTGTCGTCGTCCGTGTCGCATCCGCCGCCATGACCGCTGTAGCGGATGTAACCGAAGTCGACATCGTTGCGGGTCTGTCCGGCGGTGAGCGTCACGGTCGCGGTTTGCGGCGTCAGGATGGTGTCCAGATCGTACGTCGGCGTGTAACCGGACGGAGGGGTCACCGTAACCCGATAGGTGCTGGCGACGAGGCCGGTGAACTGATAGCGACCATTTGAATCGGTTTGCCGAGTGGCCAGCAGGTAACCGGTCGCATCAAAGAGGCGCACCGTCGCGTTGGGCAGACCCGACTCGCTGCCGCGGGTGCCATCGCCATCGGCATCAATCCAGACCAGGTCACCGATGCGGCCGGTGCCGACGCTGGCGACATAACCAAAATCGACATCCAGGCGTGACTGCCCGGCAACGACCGTCACGGCGGCGCGGTTGGCAGTGCCGACTCCATCAACGTCCCAGGTCGGGCTGTAGTTGGCCGGGGGGAACACCCTTACCGTGTAGGTGCCGGGAGCAAGATCGCTGAAGAGGTAAGCGCCCGTGGACGTGGTGATGTTCGTACGCACCGGCGTTCCAGCGGAGTTTGCAAGGACCACCCAAACCGACGGGAGGCCGGCTTCGTTTGATTCCTGGATACCGTTGCTGTTGCCGTCGATCCACACCCGGTTGCCAATGGAGGCGGTACTGGGAGGCAGATAGCCGAAGTCGACATCCAGGATTTCAGTCCCGGCTACGAGGAATACCGCCGCCGTGTTGGCCGTCGCAACGCTGTCCCAGTCGTAGGTCGGCGAGTACCCGGCAGGCTGGTCGACCGTCACCCGATACTGACCGCCAGCCAGATTCACGAACTCGTACGCTCCGGCGGAGTCGGTCGTGTCAGCTGCCAGCACGACGCCAGCACTGTTGAGCAATCGCACCGTCACACCGGCAACGCCGGGTTCCGAACCATCCTGCAAGCCATTGCCATTCGAATCGAGCCAGACACGATCACCGATTCGGCCGATCATCGGGTCCGGAGCGACATAAGCGTAGGTGAACGCAACATCCGTGCGGTTTTCGCCGGGGAGGAGCGTGATCTGAGTGGCGTTGGGCGTGCCGAGTCCGTCCAGGTCATCCGTAGCGAAGTAGTTCGCCGGCGGAGTCACAGACACCGTGTAGGTACCCGCCGCGAGATTACCAAAGAGGTAGAGGCCGTCGGCTCCCACCGTCACGGTGCGGATTACTTGACCCAACCCATTGCTCAGGGTCACGACCGCACCGGTCAACCCGCTCTCTCCCACATCAAAGGTGCCGTTGCCATTATCGACCCACACCCGATTACCGATGCTGCCCAAGGGCGGCGAGTAGACGAGCCCGAGAGCCTGTCCGAGATTGGTCTGACCAACCGCGAGCGTGAACGAAGTCCCGTTGGGGGAGATAACGCCATCGGGAAGACTTGTTGGGACGTAGTACTGCGGCGCCACCATCGAAAGCGAGTAGGCGCCAGCGTCCAGACCCCGAAACGCATAGGTCCCAGAGCCATCAGTCGTGACCGTAGCCACCACCCCGCCACCCGCATTGCGCAACGTCACCGCCACTCCCGGGAAACCCGACTCGGACGACTCCCGAATGCCATTGCCGTTGGCATCATTCCAGAACGCGCCTCCGACGAAGGCCGGAGGTGGGTTATAAGTGAGGCCGAAGTTGACGTCGGTCCGTTCCTGGCCAATCCCCACCACCACAACAGTGGTGTTCGCCGTGCTGACGCCGTCGAGATCGCCAGTCGCGTCATAGTATTGCGGCGGCAGGATCGTGACCTGATAGGTCCCGGCAGCGAGGCTCAGGAAACTGTAGTTGCCATCGGCATCGGTCACTGTATTGGCAACAAGAGCGCCGTTCGAATCGCGGATCTGGACCGTCACACCGGCCAGACCGAGTTCACCGGCGTCCTGCAGACCATTGCCATTCGCATCGATCCACACTCGGTCCCGGAGGCTGCCCGGAGGCGGGGCGTACTGGTAACCGAAGTCGATACCAGAAAGTACCTGACCCGCGCTGACCGTAGCGACCGTCGAACTCGGCGTACCCGTGCCATCGGTATCGAAGGTCGGCCCCCAATAGGCAGCCGGGACCACCAATACCCGGTACGAACCCGGGGGAACGCCAAGGAAGGAATAGTATCCGGCAGCATCCGTGAAGACGGTCGAAACCACCGAGCCAAGATTGTCCAACAAAGTGACGGGGAGCCCCGTCAAACCCACTTCTGAGGGGTTCACTACGCCGCTCGCATTGGCATCGCCCCAGACGCGACCCACAATGTCCGCCGTCAGCAAGTTGGCTCCGATGTTGTATCCAAAATCCACGTCCAGATTCTCGCCGCCCGCAGTCAGTGTGACCGTAGAGAGGTCCGGAGTCCCGGTTCCATCGAAGTCGTAGACCGCCTCGACTCCGGGCGGAGGCGTGACGCTGACCGTGTAGGTTCCCGGCGGAAGGCTATCGAAGAGGTAGCTACCGTTCTCATCCGTCACCGTCGTGAAGGTGCCGCCCGTTCCGGACACGGTCACCGTCACCCCGCCCAGACCCGGCTCCGTGACGGAGTCAAAGGAACCATTCGCGTCCAGATCGAGCCAGACCAGGTTACCGATCGTTCCAAGCGGCTGATAGCCGAAGTCGACGTCGTTTCGGGCCTCGCCGGTCGTCAAAACAACGGTCGTCGAGTTCGGAACGGTGCCCCCATCGAAATCAAAGGTCGGAAGGTGGCGCACCGGTTGGGTGGCCCAGACCGAGTAAGTTCCTGCCGCAAGATTCTGGAACTGGAAGAACCCATTCGCATCCGTCGTCATCGACCCGATCACGGTGTCCCCGACCGCATTCCGAAGTTCGACCACAACACCCTCGATGCCGGTCTCACCCGACTGCTGCACCCCATCTCCATTGCTGTCGCTCCACACACGGTCACCCACCGACGCCGTGCGCTCCTGGTAGCCGAAGTCTACCGAGTCGATCAACCCGCCCGAACCCAGCGTGACCTCCGACGTACCCACCGTCGTGATCCCGTCCCGGTCAAACGTTGCCACCCAACCCGCCGGCACACTCACCGTGACGGTGTAGGTGCCCGCCGGAAGATCCAGGAAGCTGTAATAGCCATTGGAATCCGTCGTTGTCGTTGCCCCCGTCGAGAGGGTCACCGTGGCTCCTACGATCCCAGGCTCGCCGGAGTCCTGAACCCCGTCCGCGTTGGCATCCGACCACACACGATCACCCACCCGCCCGCCCGCGTATCCAAAGTCCACGTTGCTCCAGACTTCCTCGGAAGCCAGGACAACCTGGGTCTGATTGGCCGAGCCCGCACCGTCAAAATCAGAGGTCGCCTGATACCCGGCCGGGGCCAAGACCACCACGAGGTAGTCGCCCGCGGCCAACCCGGTGAATCCATAGAAACCATTGGCATCCGTCACCGCCGTACCCACGAGCGATTGGTCAACCGCCAACCGAAGCTCCACAGTCACCCCAGCCAGACCCGGTTCAGATGCGTCCTGGACGCCATTGGCGTCGCGGTCCTGCCAAACCCGGTCACCAATGGAGGCATTTCGCGGCTGGAAACCGAAATCGATCGCGTCGATCACTTCACCCGGATTCAACGTCACCTGCGTCGATGAAGGCGTTTCCACCCCATCTGCATCCCACGTAGCCACATACCCGGGAGGCTCACCGACGACGGCAATCGTGTAGGTCCCAGCAACCAAGCCCCAGAAGCCATAGGTGCCATTGACGTCCGTCGGCACTGACGCGATCACCGCACCGGATAGGTCCCGAAGCTCCACCGTCACACCGGAGAGTCCGGTCTCGTCCGCGTCCTGGGCCCCGTTGCCATTGGTATCAACCCACACACGGTCACCGACGGTGCTGAACTGGGCCAAGCCGAAATCAACCGAGTCCAGATAGGTGCCCGCCGACAGATCCACATAGGCCGAGTTCGAAGCGTCGACAAAGTCGATATCGTAGGTCGGGCTGAATCCCACCGGAGGCTCGATGACCACGTAGTACTGACCCGCGGGAATCCCTGAAAAGCTGTAATATCCATCCGCATCGGTCACGGTCGGCCAAACATCCGCAACCGGAAGTCCATCGGCTCCAAGAAGCGACACCGTCACGCCTGCGAGGCCCGGCTCGCCGGGTTCACGGCCGCCGTTGCCATTGTAGTCGTTCCAAACCAGGTCACCGATGCCGGCCTGGGCAACTGGCGCCAGATAGTCATAGGTGACGGTCACAGTTGCCCCCATCTCGGGGGTTACCTGAATGAGGTAATTCTCGGGGCCAACGCAGAAGCCTGTAGCCGTGGCGGCGACCGTCAAGCTGACCCATCCACTACCCTCAAACGCGGCGTAAGGCGACAGCAACACCTGCGATGCGGTGGCACTCCTTGTACGGGGCGGATTCGAGACACCCGACGCCAATCCATACGAACCACCAAAGTCCGCAACGCCGTCGTAGGCCGCGAGGTTGTTTATGAACCTCACCTCCGGCGCCGCCGAAACCAAGGCTTGCGCTGACGAATCAAAAACGATGATGGAGCCCAAGGCACCGGAAATGGTTCCCGGGGCCGGAACCGCCGTCACGTTTTCAACCCGGGAACTCGAGCGGAAGGTGCTCGCGACTTGAATCGTTACCGACTGCAGCGTTCCCCACGCACTGTCAAACTGCTGAAGCGATACCGTGTTGGTCCAACCCGTTGCTTGGAGCGAAAGGGTGCTGGAGAAGCTTGTCTGCGCCCCCTGTGCCCAACTGGCGACCAGCAGCGCGAGCAGCGTCCCAAAAGTTCGCCAAGCACCCCATGCCCGACTGTTTAGCAACGTTTTCATGTGACCTCGTGTGTTGGCGCCTGTGTGGACAATTCTGACGAGGCACGTTGAAGGGTTATTGACGACAGCGTTGGCGGCTCCTGCCACCCGACCACGGGTCTGTTCTCTCCGAAGGCCTCATCAGGCGCTGTTGCGACACAACAACCTGGAATCCTCCGATTCAGCGCTTTCCTCGAAGCGATCGACCGACCGCTTCTCGAAGCCCTGTCCCCTTCTTCGCACCTTGGAGCTTTGCACACATCCAAGTGATTGGATGTTTTCGCAGGGATGGATTGCGCCACGCAAGGCCAATGAGTGCCCAAAAATACCACACAAATACCCAATCCACGTCAGGAAGAACCCCACAAAACCTTCCTCAATCCCCATCCGGATAGAACTCTCATCCGATTGATCCAAAGCACTTTAACCAAAAAACGCCAAAAACACCCCCGAATCCCGGCCGAGCGCGGAAGTTCTCCACGGATTGCACCCAACCACCCAACCCGCACCTACCGCCCCGGGTGCGACTGCGACTCATGCATCCGCCCCGTGAGGCAACCGACTCCGTTCCAGGTTCACGGCGCCTTCGAAAGCTCCCGGAGCAGGAACGCCCGGCGCCCGGTCAACTGCCGCCGGAACGAATCCATGTCAGCGTGAAACTGGCGAAGCAGGCTCTCCTCCGTCGAACCCCGAACCTCCGCCCGGTGGCGAACTTCGGATTCCATCCGCTTTTCCAGGTCATCGATCACCGGTCGGAACCGTTCCTCGGTAAATTCGCGCTCCGCGAATTCCCGCAACCGCTTGAGGAACCGCGCCCGGAACTCCTTCTGCGCCAGCAAGGGGCCACTGAACCACCCGCCCGGACGCCACCACATCCCCGGTCCGAACCCACCCCCCGTCCAGTTTCCGCCGCCCGACGGCGGTTGGTCTCCCGTCATGCCATACGTCAGCGGCATACTGTACCAGTCGTACTTCCGGGGACCGCCGTCGTAGTCACCCCACGTCTTGTCCTCGTCCCAGGGGATGATCTCCCAGCGACCGCCGGCACCGGGAGCGTGGTAGGCGAAGTAGTTGTTGAAGTAGCCGTCCCAGTTCTGGATGCAGTGGCTGACGACGTAGTAGTCAATGGTAGGTTCCACCGCGAAGTTCGCCTGCACGAAATCCCACGTCGGCCCACCCCGCTCCGCCGCCAACCCCTGTACCAGCGCCCGCAGGTCTGCGTGCCCCGTCGTCGGGTTGTTCTTCTTCTCGTGCTGTCCGACCAACCCTTGGCCGTACCACAGCAGCTTGAACAGGTTCCCGGCCGGATCCCGCTGGTGACGCGCCAGGAACGCCTGATTCGGCTGCTCCACCAGCAGGTGATAACCTTCCGAAACGCCGTTGTGCACCCATCGCACCACATCGGAATGCGGCGTCATCACCCGCGACCGCCGGAACAACTCGTAGCTCAGGTGTTCCGAAAGGATGAACCGCGGCTTGTCCTCGAAGACCACATTGGCTGTCCGTACACCCAACAGCGGCGCGTCCTTGTGGAACCGCACCTTCCACCCCGCCTTGCGGCTCCCCACCCGGATGTGATCCCTCAATTCCGGGACATCCGTCGGTCCTGCACCCAGCGCCGGCAGATAAACCGCCGTCCCACGTCCCCGCGGCTTCGGCAGGCCCGCGCTCACCTTCTTCGCCGGCCCGTATTGTCCGGCCTGACCCGAGGACTCAACCCGCCCGCCATCCCACACATGCAACTGGCCGATCGTCCCCCGC
>CAIMMI010000057.1 GCA_903842505.1 uncultured Verrucomicrobiota bacterium | reverse complement strand
TCACCGCACCGGTTCGAGGTCGAGCTTGAGTTCGCTGTGGCCGTCGATTTCGAAGTGTTCGACGACGATCTCGGTCGGGGTGGTGGCGGAGGGGTGATCGAAGGTGGCTTCGTTGCGCTCGGGTCCGTGCCAGTTCCAGTTCTCGAGGACGACCTTCCCGTTGATCTGGATGCGGACGCCGTCGTCGCTGCTGGTGATGATCCGCCACTTGCCTTCGGTCAACGGAAGGGATGTGCGGGCGATCATGCCGAAGCGTTCCCCGCCGGGGCCGCGTCGGGTGACTTCGTCGGAGAGCTTCAGGTCGCGCGGGCCGCGGCCACCGTAGGCGAAGTTCAGGGAATCCAGTTGGACGGATACGGCGTCGGGCTTGGAGGCGAGGGCGCGCCAGTCGACCAGGTTGGTGCGGGGATCGGGCCCGTTGCGCCAGGAGAAGAAGGTCACGTCCCAAGGGGTCTTGAGGATCTTGCCCGACAGCACGCGGTCGAGACCGCGCCCACGCAGGGCGAGTTGGTAGGAGGTGAGGCCCGCGTTGGCGTGGATGCGCACGATCTCGGACTGGGGAACGGAGCCGCGTTCCCTGGAGAGAGTCGCGAAAGGCGCGGCGAGTTGGGCGGCGAAGTTGGGGACGTTGAACACCTCCCAGGCGGGCGCGCCGCGGTCGGATCCGACGGCCCGCACGAAGGGGCCGGAGTGATCCCACGGGCCCCATTCATCGAGGAGGATGTTCTTCCGGCCGCGGAGGTGTTTGCGGGCGCCGACCGGATGTTTGTTTCCGAGGACCTTGTAGGATGGCACGGCGAACTTGGGGAGGGAGCCGTTGGTGGAGGGTTCGGCTCCGGGCTTCACGGCGAACTCGACGCCGTTGGTGATGGAGATGTTGACCCGGTTATCGAACCAGACGTTGTCGCGGATGTGATGGGTGCCGTCGTCGCGCAGTTGGAGCAGGATCAGGCGATCGCGTTCGTTGAGGCCTTGGAAGGGATGGTGCTCGTCGAGCTGGAATGAGTTCCCCGCGATGACGTTTCCGGAGATGCCGCGAAGGTTGCCGGAGACGCCCGGGAGCTTGAACAGGCCGCCGTCGTTGTCCCACCAGAGATGGATGGCGGCCTTGTTGTTGAGGAAGGTGTTCCGGACGATCCGGTTGTTGGAGCCGTGCTCCATGTTGATGGCGCCGCGTTCGAGGCCGTAGGCGAGGCCGCCGTTCCCGGTGAATTCGTTCTGCGCGATGAGGGTGTCGGAGGAGTAGCCGCCCCAGACGCCGCAGATGGCATTTTCGACGAGCCGATTCCGGGCGAAGACGTTGCCTTCGCTGAAGGTCATCTCGATGCCGTGGGCCGGGGAGTAGGAGAAATCATTTCCGACGAGGAGATTCCGGTTGCAGCCAAGCGCGGAGAATTTCCGGGCGAGTTCCTCGGGAATCTCGATGAGGGCGTCGACGTCCTGTTTGCCGGTCTCGCGTCGGAGTCGGGTGCGTTGTTCTTCCATCCAGACCTCGCCCAGCGCCTCGCGACCGGCAAAGCCGAAGAAGCAGTCGCCGCCATGGGTGGCGGAATTCTCGGCGATGGTGTTCTCGTTGCACTGTTCGAAGGCGAGGATTCCGGCGGAGTCCTGGCCGCGGTTGTAGATGCCTTCGGAATGCCCCCGGACACAGAAGTCGAAGGCGTTTCGGGTGATGATGTTCCGGCTGCTGCGCCAGAGGGCCAGGCCCCAGCCGGAGAGGAAGGAGGCGTCGTTGTCGTAGACCTGCGAGTCGTTGACGCGATCGAGGATCAGGCCGTTCTGACCGCGTCGGATGGTGAGATTGCGGAGGACGACGCGGGAGGCGTTCTCGACGCAGACAGCGCCGCCGTACTGTTCGCGCCACTTCTGCTGGTCGTTGTTGTGGGGAAAGAGCCAGTCGGCTCCGTCCTCGGCCTGGGGTGTGGAGCGGAGCCGTTGGCGATAGTTGCCGGAGAAATCGCCGCCATCGAGAACGAGCCCGTCGCAGTCGGTGGCGACCAAGCCATTGAAGAACCCGTGGACGTGCGCGCCCTTCAATGTGACGCCCTTCCGTCCCTGGACCCGGATGCCGATGCCGCGGAGGGTGTCGCCGTCGGCGGTCTCGGGAGCGCCGCGAAGAACGCAACCGGGAGTGAACTCGATGGTGATGTTGTCGGCGGCAATCTGGATCACGCCGTTGGTGTTGGCGTCGGAGAGGACGGTGCCCGGCGGAATGACGATGCGGCAGGATCGCGTGATGACGGTGTCATCGGCGGTGACGCGGACCTCGGGAAGCGAGGCCGCGGATAGGGGAAGGGCGAGGAACAACGGAATCAGCGAGCGCCACATGCGAAGAGTGTGGGACTGGAGGGGCCTGACGTCGACGGCAGAGGAGGGTCTACAACGGAGCCGCAGACAAGCGAAGGGGGATGCTGGGGGCGCTTACCGTGAGGAGACTGGCTGGGGGCGGGAAATTGATGCAGGGTGACCCCACGATGGCGGTGCCGACGACAGGTCAATCGGATGGGCAAGGGGCTTTGACGGTGAAGTTTCGTCGTGGGAGGCGGTGGAGGTTAACGGCGGTCTTGGCGGGAATTGGGGTGGCGGCTTTGGCGGGTTGGGTGGTTTGGCGGGAGTCGTCGGGGCCGCCGGGCCCGATGGTGGAAGGAGTGCGGGCGTCGGAGGTCTTTCCGCTGTGGAAACTACCCGTTGGGGTGTACCCGACTCGGAAGGGCGTCGCGATCAACGCCGAGGCGTTGCCCTGGATGCTGGATCATGTTTTGCGCGACGACCCGCTCGGTGCGCGGTTGATGCAGTGGACGGGCGAACGCCTCCCGGCAGGCGTGAAGGGCTCCTGGCCGCAAGCGGTGTCCCAGGAGACCCGTCGACACCATTTTGCTTTCTACGGGCTGCCGAGTTTGAAACGCACCGGCAAGGTGTCCTGGACCAACCTGTCGGCGGAATGCGTCGCGCTGACCCGGCGGTATCCGGTCGACGCGGCGGGGCTGCCATTGACTCTGATGTCCATGTCCCCCTCGTCCGACGATGATTATCGATCAGCCCGAAGCCAATCGATCGGGCTTTTGGATTCACCGGTTCCAAGTACCCGGTTCACCGTGGCCAAGGTGGCGCTGGAGTACGCCAACCTGATTTGGCCGGACAACGAGGATCATTGGCGTGACGAGGCCGATCGGGCGGAGATCCGGCGGGTGCTGGGTGCGGTGTCAGAATGGGACCCGAGGGAGTGGAGTCCGACGGAGGCCTACGTGATGTGCGTTCTGGTGGCGCGGAATCGAGGCCTCGTGATGCCCGGCCAGTTCGAGCCTTTCCTGGGGCGGGTGGAGTCGGGTGGGCTCGAGGCGAGAGTGTTGGCGGAGTTGACCCGACAGGTGCTGGCGTCCGAAGCGGGCGTGCCGGAGTGGGTGCGGAGGACGATCGATGGAGGGAACTCGATGGCGATCCATCTCGCGGTGCGGTTCCTGCATGACGTCGGGAAGGGTGTGCCCGGTGATCAGGCTGGGTTGAAAGAGTTGGCGGGACAATGGGCGCGGGTGCTGGCTTCGCCGCCCTCGACGGGTTCGTGGCGTGGGCATTTTGGAAGCGGGGAAGGCAGGTTGTCGGTGAAGAGCTTCTCGATCGTGGCCGAGAGCATGGACAGCGACCCGGATAGAACCATGCTGCTTTCGCAGGTCCTGGAGTCGTTGGCGCGGATGGGTTCGGCGGCGGAACCGGCCCGAGAAGAGATCGGGAGGTATCGGAGGGATGCGCGCAAGGAAGTGGCGGATATGGCGGAGGCGGCGTGGAACAGGCTTTGGTGAAGTGGAGTTTCAGGTTTCAAGATTCAAGTTTGAAGCGGGGGGCGAGAGAGGATTGTGAGGGAGCGGGGGGCACCACTGCGATGCGTGTGGAGTGGATCACGGTTGGCTGAGGGAGTAGCGGCCGGTCTTCTTGGTTCCGGTCTTTTGCACCACGCCAGCCTCCAACAATGGGTGCAAAAGATCCATCGCGCCCTGCTTGGAGACGCCGAGCGCCGCCCAGAGTTCTGAGGGCGCCATGCTTCCGTGATCCCGAAGCAGTCTCAGCAGTTGTTCCTGGCGGGGACGCAGCACCAGTTTTCCTTTCGAAGGTGCGCTGGAGGACTTCACTCGGGTCCACACCCGCTCCAGGGTCTGGCGCAGTCCCTCTGCGCAGTACTCCAGCCAGCCTGTCAGGTCTTCGCCCTGCAGTCGGACGGCTTCGAGCGCCCGGTAGTAGGCCGGGCGATCCTCCCAGTAGTACTCATCCACGGAGAAGATGTGATGGCTGTCGTATCCGCGCCGATACAGTTCCCACAATGCGAGTGCGCGGCCCGTGCGCCCGTTGCCGTCGGCGAATGGGTGAATCCACTCAAACTGGTAATGGAGGATGGCGGAGCTCAACACCGGTGAAAGCTCTGTTGCCCTGGTATTCCACCACTCGAGCAGTTCGAACATCAATCCGGACACATCCACCGCTGCCGGTGGAACATGCCGGCCCACGCGAACAGCGATCGTGCGGTAACTTCCTGCCTGTCCCTGATCCATTACCTTGCTGGCCAGCAGGCGGTGCAGCTCAAAGATGTCCTCGTGTCGGAGGGTTCTCTTGCGTGCGTGCTTCTCCACGTAACGAAGGCCGGCGAAGTAGTTGAGCACCTCGCGCTTGGGGCGCGCATCCACGGTGGACAGTTCGCGCCCCTCCTCGAGTGCGCGGACCTGCTCGAGGGTTAGTGGGTTGCCTTCAATCGCAGTCGAAGCGTGTCCGTTGCGCGTACGGGTGTCCTTTTGCAACGCCGGTACCCAGGATAGTTCCACCGTGGCGGCCTGAATGCGTTCACGCAGGGCCGAGATCTGCTCGGCCAGCGATAGCAGGCGCGGGCTGATGGTGAATTGGGGCTGGTAGGCCACGTGTGTTAGTCAATCGTCAGTCAAGTTTTGAGTCAAGTGGTCCGTGGCTTGGCGGCGAAGACCGGGCGCATCTTGAATCTGTCCCCGAAGCCGGGCCATGAACTTCCTGCTCGATGCCAACGTTGTCAGCGAGGCCCGCCTCGTTACCTCGTCGGCTACAGCACGAGGGGTAGCAGTCGACGTCAGGAGGCTGTGAGCGAGGCCCGCCTCGTTACCTCGTCGGCTACTCTTACAGGGGGCTTGGCGATTGGGGGACTTCGGATAGGGTGACGGGGAGACAGGCATCATGGGTGTACGAACGTCAATTCTGACTTGGATGGCGGCCGGGGTTGCGGCTTTGGCGGCGCCGGAGGCGGCGTTGTTGAAGCGCGGGGCGACGGTGTACCGGAAGGACTGCGCGCGTTGTCACGGGCCGCAGGGCGAAGGCGTCGCGCGCAAGCATGACGAGGCGCTGACGGGCGATCGTTCGATTGAATCGCTGGCGACGTACATCCAGAAGACGATGCCCGAGGATGACCCGGGTTCGTGCACGGCGGCGGATTCGGCAGCCGTGGCGGCTTACATTCACGGGGCGTTCTATTCGCCGGAGGCGCGGGCGAAACGGTTTCCGGTGCGGAAGGAACTCCAGCGGTTGACGCATCGGCAGTACCTGGAGTCGGTCGCGGACCTGCTGGCGGGTTTCGGGCCGGTGAAGCAGACGACAGCGGACGGTGGATTGAACGCCGAGTACTGGCAGTCGAAGGGGATGAACAAGAAGGAGCGCAGCGCGCTGAAGCGTGCGGATGCCTTCGTGGATTTCGATTACGGGACCAACAGCCCGGTGGAGGGCATCACGGCCGACCAGTTTTCGGTGGCATGGTCGGGTTCGCTGGTGGCGCCGGAGAGCGGAACGTACGAGTTCCGGTTGAAGACGCCGAACGGTGCCCGCCTGTACGTGAACTCGGATCTGGCCGCGGGCGATGCCAACCGTAGGGACGACAGCGATGCGAAGCGTCAGACGGCCACGATCGACCTGTGGGTGAGTTCGGGTGGACAGATGCGCGAGGGCACGGCGGCGGTGCCATTGCTGGGCGGCCGGAGTTATCCGATCCGCGTCGATTTCTTCAAGTTCAAGGAGGCGATCGCCTCGGTCCGGTTGGAGTGGCGTCCGCCGCACGGCGCGTGGGCCGTGGTGCCGCCACAGGCGTTGTCCACGAACAACTCGACTTCATGGTCGGTGGTGTCGACCCCGTTCCCGGCCGACGATTCGAGCCATGGGTATGAGCGCGGGACGGCGGTTTCGAAGGCGTGGCTGGACGCGGTGTCGCGGGCGGCGGTGGAGGTTGCGGGCGTGGTGGAGGGGCGGATGGGATCGCTGGCCGGGGCGAAGGAGGGTGCAACCAACCGGGTGGAGAAGATGAAGGCGTTCGCGGGGACGTTGGCCGAGCGGGCGTATCGACGGCCACTCACGAGTGCCGAGCGGACGCAGGTGGTGGATCGGTTTTTTGCGAAGGGCGTGCCGCCGGAGACGGCGCTGAAGCGTTCGGTGATCCGGGTGCTGACGGCGCCGGAGTTCCTATACCCGGGTTTGGAGGAACGTTCCGACGATCATGCCGTAGCCGGCCAACTGGCGTTGGCGCTCTGGGATTCCGTTCCGGACGAGGCCTTGCGCAAGGCGGCGTCCGAAGGGCGGTTGAAGACGGCGGAGCAGGTGCGGGAACAGGCCGCGCGGATGGTGTCGGATGCGCGGGCCCGGGCGAAGCTGACCGGGTTCTTCCATCACTGGCTCAAGCTGGAGGAGGCGACGGACATCTCGAAGGATCCGAAGGCTTATCCGGGGTTCGACGAGGCGGTGGTGTCAGACCTGCGCTGGTCGCTGGAGAAGTTCCTGGAGCACGTCGTGTGGAGCGAGCGGTCCGACTTCGGCGAGTTGTTGCAGGCGGATTATCTATTCCTGAACGAACGGTTGGCGAAATTCTACGGCGCGGACGTTCCGGCCGGCCGTGGTTTTGTTCCAGTGAAGTTCGATGCCTCGCAGCGGGCCGGGGTGCTGACGCATCCGCTGATCCTTGCGGCGTTCTCGTATCACCGGAGTTCGTCGCCGATCCATCGCGGGGTGTTCCTGACGCGGAACGTCTTGGGTCGGACGCTGCGTCCGCCGCCGATGGCGATCGAGTTCATGGACGACCGGTTTGATCCGTCGCTGACGATGCGGGAGAAGGTGACCGAGTTGACGGGCAAGACGAGTTGCATGGGTTGCCACGCGACGATCAATCCCCTCGGGTTCAGCCTCGAACACTTTGACGCGGTCGGGCGCTACCGGACGACGGACAATGCCAAGCCGGTGAATGCGGTGGCCGAGTACACGACGGCCGACGGTCAGGTGGTTCGCCTGACCGGCGCGCGTGACGTGGCGAACCACGCGGCGGAAAGTCCGGAGGCGCGTCGGGCGTTCGTGAAGCAGTTGTTCCAGCACACGTGGAAGCAGGCGCCGGTGGCGTTCGCTCCGGATCTGCTGGGGCGGTTGGATGCGGCTTTCGTGAAGGATCAACGGCACATCCGCCGGTTGTGGACCGAGATCGCGGTGGCGGGTGTGATGGAAGGGAAGGAGAAGAAGCGATGAACTTGTTGAGGAATGCGAAGTTGGATCGTCGGAGTTTCGTGCGGGACCTGGGGCTGGCCGCGGCGGCTGTTCCGTTCCTGGGCGGATTGCCCGCGTTGAACGCGGCGAAGGCGCGGCGGACCCCGCAGCGGATCGTGTTCATCTTCTCGCCGAACGGCACGGTGCCACCGCATTTCTGGCCCGATGCCGAGGGACCGCACACGGCCTTCAAGCGCATCCTGGCGCCGCTCGAGCCGTTCAAGGATCGGGTGCTGACGATCCAGGGCCTATGCAATCGTGTCCGGGGTGATGGCGACGGTCACATGCGCGGGATGAGCTGCCTGCTGACCGGGATTGAGCTTTTCCCGGGCAATATCCAGGGCGGCTCGGACACGCCTGCCGGTTGGTCGAGCGGGCCGTCCATTGATCAGGAAATGGGCCGGTTCCTGCAGTCGCGTCCCGAGACGAAGACGCGGTTTGCGACGCTGGATCTCGGTGTGGCTGTTCCCAACCGGGCGGATCCGTGGACGCGTTGGAGCTATGCGGGGCCGAACCAGCCGGTGGCGCCGGTTTCGGATCCGTATCAGGTGTTCGAGCGCATGTTCGGGCAGATGAAGGATCAGGAGAGCCTCGGCAGCGTGCTGGATGGCGTTCGCGAGGACCTGAAGCGGGCGGGGAAGAAACTGGGCAAGGAGGATCGGGCGCTGCTGGAGAAGCACACGACGTTCGTGCGCGAGATGGAGCAGGACTTGAAGGACGCCCGGAAGCAGAAGCTCAACCGCCCGGCACCGTCACTCGAACCCGGCGTCGGCACGGACAACGACGACATGCCGCGCACGTCGGTGATGCAGTCGGACCTGCTGGTGAATGCGTTTGCGAACGACATGACCCGGGTCGCGTCGCTGCAGTACACCAACTCGGTGGGGCAGGCGCGGATGAAGTGGATCGGCGTGGATGAAGGGCATCACTCGCTGTCGCACGATCCCGACCTGAACGAGGGGTCACAGGAGAAGTTGGTGAAGATCAATGTGTGGTTCGCGGAACAGATCGCGGCCTTGGCAAAGAAACTTCAGTCGACGCCCGAGCCGAACGGGGACGGGACGTTGCTCGATCACACGACGCTCCTGTGGACGAACGAACTGGGGAAGGGTAACAGCCACGCCCTGGAGAATGTGCCGTTCGTGCTGATCGGGGGCGGACTCGGGTTCCGGAGTGGACGCGCGGTGAAGATGGAACTGACGCCGCATAACCGGCTGTGGATGTCGATAGCCCACGCGTTCGGGAACGAGGTGAAGGCTTTCGGGAATCCGAAGTTCTGTGACAAGGGGGCTTTGACGTTGGGGTAAGGGAAGGCCGCGAAGGTGGCGGGGCGCGCGAGGCGTTTTGGGATGGGGAGTTCGCGCGAAGGCGCGAGGACGCGAAGCGATGGGGCGGCAAAGAAGGCGGCTGGCTTTCGGCGGCGTGGATCGGGGGTGGGACTTGGGTGTTCTTCACACCGTCGCGGCTTCGCGCGAGGCGTTTTGGGGTGGGGAGTTCGCGCGAAGGCGCGAGGACGCGAAGCGATGGGGCGGCAAAGAAGGCGGTTGGCTTTCGGCGGCGTGGATCGGGGGTGGGTCTTGGGTGTTCTTCGCACCGTCGCGGCTTCGCGCGAACTCGCCAAGTTTGATTTGCGCGAAGAATTCTGGAGGCGAGGATCTTCTCATCCGTTTGATTCCAACCCGAATCACCATGAATCCATCCGAGGAACCGTGTCCGTCGCGAGTCGATCCCGAAAAGGTCGCTTCCATCATTGTGAACTGTGGCTATCGGCTTCACGTGGAGGCTGGGCCAGGGCTGTTTGAATCCGTCTATGAGTCGGTGCTGGCCCAGATGCTCCGAGACGGAGGTTTGAGGGTGCGCTGTCAGGAAGTGGTTCCAATCGATGTACTGGGGCACCGGTTCGACCGTGGATTCCGGGCGGATCTGATCGTCGAGGATGTGGTGCTGGTGGAGGTGAAGTCGGTAGAGGTTCTGGCACCTGTGCATGCGAAGCAGGTCATCACATACCTGCGGTTGTTGAAGCTGCCTCTGGGCCTGCTCCTGAACTTTGGGGCGCCGACATTCAAGGAGGGCGCCAAGCGGTTTGTGAACCGGCACTCCCAGACGCAGGGTTCGCCCTTGCGGATCAATTCAGGAGAGTGAAACGGGGCGGGCGAGGCGTTTTGGGACGGGAGTTCGCGCGAAGGCGCGAGGACGCGAAGCGATGGGGCGTCAAAGGAGGAGGCTGGCTTTTGGCGGCGTGGATCGGGGGCGGGTCTTGGGTGTTCTTCGCATCGTCGCGGCTTCGCGCGAGGCGTTTTGGGGTGGGGAGTTCGCGCGAAGGCGCGAGGACGCGAAGCGATGGGGCGGCAAAGAAGGCGGTTGGCTTTTGGCGGGGTGGATCGGGGGCGGGTCTTGG
>CAIMMI010000056.1 GCA_903842505.1 uncultured Verrucomicrobiota bacterium | reverse complement strand
GAACCGGCGACCTTCCGGCCGGAGTTCCAGGGCTTCTGGGGCAACGCCGGGAGCGGCGCCCGGATTGCCGTCCGAACCAAGGCCAAGGGATTTGAGGCGGATCTGGACGTCCCCGTGTGGACATCCCAACTGGGCGTGGCGGAGTGGGTCGAGGCCGGGTTGGCCCCGATTCAGGCCAAGTGGGATGGCAAGGAACTGGTGATCGCCAACCGACGCCAGATCGGCATGACCAACGTGGTCGTCGTCCGGGGCACCCGCATGTTCCGGGTGGGCAACATCGAAGGCGGACAGGAAGCGCGAGTGGACTTCGAGGGACAGGCAGAGTCCTACGTCGACTTTGCCCGGAACTGGAACCCGATCTTCTCGCAGGTTTCCGGACGGCGCAGCGAGGTTTTCGGTGGAGGCGGTGGTGGAGCCGAGCACATCGATGACTGGGCGGGCGCCTCCGTGGCGGCCTCGTTCACCCAGCATACCGCGGCGGGCGATCCCTCTTCCCGTCAGTTCATCTGGCCGCCGACCTTCGACCTGAGTCCGGTGGTCGAGCGGGGCGATGTCGTGATCCTCGCGTATCTGCCGGGCGACAGTCTGGTGCCCGCGATGAACCAGTTCCCTGTCCTGCGTCAGGCAAAGGGCACCCTGGTCCGGTTGGTCATTCCGCAGCCCCGTTGATTCTGGAGACGATCTCATGAGCGAAAATCCCCTCAAGTTTGTGCCGCAGCAGGGTGGAGCCACCCCACCTCCGGTCCCCGCGGTCCAGACCTACGGACTGAGTCGCGTGTACGGTCAGATGACCGCGCTCTCCAGCCTCGACCTCACCGTGAACCGGGCGGACCTGTTCGGGTTCATCGGTTCCAACGGCGCGGGCAAGACGACGACGCTCCGGATCCTGGCGACCTTCCTGACGCCGTCCAGCGGCAGGGCCGAGGTCCTGGGCCATGACGTGGTCCGCGAAGCCGACCGGGTGCGGCACCTGATCGGCTACATGCCGGACTTTTTCGGGGTGTACAAGGACATGGAGGTGACCGAGTACCTCGATTTCTTCGGAGCCTGCTACAAGATCCCGGCGAACGTCCGCGACAAGACGGTGGCGGACGTCCTCGAACTGGTTGGGCTGTCCGAGAAGAAGGGCGCGTTGATCGGGGCCCTGAGCCGCGGCATGCAGCAGCGGCTCGGCCTGGCGCGCGTGCTGATCCACGACCCACAACTCCTGCTGCTCGACGAACCGGCGTCCGGACTCGATCCGCGGGCCCGCATCGAAATGATGGCGATCCTCCAGGAGCTCCAACGAATGGGGAAGACGATCATCATCAGCTCCCACATCCTCTCGGAGCTGCAGACCCTGTGCAACCGGTGCGCCATCATCGAGAAGGGGCGTCTCATCTACTGCGGTCCGGTCCAGGGCGTGCGGAACGAGACCCAGGCAGGTCGGGTGTTCCGCGTTCGGGTGGTAGGCGAGAACACCCGTGCGTTGGACTTGTTGCGTGCGCGGCCCGAGGTCGTTGAGGCGGACGAGGAGGACGGCCGGCTGCGTGTGGTGGTGCGCGAGGACCAGGCCGAGACGGGGCTGCTGGCCGAGACGCTCGTGCGAGGTGGCACCCGTGTGATTGAGGTCCGCGAAGAGGAGTTGGGTCTCGAGGAGGTCTTCCTCCGCGTGACCAAGGGAGAGACACAGTAACCGGCGGGCTCTACCGGGGAATTCGCATGAACTTCGGGCTTAACTTGAGACCGCCCTCGCTCGGAGGGGTGGGGCGAGCATCCTGACGAGCCGGTCCTGGAACGGCTCGACGGAGTCTCGCCCCACCGGTTTCGGGGGCAGCCTCAAGATGCACCCATGAACTTCCTTCCGGTGGTCCAACGCGAACTGCTGGTGGCCGCCCGAAATGGGGCGGGCGTCTGGTTCCGTTTCGTGGCTGCCCTGGGTGGCGTGGGCTTTTTCGCGCTGTTGTGGATGACGCCCGTGAAGGCCCAACCGCAGCTGGTCTCGGACATCGTGTTCCGGGTACTCGCTGGGGCCCTCTTTGGATTCGGGCTCCTGAGCGGATCGCTCTACACGGCGGATGCCATGACGTCGGAAAAGCGGGAAGGGACGCTGGGCCTGCTATTCCTGACCGAGTTGCGCGGCTACGACATCGTGCTCGGCAAGCTCGTCTCCACGTCCCTGCGCGCCGCATATGGAGTCATCGCGCTGGTCCCGGTGCTCTCGTTGCCCGTGCTGGTCGGAGGCGTCAGCGGCGGTCAGGTGGTCCGGGCGGTGATGGTCATCCTGGTGACGCTGCTGATTTCGCTGAGCATCGGCATGATGGCGTCGGTAGTGGCCCGTGAGTTCCGTGGAGCCTTGATGGCTTCGCTACTCGCTGTGGGCCTCCTGAGCGTGGGCCTGGACGGCGGCGGCTGGCTCTGGGCGCGGGTGGTCCGGACGAACGCGGATCCGGTGCGGACCCTGAGTCCGCTGGCGGCGTTTCGATGGTCCCAGGCGGAGCCGCGGAAAGCCCCCGGCCTGCACGCCCTCTACCAGCAGGCCTGGCGGCGGCAGGCGGTGCTGGCCTTGGTGCTGTTGGGGGCTTCCTCGTGGATGATCCGGCGTTATCGGGACCGGGTGATCGAGAGCCGGCCGGGACCGGTCGGGGAAGGAAAAGTCCGCCGTGGAAGTCTGGTCGGTTACCGGCATGTGCATTGGGGTGACATCCTCGAACGTCGTCCGTATGCGTGGTTCCAGTTGGTGATGCGACCGGTGGAGCGGGGCGGGGAGATCCTTTTCTACGCGCTGGGCGCCGGGTTGGTCGTCGCATTGGGGATATCGTTGGCGGTTGCCGGAACACCGACCGCCTGGTGGGCCATCGGCGCGGGCCTCGTCCTGCTCTGGTCGATGCACCTGTTGCTGAAGGTTCACGTGGCGCTCGCCGCGACGCGTGGGATCGCCGAGGACCGAGCCAGCGGCGCGCTGGAGTTGTTGGTCGTGGCCGGGCAGGGCCGGGACCAGATCATCCAGGGGCACAACCACGCGCTGTTCCGCCAACACCGGGTTGCGATGATTTTGCTCTCGTGCCTCCAGTTCCTGCCGCTCTTCCGACTCTCGATGGACGACGTCGACATCCGCCACGCTTCCGGGATCTTCATCGGGTTGGTGTACGGCGTGGCCATGCTGTGGGTGGATCTGGAGACATTGGCTCAGGTGGGGCTCCGCCAGGGGCTCAAGGAACCTTCGCCGCAGGCAGCGTTCCGCGCGACGTTCCTTCGGGTGTTGCTGCCGGGTTGGATCGGGATGTTGCCGCTGGCGGTGATCTTCCTGACCGGTGCGGGAGCCGGGGTTGGCTTTCTCGCCTTCCACCTCTGGCTGGCTTGGTCCGTCTACACGGTTTACCGGGCGCGCAAACGGGCCCGCATCGACCTGGAGCACGGCTTCCAGGCCTTGGCGGCGGGGCTCGATTTCGACACCGATGACTGGGAGATGAGGGATGACTTCCGCAGGGCGGCCGGCGCGCAGTATCCGGCAGGAGGACTCCGGTCATGGTAATGCCTCCGGTCCTCCAACGGGAATTGCGCACGGCGGCCCGATACTGGGGGACGTACTGGCTGCGGGTTGCGGCCGGCGCCTCGATGGCGATGGTGCTGGTGGCGACGGCGATCGGCGAAAGCCTGCGCTGGGGTGGGGCAGGCAGCCTGCCGACATCCCTGATGGGAACGATGATGCTCTCGGCGTTCCACTGCGGACTCATGGTTTTTTTCTTCTTCGCGTGTCCGATGGCGACCGCAGACACGCTGGCGCGGGAACGACGCGAGGGAACGCTGGGCCTGCTTTTCCTCACGTCCTTGACCACGACCCAGGTGGTGCTGGGAAAGACGGCCGCATCGGTGGTCCGGGCGCTGGCATTGTGGGTGGCGGTGGTCCCGTTCCTCGCGATTCCGTTCCTCCTGGGCGGGGTGACGTTGGCAGACTTCGCCCGGACGCTCGCCGCGGAGACCGCGATGGTGTTTACAGGGTTGGCGGCGGGGTTTCTGGGAACCAGTCGGGCCACGAGTTGGATGGGAGCCATCGGCGCTGCCGCGGTCTGGATGATCGCCCTCGCCGTGGTTCAAGGCCTGCTTTGCGTGCTCGGGGTTGTCGCCGTTGCCCACGTCCTGGCGCCCGCGACGGAGATTCCCTGGGAGGTTTGGCCGATGATCCCGGTCGGCGTTGCGTTTGCGTCGAGTGGATTCGCCGGATTGCAGTCGTCGCTGACGGGGATCCCCATGGGGGCGATCCCGACCTGGGTTGAGGCGGGGGTGAACTGGAGCCTCGCGGTGATGGTCCTGGCAGGTCTGGGCTGCTTCATCGGGGCGGTCCGGTTGGCTGCGATGTTGCTGGACCAGCGCATGAAGCGCGAACGCGAGGGCGAGACCGGAGAGGTGACTCCGCATGCAAGCCAGCGGGCGCGCGAGTTCCGGAAGCGCAACCGACGATGGTTGTCTGTGGATCCGATCCTCTGGCTTGAACTCCTGTCACCGTCGATCCGCCTTGGGCGATGGGTGTTTCCGGTGCTGGTGTTGGTCCTCGGTGGCCTGATGCTGCCGATCCGGCGCCAGGATCGGGACGCGGAGTTCTGGTTTCTGTTTGTCGGGCCGACGCTGCTGGTGGTTGAAGCCTTGCTGGCTGCAGGGAGCTTCCGGCGGGAGATCGAGGAGGGGACCCTGGAGATCCTGCTCGTCACGCCACTTCGACCTTCGAGCCTGGTCCGCGGGAGACGGGTAGCACTGCTGGTGGGCATCGGTCCGGGCGTGATCGTCGCCAGCCTGGTGGCGCTGGTGACCCAGGACCATTTGGCGATCGGCGACTGGTTCCTGCACACCGTCTGGATGGTGTCGACCTGGCTCACGTTGCCTTGGGTCGGGATGCGTTGTGCGATGCGGCGGTTGCATCCGTTGAACGGTTGGGTGCTGACCCTTGCGTGGGGAGTGCTCGCTCCCGCGGCCATGGGCGGATTCGCCACGGCGTGGCTGAATGCGATGTTCTGGGTGGAATCGGACATCCGTGTATTCGTGATCGGCTTCGTCGTGGCGCAATGGGCCGGAGCCATCTGGTGGGGGCGCATGACCGAATGGGACCTCGAGACGCGCAACTACCAACTCAGACCGCTGGCGCGGGTGAGGCACTAGGCGATGTGGCCGATCTTCCAGCGTGAGTTGATCCGGGGCGCCCGGGATCCGGCGTTCCTGCTGGTGAGGTGGCTCACGGCGGTCGGCGGCGTGCTGCTCCTGGTGTTCGTGATTTCCATCATCGAGGAAGTCCCCAGCCGCGTGGGCCTCGTGGTGTTCCAGTGGTTCCACTATCTGTGGGGCGCGATGCTGCTCGGGCTCGGCGTCTGGTTGACGCTGCCCACGCTCGTGACGGAGCGCGAGGAGGGGACGCTGGGGCTGCTGTTCATGACCCGATTGAAGCCCTTCGAGGTGGTGGCGGGGAAGGGTCTCGGCAGCGCCCTGCGTGCCGGCGTCCTGTGGCTTTCGGCCGTTCCGGTCAGCACGGTCCCCTTGGTTGTGGGAGCGGTTTCCGTGACGGATGTCCTCCTCTTCACGGCAATGGATTTCGCGCTGCTGTCGAGCGGGCTGTCGGTGGGATTGATGTTCTCCGCGGCCGCCCAAAACTCGGATGCGGCCCGGCGCGGCGGTTGGGGGATTGCCCTCAGCGTCGGGGTGATGGTCCTGGGTGGGTTGGGTTTCGTTCGGAGTGTGCTCTCGGGCTTGCCCCAGCTCGTGATCGACATCGCAGGCATCCTGTACGGCGTCGGCTTTGGCCTGCTTGTGGCGCTCGTGGCTCTCCTCTCGGCGGGGGTGATGCTGACGCGTCGATGGAACGAGCTCGAATCGCCACCACCGCCGCCGAAGGAGGGGGACGAACCGGACTGGGTCGAGGTTGAGGAAGCCGCGTGGAGGGCCGCGTGGAGGGCTGGACCGGGACGCAGGCTTCGGGCGCGCTGGCCGCTGGGCTGGCTGCGCCTTCGCGAGGCGGGGCAGGTGGAAACTTTCTGGATCTGGCCCGTGGTCGTGCTGGGGCTTTGGATCGCCGCCTATGCTGCGGGCAAGCCAATCCTGGCGACCCTCGCTGGCTGGTGCGTTGCCTTCGGGTTCAGCCTGCAGGCGGGCAGCGGATATCGGCAGGAGATCCGGTCGGGTGCGCTGGAGTTGCTGATGACCACGCCCATGCCGACGTCTTCGTACTTCCTGAACCGGGTCTGGCTGGGGCTCCGGGAATTCGGGCTGGCGTTGATCGTCCACCTCGGTCTGGCAGTCCTCGCGATCTGGGTTTGGAGTCCGTTGGACCAACCCCACGACGGAGGTTGGCCGTGGATGCCGACACGGGTGCCCGAGTTGTTGCTCTGGCCGCTGCTGGCGGTAGTGGCCAGCCCGGCGGCAGGTCTGCTGACGTCGGCCCGGGTTGCGAATCTGCCGGCCGGATTGGTGTCCAGTGTCGTCGTGGGATTGCTGTTTCCTTCGCTGGGAGTCGGAGCACAGGCCTGGCTGGGTTGGCCGCGGTCGATGGTCGCGTGCCTGATGGGCGCGTATCTGGTCCAAGCAGCGTGGATGATCCATGCCGTAATCCGGGAATTGCACTCGCGCGAGTTCGCCGTCCTGCAGTTGCGCCCCGGCTGAACCACGGATGAATCCGGTATTCCAGCGGGAGATGCGGGCGCAGTCGCGGGGGCCAAAGCCGTGGCGTTTGCGGATGTTCGTCGCCGGTGCGGCGATCCTGGGGTTGGCGACGCTGGGATTGAAAGCGCCAGCGATGTTCGTCGGGAGCGGCAAGGAGGCGTTCTTCGTGATGAACTTCGGCGCGATGGCGCTGCTGGGAATCGTCAGCCCGATGCTGACGCATGATCTGCTGAGCCGGGAACGACGCGAGGGAACGTTGGGGTTGCTGTGTTCGACCCCGTTGACGTCGCGGGAGATGGTCGTGGGCAAGGTCACGGCCGCCTGCACGCAGGCGCTGGGCGCGTGGCTGGCCATGGGGCCGCTGCTGATGTTGCCCATGCTGCAGGGCGGGGTGAACCATGCAGAGATCGTGATGATGTTCACGTTGCAGGGGGGCGTGACCGTTTCCGGGTTGGGCGCTGGGCTGGCCTCCAGCGCCTGGAATCGACAGGCCGGCTGGGCGCTTTTCTCGGCCTATGCGCTGCTGGCAATGGTGCTCGCCACGGCCATGTTTCCGGTGGGTGTCGCGTTGGCGGTGACCTCCGGCGTCGGGACCGCCGCATCCATGTATACGCTGACCGGCGTGGTCGTGTTCTGCACGGTGCTCGTGGCCCTCGGCTTCTACTACCTCGCCGGCCAGGAAGCGGAGCACACGTGGACCCGGATCCAGTTCCTGGGCGAGGTAGGCGATGAGGCTTTGGTGGAGTTGGGCGTTGCGACCGCGCCGGGCGCCCCAGCGGTCTCGGTGCAATCGAGTCCGAGCCGATCGGAGCCAAGAAGTTTGCCGCATGACGGAACGACGGATCGCGTGAGCGGTTCGGCGCCCAGGGAGAGCCGGCCGCCAGATCCGATGGATCCAGGGCTGATCTCCCGATTCCAGGCAAAGCGCTCTGCGCAGCGGAGGGAACAGGATCCCTGGCTGTGGTTGGTCTCGCGCCGGAGCGATGCCGGTTGGCAGGTCGCTTGGTTCGTCCTCGGAGCCTATCTTTGGTGGCTGGGATCGGCCTTCGGTCGGCAGGTCCCGGTGTGGCCGGTGTGGGCAATCCTCGGATTGCTGATGTTCCGGTTGCCATCGCTGCTTCAGGAGGAGCGGAGGAGCGGGCTGCTGGAGGTCCTGGCGACCACACCCGGTCTCGGCCAGTTGCCTGGCGCGGTCTGTCGCCGGATCTGGTTCGACTTCGGCGCCTTTCTGGGAGCGAACCTGCTCGTGTCGGTGGCAGTCCGCTTGGTCGGCGGTTGGGAAGGGTCGCCGCTGCCAGCCTGTGCCGGGATCGTCTCGTTATGGGCTGCGCCGTGGGTGGGGCTGTGGGTCGTGGGCCGGACGCAGAACTATTTCATGGGCGTTCTGCTGGCGGGATTGGGCATCCAGGGATGCGCGTGGTTTTGTGGGCTGGCCACCGGCCTTGTCCTGAATCGATGGCTGCACGGGACCTGGTACGAGCGCTCGGAGACCGGAGACATCGCCGCGATCGTCCTCCAGGGGCTCGTCCAGATCGCCCTTGGAATGGGTGCGCGGCGAAGTGTGAAGGGCCGGTTCACCGGTGGTGCCGTCCGGGATGAAGGGAGCTTGAAGTGACTTTGCCATTGCGGGGACTCGGCACGGTTTGCATGCGGGAATTGCGCTCCCAATCACGAACGCCGGCCACTTGGCGCTGGCGCTGGTGGACGGTCCTCGCGTTGCTCGGGACACTGACCTTCTCCGTGATTGGATCACCGCTGGCATCGAACGCGGCCGTCGGGCTCGCTCTGTACCGGACGTTGGCATCGGTGCTGGGGTTGCTCGCGATCCTCGCGCCCGCCGGCATGGTCTGTGACGCGCTGTCCCGCGAGGTTCGGGAGGGCACGATGCCGCTGCTGCGGCTCACGCCCTTGTCGATGGCCGGGATCGTCCTCGGGAAGGGGATGAGCGGAGGGCTGCGCTCGTTTGGGTTGCTCGTCGGAGCCACCCCCATGCTGGCGGTTCCCGTCCTGATCGGAGGAGTTGGCCCCCAGGAGGTGGCAACGACGGCCATCGCCCTTGCCGCGTTGGTCACCATGAGCCTGAGCGCGGGGCTCTGGGCCTCGGCCCTTGCGCGAACGCCAGGGATGGCCCTCACACGGGCTTATCTGGCGCTCGCGGTGATCCTGCTGGTGGTGGCGGGAATGGTGTCGGGCATCGACGTCGTCACTGGCTCGATGATGACTCCGCGGTGGCAGGTGTTCCTGTTCCACGACGCCTGGCTGGAGATCTGTGGCGTGGCAGACGCAGGAGGCCAGGTGAACTGGCTTCGGCCCCTGCCTCCACCGCCGCCGCCGACGACCTTCCTGGGCCTGGCGGTCCGAGCCCTCTGGTTGCTGGCATTCTCGCTGGTGGTGGCGGCCTTCTGGATCGGAAGGGCGAAGCGTGCGCTCGAGCAACGGGCGGCCTCGGACTCTCAAGGGCGGCCGGAGAGTGCCATGGGGAAGCGTTTCGTCCGGGTTCCGGCGGGTCTGGTGGCGCGGCATCGGCGATGGCGCCTTGGAGTGCTGGCCCGGAATCCTCTGGAATGGCTCGCACGCCGGACACCACGGCGCGCCCTCATGCGCTGGTTCTGGTTGGGGGCAGCCGGACTGGTTTGGGCGCAGATGGCGATTTCGATGGATTGGATGAGGTACGGCAGCGGGCTGAGTTGGAACGTCTTTCCGTGGATCCTGACCGCGGCCGCGATCTGGTCGACGGCGACGGCTCTCCGGGAAGAGCGGCGCACCGGCACACTCGAGATGATCCTGGTCACGGGACTGACCGAGTCACAGATCGTGCGGAGCGTCTTGCGGACGACCCGGCAGACGTATCTGCCAGCGGCGCTCCTGGGGGCGGTGGTAGGTCAGTATCTGGGAGCACTGGGCTATGAGCGGGACACACAACCGTTCCTCTGGACGGCCGTGGCAGCGGCGTGGGCGCTGCCCGGCATCGGGGTCGCGTGCTCGTTGCTGAGTCGGTCGTTGGCGGGCTCGCTCATCCTCACTGCTCTGGTGTCGTGGGGACTTCCCCTGCTCTTGCTGCCGGTGGTGAAACTGATGACCGAAGATGGAGCCAGCATGAGAGGGTACGACGGGCTCGTCTCGGCCTGGATGCTGTGCATGGGGGAGATCGGTCGGCGGGTGGCGACTTCCCTGATCGCGGGACGTCGGTACACAGCGGGGTGATCCTTCCGCACTGCGGCTCGTGAGGACACTCGCCCCACCGTCCGAGCCTTCGGGTGAGTTCCTGCTGGAGGCCAAACGGCGGCCGGCAGACGATGGGTCAGGATGTGGGTCTTCCTGATGCGCGAGTTGAGGGAACAGGCGAGGGGGCGTTCCCTCGTCTGGCTGCGCGTGCTGGGAGCGGCTTCGATCCTCGGGGTCTTCCTCTGGTGCTGGTGGCGGTTGCGCGCCGGAACCGGGTCGTCCGGCATCGGGCTGTTCGGACTGCTCTCGCGCTTCAGTGTGGGTTTGATCTGGTTGATCGGGCCGATCCTGACCGCGGACTGCATCGCGCGCGAACGACGTGAGGGAACGCTGGGGCTGCTGTGGTTGACGCCCCTGCGGCCTTGGCAGGTGGTGTTCGCCAAGACGCTGGCGCACGGACTTCGAGCGGGCGTGGCGATGGCGGCGGCGATTCCGGTGTTCACGATTCCGCTGTTGCTGGGCGGGGTGGGTGGAGCGGACGTGGTGCGCTTGATCCTGCTCCAGATATCCGCACTCGGCCTCGCGATGGTGGCCGGGTTGGCATCGTCGGCGGTGGCGACCGGTTGGTGGAAGGTGCGGATCCTGGCGGCAATTTTGAACGGGGCGTTCCTCGGGATCTTCGTTGGCGCCTACCACCTGATCTGGGTTTTGCCGCAGTGGTGGAACGGCCGGAACCTGGCGAAGGCACCCACGTTCTGGGCGGTGCTGGAGCGTCGGATCGAGATGTGGACGTGGCAGACGAAGATGGCGTGGGTGGGCGTGGAGCGGGGCTGGATTCCTACCTATACGCCGGTTTCGTGGACCGTGGCCGGCAAGTCGGCGGCGCTGGCCCTGGGTTTGGTCCTGCTGGCGGCAGGAGTCGCACTGACCGCCGCCGAGGGACTCCGCTGGACGATCCGCAGGCATACGCAAGGGCGGGAACAGACGGGTTCCCGATTCCGATGGGCGGGGAGGGGGCGACTGCTGCGCTGGGGCGTTGCCGGGGCAGGCGCAGTTTATCTGCTGGGGGCTCTGGTCGATTGGCCTACGGTGGATCACGTCCGTGCCGTGGGTCCGATTGCCGTCCAGCTGCTCTTCCTGGCTACGGTCGTCTGGGGCGCAACCCGCTTCCACGAGGCAGGTGAAGGTCGGATCTGGGAGATGCTCGGTGTTGTGCCCGGCGGAGTGGCGGGTTGGATCCGGCGGGAGGCTTGGCAGGGGCTCAGGGTCTTTGTTGTGGGGGGCGGCTTGATGGTGGTCGCGGCGCAGGGGATCGGAGTCGTGGCCACGATGGGCGCCGGGGCGGGCCGGTATCCGTGGTGGCTGAAGTGGCAACTGGCGGCCACGGGGACGGAGGCACTGGTTCCGATCTGGGCAGCCCTGTGGCTCGCAATGGCGGTTCGAATGCGGCTCCAGCGACCCGAGTGGTCGGTGGCCGGCGTGGTCGGCGTGTGGGCACTGCTGACGTTTGTCGTGACGCCCTTGCTCCGGGATGCGACGAGGCCGTGGGTCGCCGGATGGGGCGGGACGCTCACGGAGCCATGGGTGCAGCGTCGCCAGGGTGCCGTCCTGATCGGCTCCGCGGGCATCGCCTGGACAGGAGTGCAGGCGACGTGGTTCGCGCTCGGTTTCGGAGCGCGCTGGTGGCTGCTTCAGCGGCTTCGACCCGACGGCGACACTTCCAGGATCCGCCCCGGGAGCCAGCCGCGGCCGGACCGGAAATCCGTCGGACGGGTGTACTCGAGCACGTAGATCCGTCGATCGATGCGGAGCAGATCGATTGGCCGGCCCAGCCCCTTGAGGAAGGTTCGCGTCTCGGCAACCCAGCCATCGCCTTCCCGGCGGGGACGGACGGATAAGACGTCGAAGCCGGGGTCCGTTTCGCTGGACACCTTCAGCAGCGTGCCGAACCGGCCGATGAGGAAGGACCCACGGCCCACCTCCGGGGAGTCGTCGCCGAGCCAGACCATGCCGGCAGGAGATGAATGCGGGGAGAAGGTCGAGCCGGGTAGGGGACCTTCCCATCCGTCGGGCCCGAGGTTCTTCACCGGGAGCACGAACCGGAGCCCCTCGGGCGCCGGCGGGGTGTGCGGGTAGGCCTTCCGTTCGACGGGCCAGTCGCCGAATTGGTATGGGAACCCGTGATGGCGCACAGCGGATGGATCCACGAAGTCGAGTTCCTCGCCCGCGTTCGCGTCGGGACCGTTGCTGGCCGTGAAGAGTTCGCGTCGATCGTTCCAGGCGAAGCTCCACGCATTTCGAATTCCACGGGCCACGACCTCCATGCGAGGCGAGGCCGCCTCCGGGTCGAAGCGCCAGATCGAGGCCGTGATCCCGGTCTCGCCCATCTGGCCGAGGGTGGGCTCAGCCCCGGGCTCACCACCATCCGTCCGCGATCCGCTGCTGACGTACAGCAAGCCGTCCGGACCAATTGCAAGATGGCTGACGCCGTGGTTGTAGGGGCCAATCCCGTACGGATAGGCGGTCCGGAACCAAGGCAATGGCCGGATGGGGTCGCCAGCTGGACTCCGGGCAGAGGTCCGGAAGATCGTGACGTGATTCGTGGCCAGCGGACGCGAGTCCTGACGCTGGTTGCAGGTGATCCAGAGACGTCCCTTCGGATCGAGCAGCAGGCCGAGGGTACCCGGATCCCCGAGTTGAGCATCGACGTAGTCTTCCGGGCCAAAAAGGCGCGACACCTTGCGCGTGGCCGGGTCGAGCTTCGAGACCACGCCCGACTGTCCGAGAAGGTAGATGTTCCGGCCATCCGCGGATGCCGCCATCCGGACGGCAAAATCATTCAGCCGGACGTATTCCCGGACAGACCAGCCGGCCGGAGGGACAGGAAGCGGCGGGTAGGCATTGGCGGCCTGGAGCGCGGTGAAGGTCGGGAAGCGCGACTGGGAACGGATGGCTGCGACCTGGAGTGCCGTGGGGTTGCCGCCCGGGTTTCCCCAGGAATTGAGGACGAAGTGGATGACATCAGCGACCTGCGTGTCATCGAGTACGATGGCCGGCATCTGGTTGTTGTACTCGACGCCGTTGACGCGGATGCGGCCTCCCAGGCCCTCGACCAGGGCCTTGATGGCGTTCGTGATCCCGCCTGGGGCGGTGAGGAAGTCGGAGCCGGCGAGCGGCGGATAGGTTCCGGGAGTGCCCTTGCCGGTGACCTGATGGCAGATGGCGCAGTGGGCGGTGAACAGGGTTCGGCCACGGCGGAAGGAGTCCGAATCCTGGGCCCGCGAGGACAGGGAACCCAGGAGGACGAAGGCCACGGCAGCCAGCGAGCGAAGTGCCTTTCGCATGGAGCATTTTCCGGGTTCAGAGTCGGGCAAGAGGGGCGTCGGACGGCCGATCCACGAGATGAAGGAGGTTGCCTTCGGGATCGCGGAAGAACTGAACGCGGCCACCGCCGCCAGCGGGTTTGACTCCGTCCTGGAACTGGACGCCCCGTGACTCCAGGAGTTGCCGGGCTTCGTCGAGGTCGTTGACCCGCAAGGCCAGGTGCCGGAACCCCGCGACGTGGTTCAGGCCGGTTTCGGGAGCCCGTGACGATGAGGGATAAATCTCGAGAACCAAGGTCCCGGGAAGTTCGACGAACAGGGCAGGGGGCGTCGCCCCATTGTTCCAGACGAGTCGCCCACCGAGGACCCGGCAGTACCAATCGGCCAGCGACGCAGGGTCGGCAGCGGCGAATCCGAGATGTTCGATCCGGTACGAAAATGGCATCGGACTGGCGTAGGCGTCCCGGGCCCGGACGGCAAGCACGGAGAAATCCCTTCCCAACACGGGTGCGGACCTTATCTTCCCGGCCACTTTCAGAAGGTCCCGGCAGTTCAGTGTCCGGGAGCAGATGGGAGGAATTGAGCTCGATGGACGCCGCGCATATCCGGAATTTCAGCATCATTGCCCATATTGACCATGGGAAGACCACCTTGTCGGACCGCCTGCTGCAACGCACAGGCACGGTCGCTGACCGGGAGATGGAGGCTCAACACCTCGATGCCATGGACCTCGAGCGGGAACGGGGTATCACCATCAAGGCACACCCCGTCACGATGTCCTACAAGGCGAAGAACGGCGAGGTGTACGAGTTGAACCTGATCGACACCCCGGGCCACGTCGACTTTGCCTACGAGGTGTCGCGTTCCCTGAGTGCCTGCGAAGGTGCACTGCTGATCGTCGATGCCGCCCAGGGCGTCGAGGCCCAGACGGTGGCCAATGTGCATCTGGCCATGAAGCAGGGTCTGCACATCATCCCGGTCATCAACAAAATTGACCTGCCGCACGCCAACATCCCGATGGCGAAGCAGCAGTTGGAGGAGATCCTCGCCATCCCGGCCGACGAGGCAATCATGGCCTCAGCCAAGGAAGGCATCGGCATCGAGGACATCCTCGAGGCCATCGTCAGCCGAGTCCCGGCGCCGAAACCCACCGGGGCCGCCTCATTCCAGGCGCTCATTTTCGACAGTTACTTCGACACCTACAAGGGGGTCGTCATTCTCGTCCGCGTCACCCAGGGCGAACTGCGCCCAGGGATGAACGTGAAGTTGCTCCATTCCGGCCGCTCGGTGGAGATCAAGGAAGTGGGGTCCTTCAACCCCAAGCCTTACGTCCGCTCCCGACTCGAGGTCGGAGAAACCGGTTACATCACCGCCAACATCAAGACGCCGCGCGAGGTCAAGGTGGGCGACACGATCACGGATCCCCGCAATCCTTCGACGGAGTTGCCCGGTTTCCAGGAAATCCATCCGATGGTGTTCTCGGGTATCTACCCGATCAACACGGCGGATTTTGAATCGCTGAAGCAGAGCATCGCCAAGCTCCAGTTGAACGATTCGGCCCTGACCTTCCAGACGGAGAGTTCAGCCGCACTGGGCTTCGGATTCCGCTGCGGATTCCTGGGCCTCCTGCACATGGAAATCGTGCAGGAACGCCTTCGCCGCGAGTTCGGCATGGATATCATCGCGACCTACCCCAGCGTGGTATATCGCGTGCGGAAGTCCGATGGGGTCGAAGTCGAAGTCGACAACCCGGCCTTCATGCCGGACGTGACCTATATCCAGGCGATCTTCGAACCGGTGGTGAAGGCCTTCGTCATCTGTCCCGGCGAAAACATCGGCGACATCATGTCGCTGATCTCCGAGAAGCGGGGATCGATCAAGAACACCGAGACGCTCGACGCCCGACGCGTGATGATGACGTGCGAGATCCCGATGAACGAGATCCTCATCGACTTCCACGACCGAATCAAATCCATCACCCGCGGCTACGGTTCGATGGATTACGAACCGGCCGGTTACGTGGAGAGCGACATGGTGAAGCTCGACATGCTCGTGAACGCCGAGGTCATGGATGCGTTTTCGAGCCTCGTTCACCGGACGAAGGCGGAGTCGCGGGGCCGTCTGATCGCAGCCAAGCTGAAGGAAGTCATCCCGCGTCAGCAGTTCCAGGTCGCCATCCAGGCCGCCATCGGCGGCAAGGTCGTGGCCCGCGAGACGGTCAGCGCCATCCGCAAGGATGTGACCGCCAAGTGCTATGGCGGCGATATCAGTCGTAAGCGCAAGTTGCTCGAGAAGCAGAAGGAAGGTAAGAAGCGTATGAAGGCAATCGGCTCCGTCGACATCCCTCAGGAAGCCTTCATCGAGGTTCTCAAGACCGCCTAAAGCTTCCTTCCATACGGCTTCGGAACCGCTTTCCCGACCATGTACCTCCTCCGATGGCTTCTGTTGCACCGCATCCGAAAGGGCTCGGAACTTCTCGGCATCGTCCGTCGCCACTACAACCATCAGAAGGACATTCTTCCGCAGAAGAACCTCGCGGAACTGGAATCGGGAATGGCCGAGTATCGACGCATCCTGCGCGACCCGGGCACCTCGGCGGCCGCCCTCAAGGATGCCAGCAAGACGTTTGAGGACGTGGCGCACCGGTGGCTGAGGGCCTACGCCAACGCGGCTTACCGCGACAACTTCGAGAGCTTCCTCGGCACCGCCGTCCTCGTCTTTGCCTTCAAGACGTTCTTCGCCACGCCGATGGAGATCCCCACGGGATCCGCCCAGCCAACCTTTTACGGCATCACCGCCGAGGACCTCCGCGACAAACCCGACGTGAAGATCCCGACGGGCTTTGCCCGGATATGGGAACGCTGCATCAAGGGGGTCAGCTACTATGAGGTGGTTGCCGAGGCCGACGGTGAGTTGAACGGCCTGACCAATGTCCGGAAACAGATCAATCTCGGTCGGTTCGGATTCTGGAAGCAATGTGATGTGGTCGTCGGAAACCGGACCTACCCGGTGAAATGGATCCCGGAAAGCCCCGAGGATCACCTGATGCTCCGGGACCGGTACACCCAGCAACCGGTCAAACCATTCTTCAAACGCGGCGAACCCATCATCCGCTGCCGGGTCAAGGCCGGCGACAGGCTGTTCGTGGAGCGTTTTACCTATAATTTCCGCAAGCCTCGGCGGGGCGACTACTTCGTTTTCCAGTCCACCGGCATGCCCGCCACCGTCACGCAGGGCACTCACTACATCAAGCGACTGATCGCCTTCGGAGGTGAAAAAGTCCGGATCGGGGACGATCGCCACGTCTACATCAACGGGCGACCACTCGGAACCAATGACCACGGATTCGAGAAACTCTACGCGTTCGATCCTCAGGCTTCACCCACGGACAGCGTCTACTCGGGCCACGTCAACGGGACCATCTACCAGCAGGCCTTCGCCAGATATCTTGCCGGCACGCCTCATACCGGGGTCGATCCGTCTGAGCTCAAGTCCTGGGCATCCTCCATGGCGAGTCGGTACGCGGGCGTCACAACGTACTTTCCAGACGCTCGAACCGAGTATGTCGTCCGGCCGAACTGTTTTCTGGGCTTCGGCGACAACACGATGAGCTCCAGCGACGGACGCCACTGGGGTGACGTGCCGAGGGAAAAGGTCATCGGCAAATCCTGGTTCGTGATGTGGCCATTTACGGATCGCTGGGGTTGGTGATCGGAATCTGCGGACGGCGGGAATCGATTGCCGGGCCGTGCCAATCGCGGTTCGTGTTTCAGACGACTGCTGGATCCTCGGAACGGGACGGCACGCGCGGTCTACGTGAAGAATCACTCAGGACCCCGGATTGTTGAAAAACCCCTTGGAAACGCGGTTTTTGCGGAAGTATTTAAGGCCACAATGAAGGTTATATTCAGTCAAGACACCCGGTTTATTGACCCGCCTGTCCCCCGGATCCGGGGCCGATCTGTTCAAGGCCCAATGGGTCGGACCGAACCTGAGCGGCCGATGGCTTGTCCCGTGGTCAACTGGTGGGACTGCGCCGTGTCGCCCGGTCGCAGCCGCCGATGTCCGAGACGTTCCTCGCGGTGAAGTCTGGAGCTGGAGGAAAAACCAGGCGGAGAGATCGCCTGCTGGCTTCAACCGCCGAAAAGTCGTTCCACCTGATCCGTATCCTGTCCGAGTTTGAACCTCGGGAAGGCCTTCAATTGGAACGTAAGCACGATGGCCCAGTCATCGACGCCCTGGCGGTTGTCGCGGAACCGGACACCGAAGGCTGCGGTCCAGCTTCGGAGATCGCGGTAGATGCTGTAAGAGTGTTCCTCAAGGACGCCGTCGCGGGCTTCGAAGCGCTGGGAGGCGCGCACGCCCCAGTTCTCGTTCAAACGAAACGCGACGGAATTGAAGATCAGGTTGTTGCCGAGACCGTAGGAGTCGAAGTCGCTGCGGAGGTACCGGTGGCCAACCGTCCAAGCCCAGGTTTGCCCGGGTTGGAACGTCACGTGGTGGTTGGCCTCGCGCCAGAAGGACTGGTTGATGTCATAGCGCACCTGCGAAGTCAGGAGGACCCATCGGGCAGGGGCCAGGTCCATATCCGAGTATAACTCTGGAAAAGTGGCCTGATCGGGTTGGGGGCGCAGGCGCCAGTCGGTGTAGACGTTCCAGTTGAGGATATCGACAGTATCCCCTGCCCTTCGGGTCTGGAGGCGGTTGCGGAGCGACCATCGGATGACGTTCCGACTGTCAATGGAATCGATTGAGTTATAGTCCGGAAAATCGATGGGCAGCAATCGGGGGGTGACGAATTCGAAGTCATATTGCGGCAACTGTGGCGGGCGTTCGCCGGGTTGCGGAACATAGACATAGTTGAGTCCAGGTTCGACGATGTGACGCAGTCCTTCGACATCCCAGGCTTTGCTTCGTGCGCCGGCCCAGGTTCTTGAAGCCTTGGTTGTGAATTCGACGCCGGTATTGAACACACCCCGGGTCTGGTCGTGCTGGATCTGGTCCTGATTGTCGGGCTCCCCGTAATAGGTCGCTCTGGCACCCACTCTTGGAGCCACGTTCAGCCATCCGAAGTACGTGTTGGGAACCGTGATCTGGTGATAAGAGTCACCGCGGATACCGGCGTAGTTGGTGCCCCCGAGCATCCCTGGACGGAATCGCAAATAGGCGAACGACGAATCCCCCTCGTAGTAGAGCGGAGATTCGCCGACCTGCTGGCGGAGACCTGTCAGCTTGATATCCGGGAGGCGTTCGACGGTCTGGAAGAAACTGTTGACCTGCGGTTGTGCCAGGACGTCGAGCGTCCAATTGCGCCAGGCCTGGTTGACCTCAAGGAACGTGCGGGGTTGTGGATCACGTCGAAACTCACTCTCGAAGAAGTCGCGGACAACGAGTGCATCGTTCTGTTCCTCAAGACGCGCCTTGATGGTGAGTCCCTCGCCATTGGTCAACGAGTGGAAGAAGCGTGAGCGACGCCGATCTTCGCGTACTGGAAAGAGGGGGCGGGTGATCCAAGGGTCCTCATCGTGGGCAAGGTAGATCGAGGCGCTGCCGGTTCCCCATTTGCCGAGGTCATAAGTCATTCCCGGCCCGCCACCGAAACCCCGTTCGAGCCGCCAGTCGGCATCGACCGTATACTGGACGTTCGTATTGCCAACCCAGTGGTAGCGGTTGAGTGAGAATGGGCCATAAACCGACCTATAGCCCGGCGTCACCGTCCAGAATCTGGTATGGCGTTGGAAGCTGCGATGGTACTTGGGCCAGTAGAACACGGGGACGCTGCCGACATAGACGACCGCATTCCGGGCCTCGATATACTCCCCAGGACGAATCTCGATTTCGCGGGCCTTGATGCGGTATCCGGGCACGGCGAGGTCATCCGTCGTAAAGAAGCTGTCGGTTGCCGAGTAGACATTGTTGGTCCTTTCCCCTGTGACGGACTTCCCGCTGACGAAGAACGGGCGTTGCCCCGTGCGGAAGTTCTCGGCCGTGAGGGTTTGGGTGTTGAAGTTGTACCGTGCTTTCTGTCCACGCCACGCCTGCGACCGCCCCCCCTGCCCTGACTCGATATT
>CAIMMI010000055.1 GCA_903842505.1 uncultured Verrucomicrobiota bacterium | reverse complement strand
GGCCGCGATCATGAACGACGACGAGGTGCGTGCCCTGGTCGTGGGCCATTATCGGGGTGAGTCCCAGACGCTCACGACGGGCGCGGAGGCGAACCTGCTTCGGTTCAAGGAAATCCTCGGCGCGCTCACGACGGAGGAGGCGGCGCGATGGGAGGACATCAAGCGCACGTTCCGCCGGAACCAGTTCTCGCGCGGCGGCGACCAGAACGATCCTGTCAGCCGCGTCGTGGCGCAGTTGGGCGGATTTCAGGCTGGGCTGGAATCGATCCAGCTCACCCTGGAACGGCAGCTCCATCGTGGTCCGGGTGCGGTCAGCGTGGATTTCGCGCCGATCCTTCAAGGCTTCGAGCAGCTACGGTCGGGGCTGGAGCGACTCGTGCCGCAGACGGCGACAACGTCGCCTGTCGCAACCACCGTCGGCGGCACTGAACTGGGCCAGCAGCTGGGCGAAGGCATGCGACTCCTGAGGGAGGACCTCGCGCGGGCGGTGACCTCGGTGCATACCGGAACCTTCGCCGAGAAGGTCGCCAGCCTGTCGCATGAGCTGGAGATGATCCACAGCACCCTCGCCACGCTGAAGGATATCGCCGGCCACCAGCGGGACCACCTGAAGTCCGCGCAGGAACTGCTCGCCGTCCGGGCGAAGCAGGGGACGATCGAGATCGAGGTCACGCAGGAGATGCTGTCGAACGAGCGCGAGTTCCTCGAACGCTTCCAGAAGGTCCTGTCCAACGCGGGCTCTACCGAAGTTCCTTTGCAGCCTACGCCTGGAACCGTCGCGCCTGCGCCGGCTCCGGTCGCGCCCACTGCCCGGTCCACCGCCAAGCCGCCCCCGCTCCCATGAAGAAGTTCGCCCGCAAACTCCAGGAATTCGGTGAGAAGGCTGCGCAGGTGCAGCGCGCCATTGACGCTGCGCCAGCCACCGCCGCGCAGATCCGCGAATCCGTCCTGGCCACCGCCGGCCAGATCCAACAACTGCGCGCCGACGTGCTGTCATCGGTGTCCGGCATGCGGAGCACGGACGATGCCCGGCTCGTGGAATCCATCCGCGAGTTGGGCAATGCCGGGCCCGCGCTGGCCGCAGCCGGTTTCGAGTTGGAATCGGTCGAACTCGAGATGGGGATCCACCAGCGGTTGATCGTCCAGTTGTTGCGGATCACCGAGATCCCCGCCGCCCGGTTGCGCAGCCTGCGCGACATGCAGTGGGAATCACCCGCCCTGCAATCGATCCTCGGCGCCATCCTCACGGCCCAGGAACTTGCGACCCGCGTCGACGGCGGCAACCTCCAATTCTCCCGGATCACCGCCTACGTCGGTGCATCGCCGTCCGTCCGCATCGCGTGGGAACCGGTCGAGGCGGAAGCTCCCAAGCCCTCCGTGCGTCCCTCGCCTGGGGTCCCGCCGCCGATGCCTACCGCAGCGCAGGCAACCCCAAAGCAGGCCTCGAATCCCGACTCCACTCCCTCGATGGCATCGGGTGCCGCGCCGACGACCTTTGGCGACTATGGGGTGAGCTCGTTCTTCGAGCCCCGGTCGGGCGCTGTGACCTCCCGGTCCGGGGAGGTCAACCCGGCACCCGAATCCTCCTCGACCGTGAGTCCGGCGTTGGCCGCGGAAAGCCGCCCGGTGGACGAAGCGGAAGCCACCGGCGACTGGCGGAAGGATGCGTTGGCCCGCTTCAAAAAGATGCCGGACCTTTCGAGGCCGTCCTCGACCGGCAAGCGCCCGGGGCGTTGATCAAACAGGGGTTATCGATGCCGGGTGGGAGCGTGGGCCCGGTGGAGGACGCCCCGCTGCAACTCGGGTTGCGCTGCCTTGGAAAAGAAGGGAATCCGCTTCAGCCACAACCGGAGGGCCTGCCAATGAATCAGGGTGATCACCCGGGCGGTGACCAAGGGGTACCTCGCGGTCAGCCGGAGCAGCTCCCCGTCCGTGAGGGGACGGCGCGTCCCCGTCAGCGAACTGATCAGGACGGTCTTCCCGGTGGAGTCGACGTCGTTCACACCCAGGCTCAGTCGTTCGCCGGGACGGGCCAGCCGGAAGTCGAACTGGAGATCGAGCGCGCTGAACGGGGAGACGTAGAAGTGCTTGGGGGCAACCAGCCGGAACTGTTCCGCTGAGGCGGGATCCGTGGACGGGGCGCCGGCGCGGTCGTGCCTCGGGACGAAGAACGGCTTCTGTTCGCCGAACGTGTTGCCCACTTCCGCAATGGCGCCGACGGGCGATCCATCCGGGGCGGAGACGAAGTAAAAGGAAACCGGGTTGAACACATATCCGGCGACGCGGGGGAGGGTCACCAACTCGATCCGGCCGATCTGTTCCGGGGCTACGCCCTGATGCCCGAGCCACGACACCACGCGTGCCTTCAGTCCAGAAACGGCGGTTGTATCCGCAGATGGCGCAGATGACGCAGATACGAAGGGAATTGAACCGAGATGGCCTTGCACCCGCGAGGTGAGGCCCTTGCCGCGGTCGAATCCGGGCATTTCCTCCTGTGCATCGGCGCCATCTGCGCCATCTGCGGATAGTCGAACGGCCGAATCCAGGTTCAGTCCTCCCGACGCCGGCGCCTCCGGGTCGGCGGGTGGATGGATGAAGTGATCCGATTCCCGCAATTCGTAGAGGTTCCTGCGGTTGTGGCTGAACAACCGGAGTCGCTCCTGGATGGCGTCCAGTTCGTCGAGGTCGATACAGGCGAGGAACAGGCCGTACTCGAAGCGATGTTCCTTGGGGCTCAGCCGGTGGTGCATCACCCGGCACTCGTACAGGCGGGATCGCAGCGGGCCAGGAATCATCGGATTCGTCATCGACACGGGCTCATCATGCACCGATTGCGGCGAAGTGCAGGCTCAGGATGCGAAGAAGGGGAGTTTGGCCCGGACCGTCTCAATCGGGGCGGCAACGTCCTCGTTGCCATCTCAGAACCCATCGCCGTCCCGAAGCCAGATTCCAGTGGGGCAGCGCCGAAAGTTGCCTCAGGTCGCGGATGAACCTTCGGGCTGCCATTGAGCCACGATGTAGTGTCCGCTGCCGAAGAGTCGGGTGCTCTGAAGCCAAGGCCAGAAGGGAAGGCGTTTGATGAAGCGGGTCAGCAGTGGCTGCTTGGCGTGCACCGAGGGTCCAATGTACCGGGTTTCGAGGACCTTGAACCCGGCGCGCTGGATGGCATCCACGAGCACCTCGCGGGAGTATTCCCGGTAGTGGACCTGCTCGTGCGTGATCATGTGGCCGCGGGAGTCGATCTTCGGAAACGTCGCAAACTCAGTGTCGCCCCAGATGAATCCTCGTCCGCGCAGGATCCGCACGGCGTTGGCGAGCGTGTAGGGATTGGGGGTCGTGAGGATCAGGATGCCGCCCGGTGTCAGGAGCGCCCCGATCTGTTGGAGGAAGCCGACGGGATGATAGAGGATGTGCTCGAAGACTTCCCCGAGGATTGCCACCGAGTAGTGCCGTCGAGGGCAATCGGGGAACGGGTTCGGCTGGTTGAAATTGCCCGGGTAATAGGGGGCGTTGAGGGACGCCATGAGTTCCTGACGCTCCGGGACGGCGGAGTCCGGCAGGGCGTCGGTGCCGGCTGTTTGGTATCCGTACTGGTGCAGCAGGTAGCAGAGGAAACCGTTGAAGCATCCGACGTCG
>CAIMMI010000054.1 GCA_903842505.1 uncultured Verrucomicrobiota bacterium | reverse complement strand
CGGGAGGCGAAGGAGGGACCCAATACCGGGGGACGCTTCCTCGGTTGCAGCGCGTTCCCGAAATGCCGCCATGTCGGCAGCGTTTGAGGATTGGTTCGGACGTTGCTGAAGTGGGTCCCGTGATTGCCTAAGGACGGCGAGCGAGAGAAGGAGGAAATGTAAAAAGTACGGGACCGACCCCATTGCCCCTCGCGCTCCGGGGAATCGACGACTGGCGCATCCGGGTGCGTCTCCCGCACGAGTCGATGGGCGAGGAGGAAAGCCGACCGGATTGCCCCCGCCTTGGAGGGGCCGACCCCGGGAACCTGCTGGAGATCGGCAAAGGATGCCTGCGCGAGGCTCGAAAGCCCGCCGAATTTCCCCATCAACCGTGCCGCTGCCGATCTCCCAGCCAACGACGCCAACAACTCCTCATTCGACGAACCTTCCAACGACTGCACGATACTCCGCTCCCTAACAAATCCTTGGTCGGTTGTACCACAGTTCGGGATCGTGCGGAACAGGGGGGGCTACCGCTGACTCTTACAGATATACAGCATCAAGAGGAGATTCGCGCCTTCAGCAAGTCCCGCAGCGAAAGGAACCGTGGATAAGGTGAAGTCCTTCCTAGGTTTTCCACGGGACGCTGCCGGACGTCTGATTCGAAGGCCTCGATTTGCCTGAGAAGTTCCTCTGCGTTCCACGCTTGCTCAGCGAACACCGGGTCAAGTTTCGTTTTGAACAGTGCGTAGATGAAGTCTTCGTCATCTGCGCCAGCGCTGGCCTGCCAAGCCGCAACTCCGGAGCCCTTGGCGTGCGCCGCCAATTCTGTTCTCAGTTGGTTCCGCGTGTAGATCCGAAGTCCTGGCTCACGGAGCACCAGTATCCCACGCGCAACACTGGGGCCATGCGTCCGTAGGAGGAGGTGTCGCGTCTTGGCGAGACTTGGGTGCACGTGAAGGGAGCCGCTTCGACGGCCCAAGCGCACATAGGCAAAACCAGTCTCCGACTGAGCCAACATCCTTTGCGCGTCGTTCTCAAACCAGACGGTGAGAACCATGTGCTCTGCCGGAGGCAGTGCTCGATACTCTGTCCCAAAGATATCCGCCTCGGGCAATTGGAGCGCCCCATACTGCACCGGTTCATCATTCACCCTGTAGCTTTCGGCGACGTGGTAGCTCACGCGTTCCTGTGCTGTCGTGCGATTGCCAAGGTGCACCAGCACTTCATCCAAAAACCTCTCCAGTGATTCCAGGCCCTGCGCCGAACCGTTCTCGTCTGGGCCGACTCCGAATGCCCCCAATCCCGGCAGGATTTCGTGAAAGCCCTTCAGCTTAACTGCCGCATTGTCCCGCCCTGGATACAAAACATACGCACCCTGCGACCTTTTGATTGCGTCTCGGTAGGCATGCATCTTCAGCAAGTCCTGCCGCTTGTAGTTGCCCTCGATCTCGTCGTCGGCGTCGTCTTCAGCCTCCGAGCCGAACAAACCCTCAAGGTTCTCTACGCGGTACTTCGCGTCAAAATGCACATGCACCAGCAACTCCTGCTGCTCCGCCTCCGTCTCGCTCAAATCCTCCGGCCAGAACGTCAGCGTGTAGTCGGGATGCAATCGCCGCGTCCAGCTTCCGCCTATGTGACGGTCCTGCGTCACTTCGAAGCGGCGGTTGTAGGCGAAGCGCACATTCAATCGGCGACTCTGCCCCGCCAGCGTGCCGACAAAGGGCCCTAGCTCCATCCGCCGTCGAAGCCGAAGATTCGGCGAACCATCCTCCAAGCCCCCAAGCAACTCTTCCACCGCCGGGCGATTTCCCCCTCGGCATTTCCGGCAGAACCAACCCAGCAGCTCGAAGAACAGCCAATACTCGTAGAGGCTTGCCACGTCGCGTTGGCCTGCATGAAACAGATCTTCGCCGCCTTCCCACGAAAGCTCCGCCGCCGTGCGAAACCGCAACCACCAGCGCAGCACCTCGCGATAGCCCGCTTTGCGCTGCAACACCGGGCTGCCCAGCGGCGCGAATCGCATCTCGCCCACTTCACGGAACACGCTTCGCCCGAGCCAATCCTCCACCGTTGCTGCCAGCCGACGCGACAACGCCCCCGATGCGCCCCAGCCCGAACTCGAATCAAAAACGCCCTGTGCGTGGGTGAGGAAAGCCCGGAATTCGCCCAGCGCGAACTTCACAAACCGGTTCTCCAGCGTGTCCAGGTCCCGCGACTTACGCGGCACCAGCACCCGCTCGGCGAGCGATTCCAAACCGAGTTGCGTCCGCAGCGGATGCGAAGCCGGAACCTCGCGGCGCGGATTCCCCGTCACAAGTTGCCGCACCGCCGATGGCGTCCAGCGAATCGGCCGGTCGGTGGAAACGGAATCGCTCACCGTGGACAGCCGTTCATGGGGAAAGCTCAGGATGCGTTGCAGCGCAGCAGAGAAGTCGGCGCTGTCCAGTGTCTCGCGCAGCAGCTCCAATTGGATTTGCAGCCAGCCCGCATCCGTTCGGTCCTCAAACGTTGAGCGGAAACCCGCCTTGGCCGATGACCGCGCATCCGCCACCAATCCCGCGATTTCATCCGACAGTCGCCGCAGCATCCCTCGGTATTCCGTCCGGTAACCCAGCTTGAGCGAACGCACGTCCAGCAAGGCCGACGCCACCGAAGACTTTGCATCGTCCACTTCGCCCTCGACTAGTTCCAGCAGCAACGTGCCGCAAAAGGAACGTGTCTCGATCAGCCCCGCATCCGGCTTCCCACCGGAACTGCCAAGACTGCGGCGACGGCTCGAAAGGCTGCACCGCAGCCGCAGGTCCGCGCCGTTGGCGGGCACCACCTCATATTCATAACGCTCCGACTCGCGCAACTGAACCGTCGTCTCTCCGTGTTCACGGGCTTCTTCCTCGTCCGCCTCCGCCAGCGGTGCCGTGGATGCGCTTTCCGCATCCTTCACCGGAATCAGCGTGACGGAGGCAATCACCGCGCCGGACGGCGAGCGAAACGGAATGCTGGTTTCAGGGAGAACCCGCATGACCTCATGCCTCGGCGAAGGAGGCGAATCCGTTCTCGATCAACAGCCGCCACATCCGGCCGATCTTCTCCGCGCTCAGCGGATACGGCGCACCTGCCGGGACGATGACTGACGGCTCCGCCTTCTTGTCGGTCGAGCGTGCCGCTTCTTCAGCCGCCTTGAGCACGTCCGCGCCACGTCCAGCCGCCTCGTTTACGCACAGGAACCACAACTTCTTGAGCACCGGCCCCAGCTTGGCCCGTGAGCCATGCAGCTTCGGCAACAGCTTCTGGAAAACCACGCAGTCAAATGCTCCGGGGAACCAAGCGGTGTCGCCGTCTGGATGATTGCCAAGCAGCTTGTAGAAGTGAATGAACCTCGCTGTCTCGTAGGCTGTGCGATAGCCAAACTCCGCGCCGTGGAAGTGCAGAGATTTGAAGAACATCAGCATCTCAGTGTCGTAAGCCGACTTTATATCGTTGGGCACAGGCGCCGGACTCTTTGCCGCTTCGACAAACGCCGT
>CAIMMI010000053.1 GCA_903842505.1 uncultured Verrucomicrobiota bacterium | reverse complement strand
GTTCTGTCGGCCCTCCGGGCCTTGGGCGGGAGGAGGATTAGGAAGGAATCCCCCGCAGAGGCGCGGAGGGGTTTTGGGTGCGCGCGGGTTGCGGTCGTACTCGTACTCCTACTCGTACTCGGGGCGATGGGAGCAGGGTGCGGTGATGAGGGGAGGCTGCGGTTCGAGTACGAGTACCGCCCTTCGGGCTGAGTACGAGTACGAGTACGAGTACGAAAGGCGCGGAGGAAGGGGTCACTGGGGTCAGATCTGTCCATTTGACAGATCAAGGACGGGTCAGGGTTCGGAATGGATCTGCTGCCCGACTTGCCCGCGTCCCATGGTGTTGGGGCGGGGTCGGTATCGGCGTCGGGGCGATGTCCCAGTCTTCTTTTATCGGTGCGGCAGCAATCTTGTATTGGCCATCCGAGGCTCGGGTCCGCAAGCATGGGAGATGCTGTTGATGGATCCACCTTCGTGCGGCGGTACCCGGGTGGGTGCCGGAAGTCGGCCTGCCGCCCCCGCCTGATCGTCCGCCCCCTGGAACCGCCATGTGGATCGTCCGCCTTGCCCTCCGTCGTCCGTACACCTTCGTGGTGGCGGCGCTGGTGTTGATCCTGTTGACGCCGCTGATCCTGCTGCGGACGCCGACGGATATCTTCCCGTCGATCAACATCCCCGTCATCTCGGTCATCTGGCAGTACCAGGGCCTGAGCGCGCAGGAGATCGAGCAGCGCATCCTGTTCGGGCATGAGCGGTCGCTGTCGGCGACGGTCAATGACATCGAGCACGTCGAGTCGAACGCCTACAACGGCGTGGGGATCATCAAGGTGTTCCTGCGGGAGGGAGCGTCGATTGATGCGGGGGTGGCGCAGATCACGGCCATTGCGCAGACGATCCTGAGGCAGATGCCGCCGGGGCAGACGCCGCCGTTGGTGATCCGGTACAACGCTTCAACGGTTCCGATCCTGCAGTACGGGCTGAGTTCGAAGACGCTTTCGGAGCAGGAGCTGTATGACCTGGGGCAAAACCAGGTGCGGGTGGGGTTGTCGACGGTGTTCGGGGCGCAGGTGCCGTGGCCGTATGGAGGGAAGACGCGGGTGGTGTCGGTGGATCTCGACCTGCCGGCGTTGAAGGCGAAGGGGCTGAAGGCGGAGGACGTGGTGAACGCGTTTGCGTCGCAGAGCCTGATCCTGCCGGCCGGGACGATGAAGATCGGGCCGACGGAGTATGACGTCTCGGTGAACAGCCAACCGCGGGTGCTGGAGGAGTTGAACGACCTGCCGGTGCGGGTGGTGAACGGGGCGACGATCCGGGTGCGGGACGTGGCGAATGTGCGGGATGGATATCAACCGCAGCAGAATGTGGTTCGCCAGGACGGGCAGCGCGGGGCGTTGCTGACGATCCTGAAGAGCGGGGTGGCGTCGACGCTGGATGTGGTCGCGAGCGTGAAGGGGGCGATGCCGCGGATCGTGTCGGGTCTGCCGCCGGAGTTGGAGGTGAAGGAATTCGGGGATCAATCGCTGTTCGTGCGGGCGGCGGTGGACGGGGTGATCCGGGAGGGCGTGATCGCGGCCGGGTTGACGGCGGTGATGATCCTGCTGTTCCTGGGATCCTGGCGGAGCACGTTGATCATCGCGGTTTCCATTCCGCTGAGCGTGCTGGCGTCGCTGGCGGTGCTGAGTGCGCTGGGGGAGACGATCAACCTCATGACGCTGGGTGGGTTGGCGCTGGCGGTGGGGATCCTGGTCGACGACGCGACCGTGGAGATCGAGAACATCCATCGGCAGATGTCGTTCGGGAAGACGCTGGAGACGGCAATCCTGGATGGGGCACAGGAGATCGCCTTGCCGGCTTTCGTGAGCACGCTCTGCATCTGCATTGTTTTCGTCCCGATGTTCTTCCTGACGGGTGTGGCGCGGCACCTGTTCGTGCCGTTGGCGGAGGCGGTGGTGTTCGCGATGCTGGCGAGCTACGTGCTGAGCCGGACGCTGATCCCGACGCTGGTGATGTGGTTCTACAAAAATGTTCCGCTTGGGGCCGGGCAGGGTCACGCGTCGGGTTCGGCGGAAGACGCTGCGGAATGGGAGACGGGTGGCACGATGATCCGGCGTCGGGAGGTGGTGAAGACGCCGATCTGGATGAAGCCACTCGCGGGCGTCCAGAAGGCCTTCGAACGGGGTTTCGGTCGGTTCCGGGCTGGATACCGGGAATTGCTCGAAATGTTGCTGCACCATCGCGTGGCGTTCGCGACGGCGTTCCTTCTGCTGTGCGGGGCTTCGGCGTTTTTGTATGGGCGGTTGGGGGAGGATTTCTTTCCGGCGGTCGACGCGGGACAGATCCGGCTGCACCTGCGGGCGCGGACGGGCACACGGATCGAGGAGACGGTGCGCCTGGTGGATCAGGTGGAGGCGGTGATCCGGGAGGAAGTCGAAGAGATCGCAGGTGTGCTCGACAACATCGGCATCCCGAACTCGGGCATTGCGCTGAGTTATTCGAACAGCGGTTTGATCGGCACGGGCGATGCGGACGTGCTGGTGTCGTTGAAGGACGGGCATCGGCCGACGGTGGATCACGTGCGTCGGCTGCGGTCGCGGCTGTCGAAGGAGTTTCCCGGGACGCTGTTCTACTTCCTGCCGGCCGACATCGTCAGCCAGACGATCAACTTCGGCCTGCCGGCGCCGTTCGACGTGCAGATCGTGGGACGGGACCAGATGGGGAACCGGGCGGTGGCGGCAGCGCTGGCGGCGAAGATCCGGCAGGTGCCCGGGGCGGTGGACGTGCGGGTGCAGCAACCGGCCGATCAACCGCGCCTGCATGTGGAAGTGGATCGGGCGAAGGCGGCGGAGATCGGATTGACGGAGCGGGACGTGGCGAACTCGGTGCTGCTGAGCCTGAATGGAAGCGGGCAGGTAGCGCCCTCGTACTGGCTGAACCCGAGGATCGGGATCCAGTACCTGCTGAACATCCGGGCTCCGGAACACGTGATGGATTCGCTGGAGGCGCTGATGTCGGTGCCGGTGAGTGCGAGTGTGGCGGGAGCGGGGGATGGGCAGGTGCTGGCGAACGTGGCGACCGTCACGCGGACGAACTCGCCGCCGGTGGTGACGCATTACAACGTGCTTCCGGTCATCGACGTTTTCGGCGGTGTGGATGGGCGGGATCTGGGGTCCGTGTTGCGCGATATCGAACCCTTGGTGGAGGCGGCGAAGAAGGACCTGCCGAAGGGGAGCTTCATCGTGATGCGCGGTCAGGCGGAGACGATGCGAGCGAGTTACCGGGGGTTGTTGCTGGGGTTGGTGGGGGCGGTGGTGTTGGTGTACCTGCTGCTGGTGGTGAACTTCCAGAGCTGGCTGGATCCGTTCATCATCATCACGGCGTTGCCGGGGGCGGTGGCCGGGGTGGCTTGGGGCCTGTGGGTGACGGGGACGTCGTTGAGCGTTCCGGCATTGATGGGGGCGATCATGTGCGTCGGCGTGGCGACGGCGAACTCGGTACTGATCGTGAGCTTTGCGCGCGACGCGATGAACCTGGGTGAAGATGCGCTGTCGGCGGCGCTGAAGGCGGGCAGCACGCGTCTGCGGGCGGTTCTGATGACGGCGCTGGCGATGGCGCTGGGCATGGTTCCCATGAGCCTTGGCCTGGGCGAAGGCGGCGAACAGAACGCGCCCCTGGGTCGCGCGGTGATCGGTGGTCTGGTGATGGCCACGGTGGCCACGCTGCTCTTTGTTCCGGTGGTCTTCACGCTCGTTCACCGCGGACGGGACCCGAAGGAGAAGACCTCTGACCTGATGTCCGAGTCCGGCCCCGAGACCCTTTTTCCATGAGAATCGTTCCTGAACGTCCGACCCTGACGAAAGGTGCACGCGGTCGGGCCCGCATCCGCGGAGCCTCCGTGTTGGTATACATCGTCCTTTTGGCGCTGGTGCTGGGTGTGGCCTTCGCCATGGGGTGGCTTCCCCGGGCGCGTCAGGCGCGAGCGGTGGTGGCGGAGACGCGCGAGTTGGCGCTGGTGACCGTGAGCGTGGTTTCGCCGGCACCTTCGAAGGCGGGTGGCCTGCTGCTGTTGCCGGCGGAGGTCCGGCCGTTCACCGATGCCTCGATCCTGGCGCGGGCGTCGGGTTACGTGAAGCGTTGGCACGCGGAGTTGGGATCCACGGTGGAGGCGGGTGCGTTGCTGGCTGAATTGGAAACGCCGGAGTTGAACGAAGAGTTGTCGACGGCGCGGGCGCAATTGAAGCAGATGCAGGCGGCGGCCGCGTTGGCGGAAACGACGGCTGCGCGATGGCGCGAGATGCGACGCGAGGCGCTGGTGTCGCAGCAGGAGACGGACGAGAAGCTGGCGGATGCTCGATTGAAGGCGGCGCAGGTCGAATCGGCGGAGGCAAACGTGCATCGTCTGGAGGAGTTGCAGAGGTTCGCGCGGATCACGGCACCGTTCGCGGGCGTGGTGACGGCGCGGCGGGTCGACGTGGGACAGTTGGTGGCGGCCGGGAGCAACGTGGAGCTCTACCGGATCGCGCAGGTCGACACGCTGCGGGTCTTCGTCCGGGTGCCGCAGGCGACGGCGGGAGCGATGGTGCCTGGGCTGGCTGCCGAGGTGCTGCTGGACGGCAAGGGAAGTCGAGCGCTGGCGGCGAAGGTGATTCGAACCTCGGGTGCGATGGACTCGGCCTCGCGGACGCTGCTGACGGAACTCGAGCTGCCGAATCCGGGGCATCAGGTGTTGCCGGGCGGGTTTGCGCAGGTGCGCTTCACCGGGATCTCACGGGACGTTCCGCTGGCGATCCCAGCCAACACACTGTTGTTCCGGTCGGATGGCGCCACGGTAGCGACGGTGAAGCCGGACAACCGGGTGGAATTGCGGAAGGTCACGCTGGGACGCGACCTCGGGATGACGGTCGAGGTGTCCGGGGGCGTGACGGCAACGGATCGCCTGGTGTTGAACCCGCCCGACTCGATTACGGATGGCGTGGAGGTGCGGGTCTACTCTGGAGAAGCGGTGAAGAAACCTTGAGCCTGGAAACAGCGGTTGAATCCACAGATTGCACCGATTACACGGATTGGAAGACGGTCGAGACAGGCTGTGGTTTCACCCCGAGGGTGACCTGGGAACAGCGATGCGGTGGGGCGTCTCGTCCCGGTCCATCTGTGAAATCTGTGAAATCGGTGGATAACCCAACTGCCGGTTTCAGATTCAGGGGAGGTGAGGCCTGACGTTGTCCCGGAGTCGAACGGGGCAGGGAACTGGGAACTTGCCTGTCAGGCTCCGGTTCGGCTTCATATCTCCATGCCGCCTGTCCGCACCATGACGACTTGCTAGCGTTCATCCTGACGGGATGAACGCATCACGCCTCGCACCGAGAAGGTCCGGGGCGTTTTTGTTGTCCGGGGAAGGAAGGATCGGGGCCAACAGAAGTACCGACATGCAGAACGCCGAAGCCAACGCGGGATTCGAGGCCGCGAAGAACGACGTCCAGCGCAAGACGCTGGACCAGCGTGAGCAGATGAACGAGCTCATGCGGATCCGCCATTCCTGCGCCCACATGCTGGCGACCGCGGTGCTGCGGATCTGGCCGGACGCCCTGCTCGACATTGGTCCGCCGACCGACGAGGGCTTCTACTACGACTTCGACCTGCCGTCGCATCGGTTCTCGCCGGAGGATTTCCCCCGGATCGAGGAGGAGATGAAGAAGGTGGTGAAGGAGAATCAGGTCTTCGAGAAGAGCATCAAGACCCGGGATGAAGCCCGCGCCTACTTCGAGGGCAAGGGACAGAAGTTCAAGGTCGAGCGCCTGGGCGACATCCCCGAGGGCGAGGCGATCAGCTTCTATCAGAACGGCGACTTCGTGGATCTGTGCGCCGGGCCGCACGTGATGCGCACGGGCAATGTGAAGGCGTTCAAGCTGCTGAAGGTGGCGAGCGCGTACTTCCGCGGGAACGAGAAGAACCCGCAGTTGCAGCGGTTGTACGGGACGGCCTTCAAGAACAAGGAGGAGCTCGAGGCCTGGGTGAAACTCCAGGAGGAGGCCAAGAAGCGGGACCACCGGCGCATCGGAGCCGAGATGGGGCTGTTCGCCTTTGATTCGGAGTACGTCGGCCCCGGTCTGCCTTTGTGGCTGCCGAAGGGGACGGTGCTGGTCGAGGAGTTGGAACGGTTGGCCAAGGAGACCGAGTTCGCGGCCGGGTACGTCCGCGTCCGCACGCCGCACCTCGCCAAGGAGAAGATGTACAAGACCTCCGGGCACCTTCCGTACTACGCGGAAAGCATGTTCGCCCCGATGGAGTTCAAGGAGGCGGAAGCCGACGAGGTGGCTACCCGCTACTACCTCAAGGCGATGAACTGCCCGCATCATCATCGGATCTTTGCCGCCGAGCCGCGCAGCTACCGCGACCTGCCGTTGCGCCTGGCGGAGTACGGCACCTGCTATCGGTACGAGCAGTCCGGTGAGTTGTTCGGGTTGATGCGCGTGCGTTCGATGCAGATGAACGACGCGCACATCTATCTGACCCCGGAGCAGTTTGCCGCGGAGTTCAACGCGGTGAACGAGATGTACCTGAAGTATTTCAAGATCTTCGGGCTCGACCGTTACCTGATGCGTTTCAGCACGCACGATCCCTCAAAGCTGGGGCAGAAGTTCGTGAACGAACCCGAGCTGTGGAAGCAGACGGAGGACATGGTGCGCGACGTCCTCAAGAACAGCGGGATCAACTACGTGGAGGTTCCGAACGAGGCCGCCTTCTACGGTCCCAAGATCGACGTCCAGGTCTGGAGTGCGATCGGACGCGAGTTCACGATCGCGACGAACCAGGTGGACTTCGCCGTCCCGCGTCGGTTCGACCTGGTCTACAAGGATCGGGACAACGTCGAGAAGACGCCGCTTTGCATCCACCGGGCGCCGCTGGGAACCCACGAGCGGTTCATCGGGTTCCTGATCGAACACTACGCCGGCAACTTTCCGCTCTGGCTCGCACCGGAGCAGGTCCGCGTGCTCACGATCGGGGACGACGAGCGGTTGGTGGAGTATGCCCGTTCCATTGTCGCCGAACTCCGCGGACATCAGGTCCGGGCCGAGGGCGACTGGTCGACCAATCCCATCAAGGCCAAGATCCAGGATGCCGAGCAGGCCAAGGTCCACACGATGCTGGTGCTCGGTGGTCGGGATCTCGACGCCGGGGTGGTCAGTGTGCGCCTGCACAGCAAGGGCCCCCAGGGTGCCAAGCCCCGTGCCGAAGTCGTCGCCGACATGGTTGCTGCGATCCGGGAGCGGAGGGCGTAATCGGGATTACTCGGTTACTTCCACGTCCACCCAGACCAGTCGATGGTCTGAGGCTTGGGCCCATTTCGACATGGGGTCCGACTTCTCCGGCCAGAAGACGCCGGAGTCGATGACCTTGAAGCCGGCCTTGGAGGGTAGGACGTAGTCGATCCGCAGGTTGCCCGGGGCGTTGCCGCGGTCGGCGAAGTCGCCGGTGTCGAGGGTTGGCTTGCCTTTGTGGGTGGCATTGTTGGCACCCTGGGTTCGGGCGGCCTCCACCGCGCCGGCGCTGGAGGGTTCGTGGACGGCCGAGATCAGGGGATGTTCCAACAGGAGTCGGGCCGGGGACTGGAAACTGTCGCCGTCGAAGGGGTCGGCATTGAGGTCGCCGAGGATCACGAATCTGGACTTCGGTGGAAGTCCGCCGGCGAGGCCGACGTCGTCCTTCATCCAGGATTCGCCCCGGACGAAGTCGGCCCACAAACGGATCTCGTCGTGATTGCGTCGGCCGTTGCGGTCCTCGGGTCCGTCGAAGACCGGCGGCGTTGGGTGGCTGGCGAGGACGTGGACGACCTGACCCGGGCTGAGTTCGATGGGGACGTCGGCATGCGTCTTGGAGGAGAGCCGGAAGACCGCGAGGTCGGCCGGTCGATACCAGTCGGCAGGGGCTGGGGTTGCGGGATCGTCGGGAAGTTGGGCACCCGGCATGTCCCGCCACAGGAGCTTCTGGAAGGTTCGGATCTCGTTCGTCCGGATGGGGAGTCGCGAGAGGACGGTAAAACCATACTGCCCGGGGAACGTGCCGAAGCCGAAGCAGTCGCCGCCGTAGGCGTTTCGCTCCCGCGCGGTTGCGCTGGGCAGTGGCGGTGTATGGGTGGATTGGCCGTTTCGGTCGAAGTCGTGGGTGGCCGAATCGGCGCGGTTGGCGGAGACGCCTGTGTTGACGGGCGGGGCGAAGGTGTGGGGCAGGCGGAGCGGAGAGAGTCCTTCCTGCGGGACTTCGAGATAGTTCTGTCGGAAGAGGTTCACGGCCAGCCCCTGAGCATCGTAGTCAAACTCGTTCAGGAGCAGGATGTCCGGTCGGATCTTCTGCAGGATGGCCGCCACGTGCGCGGCCTGGGCGTTGGTTCGGAGGCTGAGGTCACGCATCAGCGCGCCGGCTTCATCGCGGTTGAGGGAGGCGTTGAAGGTGGCGATGCGGAGTTTGCGGGTTTCGGCCGCGCTGCTGGTGACAGAGGCGGCAGCGATGACCCAGGCCAGAGCCAAGGGGCGGGGCGTTCCGAGGATGAAACGGACCATGTGGGAGAGGAGAGCAGGGTGGGAGCGGGGAGGCGAACCCAGAACCGGGCTGGAAGGGGTGGAGCCGGCGGAATTGAAGTTTCCCGTGACGGGCGCTTGACCGGGCGGTCTGAGAGAACGTAAATACAATGTAAGCACAATGGATGGGCGATGCCATGACGGTCTGAACTGATCCGATGGAGTTTGACTGGAACAATTCGCCCTTCGATGTCGCTGGATCTTTGACGGTAACGGAGATCGAGGAGTCGTTTGAGGACCCGTTTGCGGTGCGGTTGATGCCCGATTCGACCCGGTTTTCGGTACAGGCTCGCTACTTCAACCTGGGGCGTTCTGCCGGTGGGGTGGGGTTGTTCAGCGTGTACCGGACGAATGGAAAGATGATCCGGGTGGTTCTGGCGAGGCCGTTCACCGAGTTGGAAGAGTACTTCTACCAACGGCGGCTGAATCAGGCGTTGTCGGCTTGAAGCAAAGGTTATGGCGCTGGAATCCATCACTTCCTGGGAGGATGTGCCGCTGTTCGATGGCGAACAGGCGGAGGCAGCGTACTGGCTGGAGCATCAGGTGGACCTGCGACTGATGGAAGCGGCGGCGTCGGCGATGTCGGAAGGATCCGAGTCGGTGACGATCACATTGCGGATGGATCCGCGGATGTTGGCACGAATCAAGCGAATGGCTCGGTCCCGGTATCTCAACTATCAGAGCATGATGAAGCAGTGGTTGAGTGAGCGCATGGAGAAAGAAATGCGTGACCGTTGATCAGGAGCGTGTACCAAGTCCCCCTTTCCGCCTGCATGAAAGCGCCGAAAAACACCGTGAAGAGGTCCGCCGAGGCGGGCTTCACGCTGATTGAGCTGCTGGTCGTGATCTCGGTCATCGCGGTCCTGGCAGGTCTGCTCGTCGGCCTGGCGCCGCAGGCGACCGCCCGGATCCGCGAGAGCCGGACGCGGGCAGAGCTACAGAAGGTGATCACCGGGATCGAGGCCTACAAGGCCCGCTTTGGCGTGTATCCGCCGGACCATGTGACCGGTGCGGCGGCGGATGGGACGCCGGTGGTGGATTCGATCATACACCCGCTGTTCTACGAGTTGACCGGGGTGATGGTGGTGCGGCAGGGCAAGGAGGGATACTTCGTGCCGGTGGCGGATTCGGACGCGGTGGATGCGCGGTTGTTGCCGACGCAGTTGGAGGCGGTGTTCCGCCGGGATGGTTTTGTGAACGCGCAGCCTACGAATGCGATCCGGCGGTTGTTCCGGATGGACTTCAAGGCCAGCCAGCACGCGCAGATCTCGGACAATCCGGACATCGAGGTCCTGGTGGCGCCGGTGCCTTGGCCGCCGAACAGCGGGTTCACGCCGCCGATTCCGAGCCGTCCCCGATTGAACCCGTGGCGGTATAACTCGAGCAACCCGATCCACAACCCCGGGAGTTATGATATTTGGGCCGAAATCATCGTGCGCGGACGCAAGGAGATCATCGGCAACTGGAAGAACTGAAGTTGAACCCTCAACCTTTCCGAGAATGAAATCCCGATTCCAAACCCGGCGCCGCAGCGGTTTCACGCTGATCGAGTTGCTGGTCGTCATTGCCATCATCGCGATCCTGGCGGGCATGCTGCTGCCGGCGGTTTCGCGGGTGTCGGCCAACGCGAAGAAGAAGCAGGTGCTGTCGCAGATGTCGAATCTGGCGGCGGCGGTGCAGGCCTATGAGGCGAAGTACTCGCGGTTGCCGGCCTCGGCGAAGACGCGGGCGGCGGTGAACGCGAATTTCCCGGACTTCATTTTCGGCACGCAGCAGGAAGGCGGGCAGTTGCAGGCGTCGAAGCCGGGCGTGGGTTACACGTCGGTCCTCAATCGATCGGGTGCGCCTTGGCAGGTGAGCAACGCCGAGTTGATGACCATCCTGCTGCGCGAGCAGCGGACGATCAACGGAGAGGTCATCAACAAGGGCAACGAGTTGAACCCGCAGCAGGAGATCTTCCTGACGGTCAAGTCGGAGACGGGCAAGAAGCCGGATCGGGTGAGCGACGATGATGGGGCGTTCCGGGATGCCTATGGATTTCCGTACATCGTGATCGTCGACCTGGATTCGGACGGACGGGTGCGCAATCCGTTCGCCGGGGCACCGGGTGAGAAGGAGTTCATCAACGCGCCGGTGGTGGTGTTCTCGCTGGGTGCGGATGGTCAGGTGGACTTCAGCCGGGCGCCGGTGGGGCAGACGGCCAAGGGGACCGTGAACGGGGACAATCTCTATAGCTGGAAGTAAGCCGTCTGGCCCAACTCCAAGCCGCCATGAATCCCTTGAGACCCATCCAACCCCGGAGTCGGGCGTTCACGCTGATCGAGTTGCTGGTGGTGCTGGCGATCATCGGAACGCTGGCGGCGATCGCGGTTCCCACCTTCAAGGGATTCGGCCGGGCGAACGCCTTCACGGCCGGGCAGCGGCAGATGGTGGACGAACTCCGGTATGCGCGGCAGTTGGCGATCAAGAACCGTTCGACGGTCTACGTCCTGTTCGCCCCCACCAACAGTTGGGCGCAGCAGGCGACGTTCACGGCGCTTTCGGGCCAATTCGGTGGGTTTCGGGACGAAGCCCTGACCGTCCTGACCAACGTCGTGCTCGGGCAGTATTCGTCGTATGCGATCTATACGCAGCGACGGTTGGGTGAGCAGCCTGGAGTGGAGCGCCCGCGGTACCTGACGGAGTGGCGGTCGCTGCCGCAGGGGGTGATCTTCCCGAAGGAGATGCTGGGGTTGACGGACGGTTTGGCCGGGCCGTTGGCAACCAACCGGCCGCATCGATTGGCGCAGGCCAACTTCCCTTTCCCGCTGGTGATCCCGGGCGTCGAGCTTCGGAACCACTACAGCGGATCGACTCCGATCTGGAACGGTCTGGCGAACATGCCGCTGGTGCCCTTCATCGCCTTTGATCCGAGCGGTCGGATTGCCGACGTGACCTACGCCGGTTTGCAGGACGCGCTGGGGAATCCGGTGCTTCCTGGGAACGACGTGGTCCTGGCGGTCGGTCCTGGATCGGTGTTGCCCCCGAAGCAACCCGATGGCCAGACCCGCCTGGGAGTTGCTGACGTGGTGGAGACACCCCAGTTCGGTTACACGAACGGGCTGATCCGGGTTTCGTACTACACGGGGCGCGCGCGCCTGATCAAGAACCAGCCGAAGTGATGAAGATCCAATCACCCAAAGCACCGCAGCAGGCGGCCTTCACCCTGACCGAGATCGCACTCTGCATCGCGGTCATCGGCATCGCGTTGACCGCGATCATCGGAGTGCTTCCCTCTGGCCTGAACGTGCAGAAGCAGAACCGGGAGGACACGCTGGTCTCACAGGATGCCCAGTTCCTGATCGAATCCATCCGGAGCGGAGCGATGGCGATCCCGGACCTCACCAACCAGGTGGATTTCATCCTGTGGCGTCGGACGGGTGCCGAGAACAAGGAGTATTATTTCCGGGGGCCCAACTTTCAGGAAGCGCTGCCGGGTACAGTCATTCCGCTGACCGCGTCGTGGCAGGTGACCGCGCTGCTGGGCATGCCCCGCTATGAGGCGGTCCGGAACGGGGTGGTGCAGAACGAGGTGACGGCCCAGTTCCGAACCTTCGGCAGTCCGTTCAGCGAAAAGCCGTACCGGGATGCCGGTGGGCTCCCGAGTCAGGCCCGGTTGCAGACGGCCATGCGGTATCTGGTGACTGCCGAGACCCAGACCACGCCGACCCGGCCTCCATTGATATTGAACGGATACACGAATCGGAACGAGTCCAACATCGTGGCGAGCCAGTTGTTCCGGATCGAGCAGGGGATGAGTGACCTGCGCCTGACCTTCCAATGGCCGGTGTTCCGGGTGGGAGCCGATTTCAGGACCGGAGGGAGTCGGCGCTCCTTCCGATCCTTGATCCGCGGGGAGCGGGATCTCCTGACGACCAATTTCCTTGGCACCCTTCACCCGGCCTACCGCTTCAATGGCGGTCGGACGAACGCGATTCCGTCGCTGAACTGAGTGTCCCATGTTTTCTAGAACCATCATCCGACGGACGGCGCAGCGGGGATTCTCCCTGATCGAAATGCTGGTGGCGGTTGGCCTCCTCAGCGTGGTGATCCTGGCGTTGTACGCGATGTTCGACCAGACCCAGCGGGCGTTGCGCAGCAGCGTTGGGCAGGTGGACGTCTTCGAGGGATCACGGTCGGCCCTGGAGTTGATGTCCAAGGATCTGGAGCACGCCCGTCCTGCGGGTGTCTTCGACGGGCCGCACTTCGTTACCCGCCTCTCGGTCGCCCCCAACCTGATCGAGGATCAGGACGCGCTTTTCCAGGAACGCCAACCGGTGCTTCAGGAGTTCTTCGCGACCCGGAACGTGACGGACCAGCAGTGGTCGGTGTTCGGTTACTTCATCGCGAACGAGAATGATCCGTCCCTCCGGACGACTCCTCCGATCGGGACGCTTTACCGATACGAGGACCGCGGCGATTCCCAGCGGATCCCGGGGGAGAACGTGGTGACCAACACCCCGGTTCGGTTCCTGGTGCGCGGTCGGTCGGCCGCGGCCTCACTCCTCAACCATGTGCTTGGCCGTCCGTTTGCCGGGCAGACGCTGGCAGAATGGCCGTACCGGACGAACTCAGCCCGCGTCCTGGATGGCGTGCTGAACTTCAAGGTGACGCCTTATGACGAGGTCGGGCGTCCCTACAATGTGTTTTATCCCACGAACCAGCTTCCGGTTCGTCCTGCATCCGTCCCGGCTTCGGACCCTGCGGTTCCGGCCTTGGCGCCGGTCCAGTTGAGTCACGCCCAGGGAGGCTTGCTGACCGAGACGACCTTCACTGGGACGGCGATGCCGTCCTATGTCGAGATCGAGGTGGATGCCTTGGAGCCCCGGCTTCTCGACCAGTACCGGGCGCTTCCCGAAAATCCGGCGATCCGGAATCGATTCCTGACCAACAATCTCGCGCGCATCCAGAGCTTCCGGCAACGCGTTCCGCTGCGCCCCTTCCTCCGATGAACCGAAATCAACAACGCGGCATCGCGCTCGTCATCACGCTGATCATGCTGTCGGTGGTGACCATCACCGCCGTCGCATTCCTTGCCGTGACCCGGCAGGACCGGGCCTCGGTGGGCGCGGCGGCAGAACAGTTGGATGCGCAGTACGCGGCCGAGACGGCGCTGCAACGGGCGCAGTCCGAGATTGCCGGGCGGATCCTGGGGTCTTCCAACCGGTTCCAGATCGACCTGTTGGTCTCCACGAACTGGGTCAACGCCACGCTCAACATCGCCCAGTTGCAGGCGTTGGCCAATGACTCCCTCGACCTTCGGAATCCCAACATCCTGACGAACGCCACGACCTATTTCCGGGCGGATGGTCAGCCGGTCTTCCAGTTGGGCAGCAGCTCGGACGTGCAGTTGTACCGGGCGTCGTTGATGAACCTTTATTTCGATCCGCGCCCGCCCGTGTTCGCGCAGGTCAGCCGGAGTCCGCTGGTGGCGCCCGAGTTCCGATATTACCTCGACCTCAACCGGAATGGGGTGTTCGACACGAACGGACTTCAGGTGATGTTCGACCAAAAGGGCCAACGGGTGGGTGTTGGTGAGTTGGTGGGCGATCCCCAGTGGATCGGCGTTCGTGAGCATAGCGACGCGATCCACAGCGGCACCAACCGCTTCCTGATGCGGTATGCCTACCTGATCCTGCCCGCGGGCAAGACGCTCGATATCAATTATGCCCACAACGAGGTGAAGTTCCGTCGGACGGACGGAAGCGGATTCCTGAGGAATCAGGGCGTGGGAGCCTGGGAGGTCAATCTCGGTGGTTTCCTGGCGGACCTGAACACCAACATCTGGCACCCGACCGGCACTGCGTCTCCGTTTGCCTATCAATACCGGCCGGCTCTGGCCTCGGTCTCGTCCGGGTTGGCGTTTACGGATGCGGATCGACTGTTCTGGTCCCGACGTGGCCTGGGGATCGCCCAGAGTCCGGTCCAGTATTTCGGTCGGGATCCGCTGTTCGCGGTGGATGGGTTCGATAACAAATCGGATGGGCCGATCCCGCTGACACTCGCCGAGTTTCGCCGTCCCCAGGATCTTTATCTGGCCGGAGGTTCTGAAGATGCGGTGGGAACTCCTTGGGTCGGATCCGATAACAGTCGTCAGATCCACGACATGACGGATCTGGCGGACAGCACCTTGGGAACTGACCTGCAGGATCGGTTGATCGGGCGCCGGGATTTCGCCGGCCAGTTGCTGCGGAGCACCTATGACCAGAATACCTTTTATCGGCTTCTGGGCAGCTTGGGCACGGACACGGGCGACGGTCGGTATGAGTCCGGAACCAATATGGCCGGCCTGTTCTATCGCCGGGCCAAGTTGAATCTGAACTATGCGCCGGACGGGGATGTGAACCAGGACCTCGCGACGAGCGCGGACGTCCGGACATTCCGGGATTGGACTCCGATCCAGTGGTACACCAATGCGGTGCACCGGCTTTTCCTGTCCGAGTTCACGAATGGGCTCCCGGATGCAGCGCTGCTCGCCTCGCCCCGCACTTTCCATCTGGGGCATGGGTTGCCGGTGCATGGCACGAACGTGGTTCGTGGGGTGACGAATATTTACCGCTGGGACGCCAGGGTTCACCGGCTCGCCCAGGTCGCGGCGAATCTCTATGATGCGACCCACTACCACTCAGCGGCGCGTCCCGGGAATCCGAGGGATGAAGTTCCCTCCGTCTTCCGTCCCATCCTATACCGGCAGGTGACGAATGGATTACCGGTTGTCCGGTTGGCAGGCTTCGTCGAGGTGACGAGTTCGGTCGCCTTGAGTCGGCCTTGGATCGATCTCGAAGATCCCATCCAACAGGCTCGCCTGTCCACTTCGCCGGATCCGGACGAGATCGTGGCAGCCGGCCTGGATTTCAATGCCTTCAACATTCCGTGGGTGGTCGGGGCCAAGAAGGGGTTGCCGAACTTTCAGGAAGGTTTCTGGCAGAGTCGTCTGCAAGTGACCCGTCGGTTGCGGGTGGTCAAGGCGCAGGCGACTGACGCCCTGAGTGTGACCAACGCCCGTCCTTGGGAAGACGCCCGATTCGGGACGGAAGCCCAGTACCGGTTTGATTTTGCCAACACGCTCGGGATGGAGGCCTGGAATTCCTATTCGATCAGCAATCGGACGGGGGTGACGATGATTGCGACGAACTACTTCGACTTCGCGATCCGGGATGAGAACGACGCCTTCAACGCGCGACCGAGGGTGTTCACCAATGGTTTCCGGCGGGCCTCGGCCGTGATTCCGGCTGGCCAGTGGCGGGCGGGCCAATATCTCGCGCCCTTGAATTCCCTCATCGCGACCAACTTTGTCTACGATCATGTGCGACGCCTCCTCTTCCCAGCGGGAGAGACCAACGGTGGATACGTTCCGGCGACGGCTCCGGCACCTCGGTTGACGGTGGCCTTCACGAATCGGTTGGTCTACGCGCTGGTGGATCAGGCCTCCGGCCGTGTGCTGGATGTCGTGAACATCAAGAGCGTGCTCTACGAGACGAACGTTCTGTCGATGTTTGGTCGGCCAGGAGGGCGCAGCGCCGGGGCTGTCTCGATGTTCCGCTTCTGGGAAACCAACCAGTATGCCGCCAATACGATTGTGACGCGCGGCGTTGGGTTCCAGTTGGACGCGTCGATGGGGTTGAACCAGAACGGATCGGTGCTCAACCTGCCGCAGGATCTGTGGCGAGATGCACCCGGGCAGCGGCCGAATGATTCGCAGGTCGAATCCGAGAAGGACGGAATGTACTACTTCCTTTTCCGAAAACCGCGGCGTGCCGGGTTGCAGATCACGCCTCAATTCCTGGCTCGGTTTGGTGGCAGGGTGTCTCAGGCCGGCTATACCCCTTCGCCCGTGCTTCTGCTGACCGATCGTCGGCAGGCCAATGATCCCTTGGTGCATTATACCGCGGATGACCTGGCACCGGGGCAGGCGGTGTTCACGTCGCCGGAAGGGTTGGTCGAGGTCCCGTTGCCGGATGGCAGCCGACTCCGTCCTGGGCCCGGCGCGCGGGTCGGATCCGAGGAGCAGTTCTTCACGAATCACCTTGGGCCCCGAACCAAGGTTGTCAGCGCCTACGCTCCGTGGGGCGTGAATCCGACCCTGGGCACCGCTGTGGATGTCGGGACTTCAGACGCGAACAGCACGGCCTTTGACGTCGCGTACAAGGATCCTCTGGTACGGAATCCAGATGCATGGAATTTCCCGACCAACAAATTCCCGAGCATCGGATGGCTGGGCCGGGTTCACCGCGGAACGCCTTGGCAGACCCTCTATCTCAAGGCGCGTCGTCCCGAGGTGGGGACCCAGCGGTTGCTCGACCGGTATCTTGGGCAGAAGAGTTGGGCCGGGTGGGCAGGTCACCCGTTCACCCGGCCAGAGAATGATTGGGCTATCCTCGACCTGTTCACGACGGCGGTGAACGAGAATGCGGCCAAGGGATTGCTCTCGGTCAACCAGACCAATGCGGCGGCATGGTCGGCGGTGCTGTCCGCCGTCCCTGTGTTGACCAATGATCCCGCCAACGCAGCGGTGCTGCAGCGCTTGTTCATCGAACCCGCCAGCGCCCAGATGAAGTCGATCGTGGAGAGCATCAACGGTTCCCGGACCAACTTCCCTGGCGGATATTTCCCGAGGATGGGGCATGTGCTGTCCGCCAACGCCCTTTCGGTGGGATCCTACACCAACGAGAATGGCGTCGTTTTTGACCAGTTCTCTCCTTATATCCGGCCGTTCAATGCGACGACCGACCCCGCCCAGGTTCCCGATGAGGTTCTGGAAATGATCCCTCAACAGACGCTGTCGTTGCTGAGGACGGATGAGCCGAGGGTCGTGATCTATGCGTATGGCCAATCCCTGAAGCCGGCGCCGAACTCCATCGTGACCCGGCCAGGTGTCTTCTACGGTCTTTGCACGAACTACGTCGTCACCGGCGAGTTCGCAACGCGCACTGTCGTCCGGTTCGACGGTGCCCCCCGTTCCGGCCAGCTCAAGCCGGTGGTGGAGGATCATCGGGTCCTGACGCCCGACAACTGAACTGCCGCCACCCCGTTGATTTTCCCGTGATGTTTCGAGCGCCAACGCCTCCGATTCACATGCGCCTCATTCGCCGCATTGCTCCCTTCGCCCTGATCGCCGTCCTGGTCGGGCTGGCCGTCCACCGATCGGTCCGACCACCGACGCCAACGGGGCCGGCCATGCCGGAACTCCTGGCCGTCGCTGGGGTGGTCCCGTCGGGTGCCGGGGCTGCGCCGCTGAGGCTCCAGCTCACCGCCGGCGCGGGACGCTGGGTTCCCATCACCTCCATTCCGAAAGGAGCGCCAATTCCGAATGCGGATCCGCGCTTCCCGCATCGGGTACGGAACACGCTGGATGGGTGGAATGCGCTCGCCAACAACGAGCGGGTGATCCTCCTCCGGAACGCCTTCGTGGATACGGCGAGTGGCGAACCGGTGCCGGTGCCGGAGATGTTGCGGAGCGGCGAGGACCCTGGGACTTACATTGTGCAGAGCCGGGGAGAGGTGGATGACGCCTTTCGTCAGCGTCTGGCGATCTCCGGGGCGCGGATCATTTCCTATATCCCGAAGAACGCCTATCTGGTGCAGGCGACGCCAGAGGTGGCTGCGGCGATGGTGACGGCGCCGGAGATTGGCGCGGTCCTGGCCAACGAACCGCATTTCAAGCTGGAGCCCCGGCTGGCTCAGGCAGTGCTCGAGGAGCGGGCGGTTCCTGCGGAGCTTTTGCTGACCGTTCTGGATCCAGACCAGACCCTGCCTTTGGTGGAAGCTCTCGGCGCGAAGACCCTGCTGCGCCAGCGCGGACCGTTCGGCGAATTGGTTTCGGTGCAGGCTCCTTCGGGGGCGATCGTGGCACTGGCTCGCCTGCCCGGCATCACGCTGGTCGAAGAGATGCATCGACGGAAGGTTTCCAACGACCGCGCCGGTTTCCTGCTCGAGTCCTCGGACGACTGGACCAACGTGACCCGGACGTTGGGGCTGACGGGTTCCAATGTGCTGGTGAACCTCAACGACAGCGGTGTTGATGCCACGCACCCGGACCTTGCGGGCCGTGTTTTCGCCACCGATTCGTCCACGCTTCAGGACCCGGTGGGCCATGGCACGCACGTCGCGGCCACCATCGCTGGCAATGGTTCGCAGTCGGGCTCGGTCACGCTGGCCCGAGGTTCGGTTTCGAACGCGAACTTCAGTGGTCGCGCTTCGTCCGCGCGACTCTTCGTGCTTCCGATCGATCTGGAGACGGGACCCTTGGTTTCGGATGTCTTCCTGCAGGAAACCTACGCAACGACCAATCTCGCGTTGAACGGATCGACGGGACGCACCAACGCGCCCCTCTCGAACAACAGTTGGGGTTATCCGGGGGCTTACGAGTACAACTCGATTGCGGCGTCTTACGACGCGGCATCCCGGGATGCACTGCCGAAGGTCACGGGCGACCAACCCATCCTTTTCGTTTTTGCCGCGGGCAACGAGGGGGACGGGGGCGACAATGGATTGGGCGGCGCTCCGGATTCCGTGTCGGCTCCGGCCACGGCCAAGAATGTTATTTCTGTCGGTGCGTTGGAGTCACGCCGGGTCCTGACCAATACCGTGGTTGTGGATACGAACGGCGTGGTGGTCCGATCCGGACTCACTCCGATCCCGGATCGGGGCTACAACCCGGAGGTCCCTTCGTATGTGACCAACCGGATCTTCGAGGCGGAGACGGATTCCGATTCCCAGATTGCCGGCTTCTCGAGTCGCGGCAATACCGGGATCGGAACCGAGGGTGAGTTCGGGCGGTTCAAGCCGGACGTGGTTGCGCCTGGTTCCTACATCCTCTCTGCCCGGTCGGCTCAATGGCGCTTGGAGTACAACATACCGCCGGACGACGACCTGTTCCCCGTGACGGAGGAATTGACGGATGAAGTGGGCCCCTTTTACCGCTACGAATCCGGAACGTCGATGGCCGCTCCGGCCATCACGGGTATTCTCGCGCAGTTGCAGGAGTACTACGAACTCCGTCAGAGCAACCGGATTCCTCCCGAAGGGTACAAGGCGATCCTCATCAACTCATCTGAGGTGGAGAACCAGCGGTACCAACCCGACCCGAAGGGCACGATCAACTATGCCGGTTGGGGACGTCCCTCGGTCCTGCGGTCGCTCAACAGCGGTTTCCTGGCGTCGGGCAAACCGCTCAACGGGTTTGTCGGTGAACAGTCCGGGACCAACAACCAGATCATCGGTTTCCCGGTGGTGGGGCGATCGAACCAGTTGGGATTGGCGACGGGGGAGTCCCGGGCTTTCCGGATCAAGCTCACGAACCCGGAAGCTACCAACCATCCGGTCCGTATCACGCTGGTCTGGACGGATCCTCCGGGCAATCCCGCCGCGGCGATCAAGTTGGTGAACGACCTGGATCTGGTCGTTACCAACGCCGCCAAAGGGGAGTTCTACTTTGGCAATGATTTCGAGGGCGGCACGGCGTTTACCCGCCTGCAGTCTGCAACGAATACCACCCCGACCAATCCGGCCACGGACCCGTTCGGGAACCCGACCACGTCGACCAATGCCGTGACGATCACGGCCGACAGGGTCAACAACGTCGAGCGCATCGTGATTCCGTCACCGGTGCCCCAGGAGTTCGTCGTGATCGTGAAGGCGAGTCGGGTGAATGTGAACGCGCGCCAGATGCACCCGCGAGACATCGTGCAGGACGCCGCCTTGGTCATCCGGTCGGACGGGGCAGAGGATCTGGGAGTGGTCGGGACGATCGAGGATGCGGAGACGGTGGCTGCCAACGTCATTTCCTATCGGAGGCCGGCGCTGGTGCCGTTGACCAACGGGTTGCCGTTGTTCAATGAGCGCGTCGGTGCCAACTCACCGCTCTTCGGAGGAACGAACGGATCTTCCAATCAATGGAAGTTCTATGTGTTCACGAATACACCGGGAGGAACGGGATTCGGTGGAGCACTCACCAATGGATCCAACGTGGCCTTCGTCACGTTCTTCCCTCCGAATCTCGGCAGGCCGAGAGCGGCCGATGCCGATCTGGACCTATACGTGTCCCGGGATCCTGGCCTGACCAACCTGGTTCCGTCTGCCATCTCGGCGTCCTTCAAGTCGACCCTGCGCGGGGGCACGGAATACGTGGCGTTCACGAATTCGCCGGTGAACGGCGAGGTATACTACGTCGGAGTGAAGTCGGAGGATCAGCAAGCAGCGGAGTACACCTTCGTTGCGGTTTCCTCGGTGCGTCCTTTCGGGGGACTTCGTCCGGATGGAAACCTGGGATTCCTCGGGATCCCGATCCGGCAGCCCATTCCGGATGGGACTCCGGCGAACCCGGGTCTGGGCTACTACATGGCGCTGGGGCTCTCGGGAGGTGAGATCCGGCGGGTGTTCGTGGAGCAGACGCTGTCCCACCAGAACTTCCCGGACCTGATTGGAAATCTGTTTCACGACAACGTCTCGGCCATCCTGAACAATCATGGGCAGATCTCGGACGTGGACTTTGGTCGCGTGCAGTGGGGAACCAACGTCACGACCGTCTATGATGATGCCAGCAGCACGACCTTCCCGGGATCCGTGCCTTCGGATGGACCCGGGAGTCTGATTGACTATCTGGGCGAGCAGGCGAATGGCGTGTGGCTGTTGCAGACGGTCGACGATGCCTTGGGGAACGTGGGTCAGATCGATTCGCTCGACCTGATCGTGCAACCGAATGACCTCGGGATCGGTTTGGTTGACCGGATTGTCCAACCAGGTCAGTGCGAGTTGGAGGTGGTCAACGTGCCGGCCAATGCGAGCCGGTTGACGATCGTGGTGACCAACTTCAATCCGTCGTTGCCGCTGGAGGTTCACATCCGTCGTTCGGTGCCGGCGGACCCGGCCAATCCGGACGCATCCGAGATGTTCGCAACCCTTGCTCCCCCGGGTGGTTCGGTTTCGCTGGGTATCCGGGATGAACCCCCGCTGGTGCCGGGTCGTTACTTTGTCTCGGTCTGCAATCCGAACAACGTGGCGGTGAAGTACCAGATCGCCCGGTTCATCGAGCAGGATCTGGACGATCAGTTCAACCGCACCCAGCGCTCGGACCCGTTGGCGAACGTGGTCCTTCGGGATGCGGCGACCACCGAATCGCGAATTGTCGTGAACGACACCCGTCCCGTGGCTGCGGTGGAGGTCGGCTTGCGGATCACGCATCCCCGTCTTTCGGACTTGGCAGTGCATCTGGTCAATCCGCAGGGACAGCGGATGATGGTCACCGAGAACCGGGGAACGACCGTTGGGCGAAGCTATGGCGGTCGAAGGGTGCTGACGAACTACCAGCACGTCGCGATGGCTTATGATCCAAGCGACTCGCGGGTGAGCCTGTTCGTCGATGGGAAGCGGATCGCAGCGGGTGTCGTTTCGAATGTCTTCCTGCCGATCAATCAGCGGCTCAGCCTGGCGAATGATCCCACCCGGGGATTCACGAATCGGCGTGCCACGATCGGACTGGACGACATGGCATTCTGGCGTCGCCCCCTGACAACGAATGAGGTTCGAGGCATCCACGAGGACGGTCTTGCCGGCTTCGGCAAGGACATCGGTCGCAAGGCGGATGGGATGGCTGCCCTGTGGCCGTTGGATTCGAACGGCAGGGACCTGCTCGGTTTGAATGATCTGGCCCTGCTTGGCTTCTCGGAATTCCTTCCCGGGCAGGTGGACTCCGGACTCCGGTTTTCGGGTGTGACGGCGGAGGCGCGCTCGCCGGTGCTGCCGATCGACGCCTCCACGGGCTTCACTCTGGAGGGATGGGTGCAGGCGTATCCGTCCACGGCGGGAATCGTTGTAGGGGCCTGGGGTCCTGACAGCGGTATTTCGAGCCCGGCCCTGCTGATTGGCTTTAATCCGCCATACGGGAATGGAGTTGGTTCGGTTTCGGCCGTGTTCACCGATACGAACGGGGTGACGCAGGTGGTTTCGTCCGCTGCCGGGACCATTGTTCCGAACAATATCTCGACCAACTTCACCTACGCCGTCTTCTCGGATCGCACCAACCTGACGGCAGGGCCGATCAAGTTCGCGGTGCCGCCTTATTCGGGGTCGAACTCCTCACCGGTGGTCATCGTGACCAATTCCTTCGAGTCTGCGGAAGTCGGGCTATATGCCCCGGGCGAAGTGGCGGATGGATGGACGATCGAGACGAACACAGCGGCGATCCTCAGCCTGCCGACCGAAGCCCAGACCGGGGTCAGGGTGCTGGCGCTGGGTGACGCGGCTGCGAGGTTCGATTTCGACGCCAATGTCGGAGTTGGATATCGGGCATCGATCCAGCTCCGGACCCATCCGCTGTCCACGAATCCCGTCCCCGTCGCGCTCTACCTCAATGGGGAGCTCGACCAGACGCTGGTCCTGTCGTCGAACTGGTTGAAGACGGACTTCCGGTTCCGGGCCTCCACCAACCGGATGAATATCGCGATTGCCCCGACGGTGATGGGTAATGTGACGACGAACGGAGAGCCGCTGGGTGTGCTGATGGACACGTTCACCCTGGAGCAGGTGGGGGCCGAGTTGAGCTACCAACCGGAGGATTCCTTCAAGACCATCCTGGGTCAGTCCGGAGCCGGTGAGTGGAAGCTGGAGGTCACGGACTCCCGGGGGACAACCGTTGGAGCGATCGACAGTTGGGAACTGCGTCTGACATTCATGCAGACCAATCGACCCGTGGTCCGATTGACGAACGGAGTGCTCTACTCAGCAACTGTGGCTCCCGGCGAGAGCGCACTCTTCCGCGTCGACGTTCCGCTGGAAGCGAGGGCTGCGACCAACACGGTGTTTACGGATGGCACATTCCTGCCGCTGTTCTACAGCGACTCCGGCGTTCCCTCGGGGACCTCGCCGGGCGACATCTTCGCTACGTCGAATCCATTCATTGTGGATACCAACCTGCCTCCGATCCTGCCGCGGGGGCAGCGCTACTACATGGCGCTTCTCAACCCGAATCCTGCCGCGGTGGACTTCGCGATCCGGGCGGATATCAACATCGGACTCGTCGTCCTGACGAACGGGATCCCATTCAGTCGGACGAATTCCGAGCCGGGCTATCTGGACTACTACGCCTTCGATGTTTCGACCAATGCGTTGGCCGCGGTGTTTGAGGTTCCGACCCTGAGTTCGGATGTGGACCTCTTCCTGAGTCGGTCCCCGACGCTGCCCCGGCGATTCCTGCACGATTACGCCAGCACGAACGCGGGTACGGCGCCTGAGGTGATCTCGCTCGATACGGGGACGTTGCCGGTGCAGTTGGCACCCGGCCGGTGGTACCTCTCGGTGGCGACGCCGGGGACCAATTCCTCGAGCTATTCCGTGGTTGCCACTGAATTGGCAGGGCAATTGGTCATCCTCACGAACAACCTGCCGCTGACGCTGACCAACGAGGTCAGCGGTTCGATTCAGTACTTTGCCCTGGATGTGCCGGAGGACGCGACGGCTGCCGAATTGCGACTGACGGAGCTGACCGGCAATGTGGATCTGTATCTCAAGCGGGGTTTGCCGCTGGTTGCGACCAATCAGTTTGACTACGCATCCGTGCTGGCCGGCACCAACAGCGAGGTGATCTCGATCAACCGGAGTTCCACGCCCGTGCCGCTGGCGGCGGGGCGGTGGTACGTGGCGGTCCAGGCGGTGGACCCGGCCCCGGTGGCCTTCACGATCACGGCGCTGGTGTCGTTTGACCGGACGGACATCGAGACCCTGTTCGAGGATCTGCCGGTGGATCGGAATCTGGAGGTTGCCTCGTCGCGCCTCTTCCGCTTCGTGGTGGAACCGGGTGCGCCGCTTGTGCTGTTTGAGATCTACGGGTTGACCGGTCAGGCGGAGTTGGTGGTCAGCCAAGGGTCTGTCCCGAATCCGAGGAACCGGATCTTCACGTTCCCGAAGCCGGGCCTGCAGCCCGAGTTGGTGGTGGTGACGACCAACGAACTGATCGACCTGTCGGGCATCTGGTATCTGGCCGTGGGAAGTCAGGACACCAATCAGCTCAGTTTCACCGTCCGTGCGTCGGCGCCGGCGAACGGCATCCCGAACAGTCGGGCAGCCATCGAAATGAGCTTCGTCCCGCCGACCACGGGCAGTGATGCCTTCGTGGATTTCAACTCCATCCCGGGCCGCAGCTACCAACTCCAGTCCACCGGAGGCCTGGACTTCCCGGTGACCTGGACGGACGTAGGTTCAGCCACCGCAGCCACGGGGTACACCCTCCGGATGGTGCTGCCCTTCAACATTGAGCCGCAGCAGTTCTATCGGGTGATCCCCATTCCAGCACCGTGAGGCAGAGGCCCATCGTTGTTGTCTCAACAAATCCGGCGGTCGACGTCGAGTGGCGCGTCGAATCACTGCAACCTGAGGAGAAGAACGAGGTCCGTTCTGAATCACGGTGGCCGGGAGGGAAGGGGATCAATGTAGCCCGATGGTTGGTACGGTTGGGAGCGCAGGTGGAGTTGATCCTGCCTTTGGGCGGCACTACCGGGGAGGAAATCGTCCGAGGCCTACGCTCGGAGGCAATTCCCTATCGGGCTGTTGCGATCGGGAAGCCGACCCGGGCGAACGTCGTGGTGACGACGGATTCCGGAGTTCAATATCGATTGAATCCGACCTGGCCCGTGTTGGATCGGGATGAGGTGAAGCAGTTGGATCAACGGGTGCGGGAATCGCTGGCCGGGGCCAGCATGATCGTGATTTCCGGGGCGCTGGTTCGGGGGGCCCCGATCGGGCTCTATGCAGGTTGGGTGAAGGCAGCGGGAGCACTGGGGATTCCTGTTTTCCTGGACTGCGATGGGGCGGCGTTCCGGAAAGCCGTTCCGGCGCGCCCGTTTCTCGTGAAGCCGAATCTGCACGAGTTGGAGCAGTGGGCGGGACGCAGCCTGAAGGATCACGGTGAGCGTGAGGCAGCCTTGCGACAGCTCACAGCAGCGACCCGTGGGTGGGTGGTCCTTTCGTGCGGAGAGGAGGGGGCGTGGATGTTGGGCAACCCATCGGATGCGCTCGTCCAGGTGCCAGCGAAGACCGTTCGGGTGCGAAACACCGTCGGAGCGGGGGATGCGATGCTGGCTGGCATCGTGCGGTCATTCTCGAGGAACAAGCTCCCTTCGGAGTGGCTGCGGGCTGGGATTCAGGCTGCGGCACTTTCCATTGGACGCGCCCCCGGTTGAAAACCGATGCAGGCTTACGGTGTTGGCTTGGCCTCCTGGCTGGGTGGGATTGGCCCGCTCGCGGAATGGGTCGCAGCGACGTTTTTCCGGGCTTGGCAGAGCGACGATCAATCCTCCAAGGCATCGATCTGACGCCGATCCCTTTTTGTGGGACGGCCAGAACCCCGCGGGCGGACGGCGATCTGGTCGGCATCCTCCTTTGCGGGTTTCGCGTATGCCTCTGGCGGGGTCAGATCGTCGGCGTAGTCCTTGACGAGGGCCGCACCGACCCGGGTCTTTGGCGAACCCAGTGCCCGGAGGGTTCGTGTGACTCGGCCGACGGTGGCGACGATGAGGTCTCCGGGGTGTACGTCCCGGGCAGGTTTGGGTTGCGCACCATTCACCGTGACGCCGCCACCGCGGATGGCTTCGACGGCATTGGACCGGGTTTTGAAAACTCGGGTGGACCAGAGCCAGAGATCGAGGCGCATGGGACGGAATGCGGATGGGTCTCTCAGGAAGGACGGGCAATGGTCGGATCCACGGCCGCTGTCGATTTCTGACAACGCGGGCAAGTTCCAAAAAACTCAAGCCGATGGGTGACGGCCGTGAATCCGTGTCGTTTGGCGAGGGCTTCTTCGTACTCCGTGGGGAAGCAGTCCTCAATTTCCACGATAGCCGAGCATTGGTTGCAGACCAGATGGTGGTGATGGTGGTCGGAGGCGTCCGTTAACAACTCGAACCGGGCTGCTCCATCGCCGAAATCGAAGCGCTTGACCAAGCCCATCGAGGTCAGCGTGTGCATGTTCCGGTAGATGGTGGCGAGGTCGCAATCGTTCTTGCCGAGGGCAGCGTGGATCTCGCGATTGGTCAGCGGACTCGCATGACGTCGGAGGACGTCCAGGATTGCTTCGCGCTGCCCCGTTACCTTCCGGCTTCCGGCACGAAGCCGGTCGGTGAGTTCGGTGAGGGGTTGCTGGACCAGTCGATGGGGATGGGCGTGCTGGGAGCAGGCGTTGTTCACGGGGACGGATGGGTCGCGGCGGGTCCCCGCCGCAAGTGGCGGGTCGCCAGGGAAAGGATGAACAGGAACCCCAGCGTGAGCGTGATCGTGGGGCCGGTCGGCAGGTTCAGGGGGTAGGAGAGCAGCACCCCCCCGGTTGCCCCGACGGTTCCCACCAGAAAGCTGAACACGATATGCTGACGCAGGTTGACGGAAAGGCTTCGGGCAATGGCGGGAGGCAGCACAATCAGGGACGTCACCAGCAGGATCCCGAGGGCCCTGATCGTCAAGGACACGGCAATCGTCAGCAGGATCACAAACCCGTAATTGAGCCTCCGAACGTGGATTCCACCCACATGCGCCAGATCCTCATGAGTGGTCAACAGCACCAACGGGGTCAACCACCGCAGCAGCGCTGATGCGACCAGGATTGCGACTGCCCAGGCAGCACCGACGTCGACCCAATTCACGGACAGGATGTCCCCGAGCAGGACCTTGTCGAGTTCGGCCCAACGATTGCGCTGCAGGCTGAGGAGTACCACGCCTCCAGCCACAGAAGTGCTGAGCAGCACTGCCATGATCGTGTCGTTGAGCAACTGCGTTCGCTCCCTCAACCACAGCATGGCCACCGCCACCAGCGAGCAGTAGAGAAGCACTGGTAGTGTGGGCTCGTCGAAACCTGCCAGAAACCCGGCGGCCACGCCGGTCAAGGCGGCATGGGAAATGGTGTCGCTGAAAAACGCCATCCGACGGGCAGTGACGAAAACACCCAGAAAACCGCAGATCGGTCCAAGCGCGAGGGCCACCAGCAGCGCGCGCTGGAAGAAGGATTCAGCGAGGAACTCGGGCAGGTTCATCGGCGTCGGAATTGGATCGGTTGCCCGGCCTCGGCGGAGCCATGGCCGTGATGGTGATGGTATGGCGTCACGTGGATCCCATAGGCCGCCTTCAACGAGTCGGCATTCAGGACCTGCTCTGGATGGCCTTCACAACAGATGACTCCATTGAGTGCGTAGACCCACGATGCCTGGCGGAAGACCATGGCAAGGTCATGCGAGACCAGGACAACCGTGATCTTCATCCGGGCGTGGATTCCCGAGATGAGCTCGTAAAAGCTCTGTTCTCCAGGTGTGTCGACCCCGGCCGTCGGTTCGTCCAGCAGCAGCAGTTCCGGCTCGGACAGCAGGCTGTACGCAATCAGCACCCGTTGGAGTTGTCCGCCAGACAGGCCTGCCAGCGGTCGATCGAGCAGCGACTCGACCCCAAGCTCGCCCAGGGTTCCAAGCAGGAGGGCGTCCGTCTTGCGGTGGCTCTGCCAGAACCAACGACGGGTTTCCCTCCTCCGCAGGGAAAGGAATTCCCTGACCGATATCGTAAAGGAGGATTCCAGTTGGAGTCGCTGAGGCACGTAGCCGATCCGGCCCAGGACCCGCGGCCCGATCGGCTCGCCCAGAAGCTTCACTACGCCCGAATCCAACTTTTGCAGCCCAAGCAGACATCGGAGCAGGGTCGTCTTTCCGGATCCATTGGGCCCGATCAGCGCCACCATCTTTCCCCGGGGCACGGACATGGTCACGCCGCGGAGGACATCCGTGTCGCCGAGTCGGATCCGGGCATCCCGGATTTCGATGGCAGGGGATTCAAGGGACGGAGGCATGGATCACCGGAGGGTTGTCTGGAGGGAGCGGAGGTTTCGGCGCATGGCATCCTCGTAGAAGGCCGCCGTGGCCTTGCCGGTCTCGAGAACGTCCAGGTCTGTGAACTGGATTCCCAGATCGCGGGTGAGTTGTTTGACGAGGCGTGGATTGAACTGGGGTTCAGTGAAGATCACCCGGACTTGCCGCGCGCGGATCACGGCAGAGAGATTGGCCAGATACTTGGGCGAAGGACTGACCGAAGGTATCTCCTCGATCACTCCCGCGAGTTCCAGACCGTAACGACGGCAGAAATAGGGGAAGGCGTCGTGGTAGGTGACGATGGTCCGATTCGTAACGGACCGCAGCCCCTTTTGGATCTCGTCATCCAGGGCGAGCAGCCTGGTCTGGTACCTGGAGGCCCGTGTGCGGTAACCGGTCGCATGCGAGGGATCGGCCTGGATGAGGGCCTCGACAATGTTGGATACACCGTGGGACGCCAGCAGCGGATCCAGCCAGACGTGCGGATTCGGAGCCTCGCCCTCCGCTTCGTGGTCATGGTCGTGTCCATGGGCGTGACCGTGGTCCTTCTGGCGCGCGGTCTTCGGATCCAACGAGAGGACGGGAAGATGGTAGATGAGTTGGGACTTGAGTCCCTTCGACACCTGCACGATCCGACTGGCGGACTCCTTCGCGTTGCCTGCGATTGCCTTGTCCAGCCATCCTTCCATGCCCAATCCATTGGCAATGATCAGATCTGCCTGTCGAATCTTCCTCAGGTCCTGAGGGCGGAGTTGGAAATCGTGGGGGCCCACATCTCCCGGGAGCAGCAGTTCCACCGAGGCGTCGTCCCCGACAATATTCAGGGTCCACGAATGGATGGGGGCAAAGGTGGTGAGGATCCTGAGGCTGGGCTTGGGCTCGGTCGCCAAGGCTTGGCGTGAGACGGCTGACATCAGGCCAACCAAGACGCACAACCACCAATGGCGAAGCAGTTGAAGACTGGAGCGACGCAGGGCGGGCATGGCGGGAGGTTAGAGGGGGAGAATCAGGCTGCAAACCGATTGCAGCAGGCGAAGACAACAAAAAGGCCGCCGGTGCTTCCGGCGGCCCGTTGGAGAGCGGTTGATTACTTGATCAACAACATCTGGCGCGCTCGCTTGATCGCCGTGGTGAGACGGCGCTGATAGGCGGCGGGGAGGTTGGTGTACTTGCGGGGCAGGAGGCGGCCGTTTTCGGTCACGAACTGCTTGAGCAGGTTCACATTCTTGAAGTCGATCGCATCAATGGTGAAATCCACCTTGGGCCTCGGCCGCGGAGTGCGCGGAGAGGATGAGCGACGCTTCTTTTTTTCCTCGAGACTGGTCTTGCGGGGCATGGCTTACTTGATTTCGCGATGGAGGGTATGCCGACGGAGGAAGGGATTGTACTTCTTTTTCTCTACCTTCTCGGTCTGCAGCTTCTTGTTGCGCGACGTCTGGTAACGTGAAGGCGGCTTGCCTTCCTTGCGCGCCTCCGTGCACTCGATGGTGACGATCTCACGCGGCATAAATGGTCATTCCTTCTCCTTTGCGGGTTTCTCTTCGATCTCGATATCGTCGTCGTCCACCTCCACACCCGACCCGGACTCGACAGAGCCGAGCGAACCGAGACGGTTGCGGGAACGGAGGGCGCCTTCCTTCTCGAGCTGCGCCTGGGCTTCAACGGTGAAGCGGGTCCAAGGGATCGCATCCAGACGGGCCCTGGGGATGGGCTTGTCGGTGAGTTCGCACACCCCGTAGGTGCCCTTCTCGATGCGCTTCAGCGCTTCCTCGATCTCATAGATGGCGTCCTGATCGGACGACAGCAGGCTGAGGGCGAAGTCGCGGTCGAAATTATCCGTGCCAGAATCTCCCATGTGGAGGGAGTAGCTTTCCATCTCCGCCTGGGACTCTTTGACGAGCCCGCTCATCTGGTTGCGGAGTCGCTCGTGGAGTTCGAGCAGGTTCAGGTAGAACTTCTGCAGGTCGGGCTTGACCTTGTTGACTGGCGTCCACGCGATGGCGTTGGACTTGCCGGCCTTGGCCTGAGGGCGGCCGAGGATCGCGGCGGCACTGGCAGCTCCAACCGTCTTGCCTTTGGGCAGCGGCTTCTTGGGAGTAGTTTTCTTACCAGTCACAGCAACACTTGATCGGTGTTCCATTGCCGTTCCAGCAATCATCCGAAGCGCACAACACATGCGGTTCAGCCGGAACGAAGGCCGCGGAAATTAGCAAACGATCCGGGGAATGCCACAACTATTTTGCCGGTTGCCCCGTTGGAGCCTGAGGATCGGCTCGAAGCAACGTTTGCGTGGGCGTGGGTGCAGGACCCGGATTGGACAGGCGCATCCGTTTTTGATGTTCCGATCGGATCCGCTCTACCCGGCGACGATTTGTCCCCAGATCGCTGTGACCGATGCGGGACGAGGATCGCACCTGGATCAGGTTCAATGGGGGATCCGCGAGAAACTCCACGTCGTCGACAAATCGGCACCATCGGGTGGTGGCTTCAAATCGCATGTACCCGGGGGATTCGCTCACGAGCCGGGTCCCGGGTTCGGCGAACGCCGCTGCGCGGCAGTGGGCCCAAGCCTGTTCCATCCGGCCTTCGGTTTGGATCGGTGCGATGGCGTGGATGTCGTCCTGAGCCTTGCTGCAGACTGCATTGGGAGATTCAGGGCAGGGGGTGAGTTGCCCGTCCTGGACTCCCAGGGTTGGAGCCTCTCCCCGGGGGGCCCATCGCCACAGGACGAAGAGAACGAGGGTTGGTCCAAGCCAGCGTAGGAGGGATCGCTTCATACCCGAAAATAGTGTCCGGCGTGGGATTTCCCAATCCGGAAAAGGGGTTGGTAACGGGCATGCGGTTGTCCACGTTTGACTTTCGGGATGGTGCTACCTTAACTCACCGCGCTCTTCCCCGGTCCCGCAAAGGTTGGTTGGCCGGAAAAGGATACCACTGTGGCTGCCAAAGACGATTTCCTCATCGATACGATGGTCGACATGGGTCTTGTGACCCGTGACCAGGTCGACGCTGTGCAAGCGGATGCTGAATCCGCGGGCGAAGGCTTACTCGACACCCTCGTCAAGAACGGTCATCTCGAACCCGCCTTCGTGGTCATGGCCAAGGCCACCTACTTCGGCGTCGAGTCCGTCGATCTCACGGGTTTGCGGTTGGCTGACGATGTGATTGCGGCGGTACCACGTCACGTAGCCAAGAAGTTCAACGCGGTTCCGGTGGCCATCAACGAGGGCACCGTGGCGGTAGCGATCAGCGATCCGTCGGACATCGAGGCGATCGACGGTTTGCAGGTGTCGATCGGCAAGACGGTGGAGCTTCGGGTGGCCAGTTCGGCGGACATCGAGGCGGCTCTGGCGCGGTACTACGGCGGTTCCGGGCGGGACGATGGTGGCATCGCCCAGATGATTCAGGACATCACCGAGGGTGAGGTCGAGGTTTCGCAGATGACGGGGGATGTCGGGGCTGACGGGGAGGCCGTCGATGCCGATGCTCCGATCATCAAGTTGGTGAACCAGATCATCGTCGATGCCTTCAAGATGAGGGCATCCGACATCCATCTGGAGCCGATGGCCCGTCGGTTCCGGGTCCGGTACCGGATTGACGGTATGCTGATCGAGCAGAAGGACCCCCCGAAGAGACTGCAGGCTCCGATCATCGCCCGTCTCAAGATCCAGTCGGGCATGAGCATTGCGGAGCGACGGATTCCGCAGGACGGACGTATCCAGACGAATGTGGGTGGCAAGACGATCGATTTGCGCGTCAATTCGCTGCCGACGCAGCACGGCGAGTCGATCGTCATGCGTATTCTGGACAAGGACGGTCTGAAGCTGGGGTTGCCCGAGTTGGGCTTCTTTGCCGATGACCAGCAGACTTTCGAGCGGTTGATCGCCCTTCCGGACGGGATTCTGCTTGTGACCGGTCCGACTGGTTCCGGCAAGACGACCACGCTGTATTCGTGCCTCAACTACATCAATCGTCCGGATCGGAAGATCATCACGGTAGAGGACCCGGTTGAGTACATGCTGGCGGGCATCAATCAGGTGCAGGTGAACGAGGTGATCGGATTCACTTTCGCGTACGCGCTCCGGTCCATGCTCCGCCAGTCTCCCAACGTCATCATGCTGGGAGAAATTCGCGATATGGAGACGGCGACCATTGCGATCAATGCGTCGCTGACGGGTCACCTCGTGTTCTCCACGCTTCACACGAATGACGCCCCGGGCGCGGTCACCCGTCTGATCGACATCGGCATCAAGCCCTTCCTGGTGGCCTCGGCTACACGGTGTCTGATGGCTCAGCGTCTGGTGCGGAAGGTCTGCAAGAATTGTGGTGCGCCGGCGACCCTCGATGAAAACGAGTGCCGGTCGCTGAACATCACGCCCGAAATGTTGGCGAATGCCGCTCCCCGGAAAGGCAAGGGGTGCGCGACGTGCAACAAGACGGGGTGCAAGGGGCGATTCGGTGTCTTCGAAATCTTCATCATCAACGATCAGGCCCGGAAGATGATCTTTGACAAGGTTCCTGCCAACGTGTTGCGCAACAAGGCCCGTGAGATGGGAATGAGGACTTTGCGGGAAGACGGCACCCGGAAGGTGCTCGCCGGCCTGACCACGGTGGACGAGGTTGTGCGGGCCACGGTTGTGGATCACTGAATCTGGGTGACCCCGGCAAAAGACCTGCTTAATACGCTTTCAAACTGGGTTCGATACCCGCTCAGAATCTTCCCCCCTTTCTCATGTCCTATCAGATGTCCGATCTGTTGCAGTTGATGGTGTCCGAAGGCGGCGCCGACCTGCACGTCCGTGTTGGGATTCCGCCCGTCATCCGGATCCATGGTGTCCTTCAGCGGGTCGATGGCCCGGTGTTGCGTCCTGAGGATACCGAGGAGTTGATGCGTTCGATCACATCCGAGGATCACATCCAGCAGATCCGCGAGAAGGGTGGGGCGGACTTCGGATTCGCGTTCGGTGAACTGGCGCGATTCCGTGTTTCAGCCTTCAAGGAGAAGGGCAACTTCGCCCTCGTTTTGCGGCAGATTCCATCGAAGTTGCTGACGATGGAGCAGATCGGCATTCCGCCGACGGTCAAGGAGTTGATCTACAAGCCGCGAGGTCTGGTTCTGGTGACGGGGCCGACGGGTTCGGGCAAGACGACCACCTTGGCGTCGTTGCTGAACATCATCAACGAAGAGTCCAACCACGCGCACATCATCACGATCGAGGATCCGATCGAGTACTACCACAAGCACAAGAAGGCGGTGGTGACGCAGCGGGAGGTCAACGTCGACGTACCCAACTTTGCGGAGGCCCTGCGGCGCGCGCTGCGGCAGGACCCGGATGTGATCCTGGTGGGTGAGTTGCGTGACCTGGAAACGATGGAAGCGGCGATCACTGCCGCTGAGACGGGCCACTTGGTGTTCGGCACGCTGCACACCACGGGCGCGGCCAAGACCATTGACCGTATCGTCAACGCCTTTCCCCAGAACCAGCAGGAGCAGATCCGGATCCAGCTCTCGACCGTGCTTCAGGCGGTGATTTCCCAGTTGCTGATTCCGCGGGTGGACAAGCCGGGGCGTGTGGCCGTCTTCGAGGTCATGGTGAATACCCCGTCCGTCGGCGCGCTGATCCGCGACAACAAGACCTTCCGGATCCAGTCGGACATCCAGACCGGTGCCAAGTACGGCATGGTGACATTGGACTCCTTCCTGTTGGACAAGTGGCAGGCCGGGTTGATCTCGGAGGAGGATGTTGTCACGAAGGCCCAGGATCCGACGACGATCCATCAAAAACTTCAGGAGTTGAAGCAGGCACGGGCGGAAGCCCAGGCGCGGCGCAAACCCTGATCTTCCAAGGAATCTGAACCATGCCTGAAGTCGCTTCTGATCCCCTGCTGGCGTTGATCCGCGAGCGTGGACTGCTTGATGACCTGCAGTTCGAGGAGGTTGTGCAGGAGGTGAGCCGCAGTGCCAAGCCCGTGCTCCAGGTGGTGCAGGACTACGGATTGCTGGACCTCGACTCGGCCTTGCAGATCATCGCTGATCATCTGGGTACGATGGTGGTGGCGCTGGATGAGACGCAGTTGACGCCGGATTTGCTGGCTGCGGTTCCGGCCGAGAGTGCGCGCATGTACCAATGTGTACCCGTCGCACTTTACGGGGATACGCTCCAGTTGGCCTTGGCGGATCCCCTCAATCCCGCGGTGATTGACGAGTTGGGCTTCTCGGTGAAGTACCAGATCCAACTGGTGGTTGCCAACCCGGCGGACATCGTCAAGGCGATCGAGAAGTTTTATCCGGCGCAGGCCGCAGGCGGCTATGCGGACTTGATTGCCCAGTTTGGCGGTGACGAGGCTGCGAATGCCGCGGAAGAGGTCAAGGCTGGCCTGCAGAAGTTGGAAGACGACGCCGTCAACGACGCGCCGATCGTCAAGTTCGTGAACCTGGTGTTGATGCAGGCGGTGCAGGATCGGGCATCGGACATCCATTTCGAGCCCTTCGAAGACGAGTTCAAGATCCGGTACCGTGTCGACGGCGCGCTGTATGAGATGACTCCGCCGCCGAAGCATCTGGCGGGGCCGGTGACCTCCCGTCTGAAGGTCATGTCGAACCTCAACATTTCCGAGAAGCGCCTTCCCCAGGACGGCCGTATCTCGGTGAACATTGCTGGCAAGCAGATCGACCTGCGCGTGTCGACATTGCCAACGGCGTTCGGTGAGTCGGTGGTGTTGCGCGTTCTCGACCGTGGTTCCATCAGTCTGGAGTTGGAGACGCTGGGACTGCCGAAGCAGGTTTTTGGCTATGTGATCGAGGCGATCAACCAACCGAACGGCATCTTCGTGGTGACGGGCCCGACGGGTTGCGGAAAGACCACGACCCTGTATTCGGCCCTGCGTCGGGTGAACGTCATCGACACCAAGTTGCTGACGGTTGAGGACCCGGTTGAGTTCGATATCGAAGGGATCATGCAGGTGCAGGTGAATGAAGGGGTCGGGATGACCTTCATGAAGGCCCTGCGGGCCTTCCTGCGGCAGGATCCTGACATCATCATGCTGGGTGAAATGCGCGATCTGGAGACGGCGCAGATCGCGATTCAGGCGTCGCTCACCGGTCACTTGGTGCTGTCCACGCTGCATACGAACGACTCCTCCGGCGCGGTGACCCGTCTGGTGGACATGGGCGTGGAGCCCTTCCTGATTTCCTCGACGCTATTGGCGGTGCTGGCTCAGCGGTTGGTGCGGCGGGTGTGTTCGAAGTGCAAGACGCCGTTTGAGCCCAGCGAGAACCAATTGCAGACCATGGGGCTCTCGCCCCATGACATCGGGGACAAGATGTTTTACTACGGCCGTGGCTGTCAGACCTGCAATGACACCGGCTACAAGGGGCGGAAAGGAATCTTTGAATTGCTCGTGATCAACGATGCGATCCGCACTCTAATCAATGAACGCGCTCCCACGGTGGTCATCCGGCAAAAGGCAGTGGAGTTGGGCATGGTGACCCTACGCGAGGACGGTCTCCGGTCCATCTACAATGCCGAGACCACTGTGGAAGAAGTGTTGAAGTACACGTAGCCAAAGCACGGGCAAACTTTCAGATTCGGAGGTCGTTATGCCGAAGTTCAAATACGAGGCGATGGACACCAAGGGCAAGGAGACCAAGGGTGTCCTTGAGGTGGGGAGTCAAGCCGAGGCGATCAGCCGCCTGAAGGAGATGGGCTTTCTGCCGACCAAGGTGGTCGAGGCGGAAAAACCCAAGGATGCCAAGGCCGCCAAGAAGGCGGATCCGAAGGGCAAGGGGAAGGGTAAGACCAACCTCAACATCTCCTTCGGCAGCGGCGTGAAACCCAAGGTCCTGACGACCTTTACGCGTCAGCTGGCCACCCTGGTGGAGGCGGGTCTGCCGTTGCTCCGCGGGTTGCGTGTGCTCAGCAAGCAGGAGCGGAATCCGACGCTGAAGCGGATCCTGGGCGAGTTGGCCCTTTCCATCGAGGGCGGTTCGACCTTCTCCGAGGGCTTGGCGCAGCATCCGAAGGTGTTCAACCGGCTGTTCGTCAACATGGTCAAGGCCGGTGAAATCGGCGGTGTGCTGGAGGTTGTCCTCAAGCGACTCGCGGAGTTCATGGAGAAGGCTGAGAAGATCAAGGGCAAGGTCGTCGCCGCCATGTTCTACCCGGCGGCGGTCATGGTCGTCGCCGGCGGCATTCTGGCGCTCCTCATGATCGTCGTTGTCCCGAAGTTCAAACAGATCTTCGCTGACCTGCTGGGCGATGCCGGCATGCCGGCCTTCACCGAGTTCGTCCTGAAGATCTCGGACACGCTGAAGAACTATACCATCGTGTTCCCGGAGTGGGCGGGTGGCTTTCCTCTGCCCGGTCCGGTGGTCTGGGCATTCATCGGCTTGATCATCGCCTTCAAGATCGCGATGCGTACCAAGAAGGGGCAGTTCATCTGGGACAAGGTGAAGCTGAAGTTCCCGGTGATCGGATCGGTCATCTCGAAGGTGGCCATCGCCCGGTTTACGCGGACGCTCGGCACCTTGGTCCAATCGGGTGTGCCGATCCTTCAAGCCCTTACGATCGTCAAGGAAACGGCTGGCAACCTGATCGTGGCGAACGCCGTGGCCGCCGTGTACGAGAGCGTCAAGGAGGGCGAAACGATCACGGCTCCGTTGGAAAAGTCCGCGGTATTCCCGCCCATGGTGATCTCGATGGTGGACGTCGGTGAGCAAACCGGTGCCCTGCCTGAGATGTTGCTGAAGATCGCCGACAACTATGACGAAGAGGTGGACAACGCCGTGACGGCCATGACCTCGCTCCTGGAACCGGTCATGATCGTCTTCCTGGCGGTCATCGTCGGTTCCATCGTCATCGCGCTCTTCCTTCCGCTGATCACGCTGATCGACAAGCTCGGCAGCGACAGTGGCGGCGGCGGCGACTGATCGGCCACCCGAAAGGGTTCTGCAAAACACCCGCTGGGAAATCCTTCCCGGCGGGTGTTTCGCTTGTTGGACGAGGCGGCAGGTGGCCGTTCGGAGCGGGCGCATCCCGATGCCGTCCCCGAAACGGGTGGGGCGAGACTCCGACGAGCCGATCCAGAGTTTGAAGTTTTCAGGTTCAAGTTTGAAGCACTTGAAACTTGGAACACGGCAACGGCTCGTGAGGACACTCGCCCCACCCCTCGCTGGGGCCGTGTCCCGATGCGCCCCTTTGGAGTCGTTGGCCTGAATCAGGCTTTCCAACCGCAACCGCTCTGCTATGCAGGACCGCATGCGGGTCCCTTCGATGCTGTTGAGTCTGGGTCTGACGTGGGCGGTTATGTTCGGTTCGGCTTTCGCGCAGTCCCTGGATCCCGAGCCGGTGAATCCTCCACCGTTCCCGCCGCGGTCGCGTCCCTCGAACCTGACGACCAATCGCGCGGTGCTGCGTCCCTCCAAGCCTTTGACGAACGGCTTCACCTATGCGGCACCTGCCCGGGCCAGTGCGGCCGCCCCGTCGGCCAGCGCGAATGCGCTGCAGTTCGACTCGAAGGAGAAGACTGTCAACGTGAAGTCGGGGGAGACCGAGGCCAAGTTCGTCTTCGCTGTCACCAACGTTTCCAAGGAGGAATTGACCATCATGTCCGTGCATACCTCCTGCGGTTGCACAGCGGCCAAGCTGCCTTCGACGCCCTGGGTCCTGAAGCCGGGCGAAGGTGGCGAGGTGGGGGCGACCATGAATCTGGCGGGCAAGTTCGGGACGGTGACCAAGACTGTCACGGTGGTCTCGACCGTTGGGTCCGTTCCGCTCTTTGTGAAGGCAGTCCTGCCGAAGGATGCGTACGAGCAGATGCAGCGGATGGGGGATCGGTCCCGAAACCTCCAGATTGCGGCAGCAGATCGGCAGGCTGTTTTCCGTGGCGACTGTGCGCGTTGCCATGTTGATCCGACCGTAGGAAAGCTGGGCAAGGACCTTTACGTGGCGGCCTGCGGTGTTTGCCATGATGCGGAGCATCGGGCTTCGATGGTTCCGGCCTTGCGCGGTCGTCCGGGCACCTTCCACCCGGACTATTGGACCCAGTGGATCCGTGTCGGTAAGGAGGGGTCACTGATGCCTTCGTTCGACAGTTCCAAGGGTGGGCCGTTGACGGAGGAGCAGATCACGTCGCTGATTGGTTATCTCGCGGGCGACTTCGCCAAGGAGACGCCGTCGGCGCCGAAGCCCGCCGCGACCCCGGGAACTCCGGTCGGTCCTGCTCCTGCCAAGGCCGCTGGTGGTGCCCTGTGAATCGTTGACACCCAGAATCCGGGGTCTGATGGCCTGCTATTGCTCCCGGGGAGTCCGGTTCGGTGCGTCGTAGATCGATTTGTGCCCGCTGCTGAGTTGGGAAGCCCAGCACGCGACCGCGACGTAAGGCGCCGCGGCCCACCCGAACAATTCAAGTCCAAGAAGCGTGCAGGCTACCGGAGTCCGGCTGGCCCCAGCGAACACGGCGGCCAGTCCCGCTGCTGCTCCGAGTCCCGATGGAAGGCCGACATGCGTTCCCAGGGCGTTCCCGGCGGTGGCTCCCATGAAGAACAGCGGCGTGACTTCGCCGCCCTTGAAGCCGGATCCCAGCGTGACGACCGTGAAGATCAGCTTCAAGGCCCACGACCACAAGGGCATCGCGTCGGGGCCGAATGCCGTTTCGATGCTCGGGTTGCCGGGATCCATCGGGATGGCTCCCAGACCGAGGTAGGATCGGTTACCCAGAAGGAAGGTCAGCAGGATCAGGAGCCCGGCACCGGCGACGGGACGGAGCCAAGGGGTGGGAATCCGGGCGAAGCCGCGGGCTGTGAGTCTTCCCGTGTGGATGTAGATCTGGGCCATGAGCCCTGCGCTGACGCCTGCCAGCGCCGCACCGGCAATCCAGCCGAAGCGGAGGTCCAGGGATTGGATCCCAGTCAGGGGTGGAAGGCCTGCATCGTAGTGGGTGTGGGATCCACCGCAGGCGAGGCAGGTGAGGTGCGCACCCCAGGCCGTCCCGAGGCAGGCGGGCAGTATCCGCCATTCCATCCGGCGCGCCTGGAGGCACTCGATGGCGAAGACGGCGGCCGCGAACGGGGTTCCGAAGACGGCGCCAAAGCCTGCTGCCATTCCGCCGAGCAGGACCAGACGTCGGCCCTGTGGGCACAGGCCGAGCAGGTTCGAGATTCCGCCTCCGATGCCGCCCCCCATCTGGACGGCGGTGCCCTCGCGGCCGGCGGAGCCACCGCCCAGGTGGGTCATGAGCGTGGAGATGAGGATGAGGGGGGCGAGGCGGAAGGGGACGTTGGGCGCCGCCTCCTGGGCTTGTTCGATGAGGAGGTGGGTTCCTTTCGCTGCCGCGCCAGCGAACCGGTGATAGAACCACCCAACACCGATGCCGATCAGAGGAAGCAGGTACAGTAGCCAGGCGTGGCGCTGGTGAAGCCGCGTCACGGAGTCGAGTAAACCGAGAAAGGCGGCCCCCGCGGCGCCTCCAGCCATCGCCGTCAGCACGAGCGCGAGGGCGGTTCGCCCCACATTTTCGCGGATAGGAGTCGATGGCGGTAAGTCCGGCATGCCTGGAAAGAGCGTCGCCTGCCTGCGCGCGTGGGTCCACGGGGATGTTGGGCAGCACGGGAATTGGCCTGGATGCCTGGCTGGGATAGGCTCCTGCATCATGGCGCGGGAAAGGCAATCGATGGGGTGGCTTCTGGTGGGAGCGGGAGGGTTCCTGCTCCTGGCATTGGTGGGCATCGGCGTCATGGGTGGGTGGATGCTTGCCCGGGGGACGGGTGTAGGGACCGGAACGCCGGCAATCTCCGATACGCCAACGCTGGTTCGACAGATCCAGGGACTGAACCAACTGGTCAGCGTCAAGTATGTGCTGGAGAAGATCGTGATCGTCGAGGACGCCAAGTGGTACGGGGACAATCGGCTTCTGATGGTGGCCCACGGCGTGGCCAAGGCCGGGGTGGACCTCTCCCGGATTCAACCGGGCGATGTCGGGATCCGGGGGAAATCCATCCATCTCACTCTGCCTCGGCCCCAGATCCTGGACGTCTATCTCGACGACCGCCGGACCCAGATCGTCGAACGTTCAACGGGGGCTTTGCGGGCATTCGACAAAGACCTGGAGCAGGACGCCCGTCGCCAGGCCGTGGACTCGATCAAGGTTGCCGTCCGGGATTCCGGGATCCTGAAGGATGCGGAAGAACGGGCCCGACTGCACCTCACGAGCCTTCTGACGCAGTCCGGGTTCGCTGAAGTTGAAGTAGCTTTTCGATGAGTCGTTTCTGTTTAACCCTCGGGTGAATGCGCGGCACCTGGCGGTTGTCTGGCTAAGGTGACCACCGCGCCAGGACTGAAGCATGGCTGAATTGCACCGAGAATCCTCGGCGGGACGCTCAACGCTGCTGGCGTTGATTGGACTTCTGATCGCCGTGGGCGCCTGGGGCTTGCCCGCCCGCTGGTGGTGGACGCATCCCTCCGTGCTTTCCGCTGCCGGCAGGGGAACACCCTCGCTGGTGCAGGTCGGCGACGCGGCCACCCAGGCCGGTCGGCCCGGGCCTGGATTCCTCCTCGCCACCGCGGCCATCCGCCTGGGAATGACGGGCACCAACGAACTCATGGCACGCCTGGAGGCGGCGGTGCAGGCACCTGCAGCCCGGGTTCTCGGCGGGGCGGATCCGGTTCTGGGGCGTGTGGCCGGGCTGCGACTTCCCCTGATCACCAATGGATTCGGAACCGCGATGGAGGTCTTCCTCCCGGAGGGAAATCGGGGAGCCATGCGGACCTTCCTGAGTTCGTCCCAACTGCTGTCCACGCGGGCGATCCTTGCGGCCCGGGATTTCGGGGCCCGCGAGTTCATCCCGGTCCAGAGGCCAGGCGGGCAACCGCTGGAGGCGGTCATCCTCATGCTGGCGACGCTTGCGGAGTCCGATGTGCTGAACTCCGGTTGGGCGTCCGAGCTTCAGGGAATGTTGGGTCATATCGCTCCCGGTGCTCCGAATGAGGCGTTTGAACACATCTGCCTCGATGTGCTGACGCTGTCGCGGAGGCTGGATTGGACGAGTTTCCGCGAACTGGTCCGCACGGTGCCCAGTTCCGCAGCCCTCCATCGGTGGACGGCGACGGTCCGCACGAATCAGGCGGACCTGCCGTTGCTGTACTCGGCCGCGGTGCTCAGTGGTTCACCGGGGAAGGTCGCAGCTTGGTATTCGCATCCCGGACCTTCGGGCCGGCTGGGATTGGAAACGGCGCTTCGGGGTGGAGTGGGGGCGACCCGGGCCTACGCCGAGATGAGTCAACCGGTGGGAACCGATGGATTCACCTTCCGCGGCTTGGCCGCGTGGGTGGGCAGCGCGCCGGAAGTGGCGCGGGTGCTTCGGTCCGCGATGCTGGGCATTGCCGCCTTGCTCCTGGCGTCCGCAGTCGGCGGTGCGCTGGAGGTGGGCGGAATGGGGGATGCCACCAGTTCGTGGGCTGGAACCTTGGCACTGGGGTTGGCGCTGGGCTTTTTCCTGTTCATCCTTGCTGAACCAACGCCGCCCCGGCCGCCGAAGCCCCCGGGAGTCCGCGTCCATTTACTTTCGAGTCCCACCGCTGCGGCGGGGGGAGCCGTGTCCCGAGAAAGGCCAGTCATGGAACCGAAAACCGTTGCGACGATCGTCCTGTTCGCGCTGCTGCAGTTGACCGTGTACGTCATCTGCCGGCGCAAGATCACCGAGATCCGTGAGATGGAGGAACCGGCCGCAGTGCGGCTGCGCCTGATGGAGAATGAGGAGAACCTGTTTGATGCGGGGCTCTACATCGGCATCGCCGGGACGGCGGCGGCGCTGGTGCTCCAGGTCCTCCACGTGGTCGAGGCCAACCTTCTCGCGGCGTACTCCTCGAACCTGCTCGGCATCGTCACCGTCGCCTTGGTGAAGATCCGGCATGTCCGTCCGATCAAGCGCGAGCTGATCCTCGAAGGACAGGCGGAAGCGGGATCCGGTCCGGTGCGTTGAGCCTGGGGGCATCATGAACCGAACCCTGCTCCTCATCCTCTGTGACTTCCTGCTCCTGAACCTGCTGGCCTTGTCCCGGTGGGATACGGTCGAGCCGGAAGCAGCCCGTCAACCGCCGGTCCCTGCCGTGGCTGCCAATGCCGCGGCGACCTCCGAGGACCTGGTGGCCTCGATGCGGACGGCTTTGGAGGAGGAGCGGGCGGCGAGGGAGAAGCTGTCGGAACAGATGCGGAGCGAGACCGCGTCGAGGGACGCCGCTGTCCGGACGCTGGATTCCCGTCGTCAGGAGTTGGAAGCAGGTCTCCAGCAGGCGCGTCAATCCGCGCAGGAACTGGCGGTGCGGCTGACCAACACGCTTTCGCAGGCGGCGCAGCAGGCTGCCCAGTTGCAGCAGCAGGCGGCAGCCACCCAGCAGCAGTTGGCGCAGACTGGAGCCCGGCTCGCGGAGATCGAGAAGGCCCGGGAATCCCTCAGCGAGAACGTCAAACTTTCCGAGGCCGAACGCCGTAAGCTGACGGAGGCCCTGGCGGCCGAACGGGAAGCCGCGCGGCGTCAGCAGCAGGCGCTGGTTGCGATCGAAAACGACAAGCGGGAAGCCGAACGGCGGGCGTCGGAGTTGGCCTCGGCCGTCAAGGTGGCGGACGCCGAGCGAACCCTCCTCCGGGAGAACGTCTCGGAGTTGAAGCAGCAGGTAACCCGGGTCCAGTTGGAGAAGGACCGGATCCAGGCCCAGACGGCTGCGCTCGCCACGGGCGTCAACCAACTGGCGGCCAAGTCCGAGGAACTCAAGCAGGAGATCCGCGACAACACTCCCACCAGCGCCAATCTCCTCTTCCAGGATTTCCTGAGCAACCGCGTCGATGTCGTCATCGGCGGGACGTCTTCCGGCCTTTTCTCGACGGGGCCGCGCGAGAAGGCGAGCGCCACGGTGCTGATCAGTGACGGCGTGAAGACTTCGGCCCTCCTGCATGTGAACGAAAGTCCCTATAGCCTCAGCATTCCTGGATTCGGACTGGATCAGCCGACGGCCCGCGTCCAGGTCCGCGGAGGGATCCTGACTTCGGGGGCAGCGGCCTTCCTCCGAGCGGATCCCCGGGGCATGGTGGTTCCGGTGGATCCGGCGTCTGCGCAGAAAGCGGGGGTCCGCATCTACCAACTCGCCAAGAATCCCTTCAAGTTTCCGGACGCGCTGATCGTGAGTCGGGGCGGCCGCTATTTCGGCGAGGTGGAGTTCCGGTTGGATCCCAGAACCCCGGGCTATGTCCGCATGAAGACCAAGGTTTTCAGCCGGCTTTTCGGTGAGTTTTCTCCGTCGTCCGGCGATCTGGTCGTGAGCCGCTCGGGCGAGATCCTGGGCTTGATGGTGAATTCCGAATACTGCGTGGTGCTCTCCGATGTGCAACCCGCGGCCGGTGGAGCCTTGGATCCCTCGATGACGAAGGCCGCGGTCGGGAAGAAACTGGAGGAGTTCCGGGCGATGGTGGATCGCCTCCCGCCCGGGCTTCAGTAGGGGAAGGATTCCGGCGGGGCGCATCCCGACCCTGTCCTGTACTTCGTACTCCCCGAAGCCCGGGGCCCGGGGTTAACCTGACCCCACATGAGATCTCCCCTTCGGTTGTGCTGGATGGCAGCCATCGTCGGCGCCCTGGCCGGACTTTCACTCGATCTGGAAGCCGCCGGTCCCCGGGTCCTGCCGGTGGGTGCGCGGCCGACGGATTCCCGGTTGGGAGCATTGAAGGATCTGGACGGAGAATTTCCGTTCCATCCGCCGGAAACGCTGGAGGCGTGGAACCGGCGGGCTGAAGTCGTCCAGCGGCGGATCCGTGTATCGCAGGGGATCTGGCCCGAGCCGACGCGCACGCCGTTGAATGCTGTGGTGCACGGTCGGGTAGACCGGGAGGAGTATACGATCGAGAAGGTCTATTTCGAAAGCCGGCCGGGCCATTTTGTGACGGGCAACCTGTACCGGCCGAAGAAGGTGACCGGGAAGGTTCCGGCGGTGTTGTTCGCTCATGGCCACTGGACGGACGCGCGGTTGAGTGAAGCGTCCGACAAGGAGTTGCTGCGGGAGTTGGCTGAAGGGGAGGAGCGGTTCGAGGAAGGTGGCCGGAGCCGGTTCCAGTCGATGTGTGTTCAGTTGGCCCGGATGGGCTGCGTGGTGTGGCAGTGGGACATGTTGGGGAACTCCGACAGCCAGCAGATCTCAATGGCTCTGGCGCATGGATTCGCGAAACAGCGACCGGAGATGAACACGCCGGAGGGGTGGGGCTTCTTCAGTCCCCAGGCCGAGGCCCACCTTCAGAGCATCATGGGGCTCCAGACCTGGAACGCGTCGCGTTCGCTGGACCTCCTGTTGTCGCTTCCCGAGGTGGATCCGGAACGGGTGGCGATGACCGGGGCGAGCGGTGGTGGAACCCAGACCATGCTTCTGGCGGCGATTGATCCGCGGGTGAAGCTCTCCTTTCCGGCGGTGATGGTGAGCACGGCGATGCAGGGCGGTTGCACGTGTGAAAATGCCAGCCTCCTCCGGATCGGGACCGGCAACGTGGAGTTCGCGGCCCTGTTCGCACCGAAGCCCCAGGGGATGACCTCCGCCAACGACTGGACCCGGGAGATGTCGACCAAGGGTTTTCCGGAATTGCAGCAGTTATACGCGCTCCACGGTGCGAAAGACCGCGTGATGCTCAAGCGCGGCGAGCACTTTCCCCACAACTACAACGCCGTCTCGCGATCCGCTTTTTACACCTGGGTGAACCGCCACTTCCGCCTCGGGCTTCCCGAGCCTGTCATCGAGCGCGACTATCGCCGCCTCCGACGGGAGGAACTCACGGTCTGGGATGCCCAGCACCCGGCGCCACCCGCTGCCGACGTCACCCATGAGCGAAGCCTGCTCCGGGAATGGCATCTGGATACCCAGCGCTCCCTCGATGCTGCTGCGGCCGTTCCGGCCGAGTTCACCAAGGTGTTCGGAGGAGGCTGGGACATCGTGCTCAACGGGGGCATCGAGGAAGCCGGAGCCTGCAAGTGGAGCCTGAGTGGCAAGGAGGATCGTGGAACCTGGCTCGAGATGTTCGGGTTGCTGCGTGGGACGGGAGGACGACGCGAGTTGCCCGCTGTCTTCTGCCATCCCAGGAAGTGGAACGGTCGGACGACCGTCTGGCTCAGCGGCGAGGGGAAGGACGGTCTGTATGGGGCGGATGGAAAGCTTCGTCCTGAGGTGCAGAAGTTGGTCGACGGAGGAACAAGCGTGGTCGGGGTCGACCTGTGCTACCAGGGCGAGTTCCTCGCCGACGGTCGGCCTCTCGACGTGACCCCAAAGGTTCGGAACCCGCGGGAATCCGGGTCCTATACCTTTGGCTACAATCCATCCGTGTTTGCGGAACGGGTGGTCGATGCCCTCGCTGTCCTGCGGTTTGTGCGCGATCACGAGCAGCGCTCCAGTCGGGTGGATCTCGTGGGCGTCGACGGGGCCGGCGTGATCGCGGCCGCGGCCCGGGCACAATCCCGCGGAATGGTGGGGCGGGCGGCGTTGGATCTCGCGGGCTTCCGATTCGGCAAGCTGACGGATCTGCGTCATCCCGACTTTACTCCGGGTGGTGCCAGGTACGGCGATGTTCCCGGTCTGGTTGCGCTGGGCGTTCCGGGGCGGACCTTGCTGCTGGGAGAGGAGGCCATCCCTCCGCTGGTGCGATCCGTGTACGCTGTCCGCTCCGAACCGGATCTGCTGCGTCTCGGCACGCCGGGAGATGCGCAGTCCGTGCGGCGTCAGGCCGCCAACTATGTAGCGGAGCCCTGAGTGCGGACCTGCCTCAGTCCGGGACGACCATGCGGAACTTCGGGATGCGGGTGACGACCTGACGTCCGTTCTCGTCGATTCCGCCATAGGCTCCCTCGGCGACCGCAGAGGCGGTGGCGATCAGATGCTGGGAGTTGTAAGTGAACTTCCCGCCTGGCTTGAGCACCGGAGTCTGCCCGACGACCCCATCCCCGACGAACACCAGCTGGGTTCCATCGTCGGAGGTCACAACCCATTTGCGCCGTTGGAGGGTGATCTCGACGTCGGTGTCGTTGTGGATGCTGATGAAGTAGACGAAGGAGTGCGGCTTGTCGGCCACGGGGACGTGCCGGTAGATCAGGCGGTCGACGGTGACCCGGAGTCCATCCAGTTCCACAGGGGTGCCGCTCTGATTCATGCGCGGGAAGCTGGCCGAATGCGTCTTCCGGTGCAAGGCGGGGAACCACATACGGAACCGCAGTGAGACCTCGCCAGCCGCGGATTCAGCCGGCACGCTGACGGCGTGGATACTCGACGGGTTGTGGTGACGGGAGGTGCTGGGTTCATTGGCTCCCATCTCGTGGAACGGTTGCTCGCAGCCGGAGAGCAGGTCGTGGTCATTGACGACCTCTCGACTGGAAGCTGGGACAATCTGGCTTCGGTTCGTTCCCATCCCGGGCTGGAGCGGGTGGAGTCCACGGTTTCCGCCTGGGCGGGTCTGGGGGATACGGTGGCGTCGGCCAAGGCCGTCTTCCATCTCGCGGCTGCGGTCGGTGTGGAGTTGGTGGTGCAAGCACCACGCCGGACGATCGAGATCAACCTGCGCGAGACGGAAGCGGTGTTGGACGCAGCCTCGAAGTCCAAGACACCTGTGGTGTTCACCTCGACCTCCGAAGTCTATGGCAAGAGCGACAAGCCATGGTTTTCCGAGGAGGACGACCTCCTGATCGGGCCTCCGACGCTCAGTCGGTGGAGCTACGCCTGCAGCAAGCTGCTCGACGAGTTTCTGGCGCTGGCGTGTCACGGTGAACAGGGTGTCCCCGTCGTGATCGCCCGATTGTTCAACATCGTTGGCCCACGTCAGTCGGGCCGCCACGGCATGGTGCTTCCCCGGTTTGTCAGTGCCGCCCGGGCCGGGCAGCCACTGCGCGTTTTTGGCGACGGGCGTCAAACGCGATGCCTGTGCCGGGTGCAGGACTGTGTTGAGGCCCTTCTCCGACTTTGGGCCTGCCCGGCGGCGGCCGGCCAGATCGTCAACATCGGACACGACGAGGAAATCTCGATCCTCGACCTGGCGCAGGTGGTCATTTCCGAGCTGGGTTCGGCTTCGACGATTGATCGGGTTCCCTACGAGGCTGCGTATCAATCCGGGTTTCAGGACATGCCGCGACGAAGGCCTGATCTCAGAAAGCTCGAACGCCTGACCGGATTCCGTCCCCGCGCCGGTGTTCGCGATGTCGTTCGGCAGGTTGCGGGGCTTGGCCCGGCAGCCTGAGTCCTTCTGGGAGCGACCGATCCGTCAGTACCCGCTGCCTTCGGTGGCGACGCCGCGAAGGATCGCCACGCCGGAGCTCGTGCCCAGTCGGGTGGCGCCGGCCTCGATCATGGCGAGGGCCGTGGCGGTATCCCGGATGCCTCCGCTCGCCTTGACCCCGATCTTGGGTCCCACGCATTCCCGCATCAGACGGACATCCTCCAGCGTGGCACCGCCGGTTGAGAATCCGGTCGAAGTCTTGACCATGCGGACGCCGGCTTCGACGGCGAGGGAGCAGGCGCGGCGCTTCTGCTCTTCATTGAGCAGGCAGGTCTCGAGGATGACCTTCACCGGAACCGTCTGCGCGGCCTCCACCACGTCCCGCATCTCACGCAGCACGTATCGGTCGTCGCCCTCCCGAAGTCGCCCGATGTTCAACACGAGGTCGATCTCCTGGGCGCCCAGATCAATGACGGACTCGGTCTCGAATCGCTTGGCATCCGAATCCGCTGCCCCCAGGGGAAAGCCAACCACTGCGGCGACATAGACGCCGGACTCCTCAAGACGGGCGGCCGCCAGGGCGACCCGTGAGCCGTGGACGCAGACCGCGTGGAAGCGGTGTTCGCGGGCCTCCGCACACAGTCGCTCAATGTCCGCAGCGGAAGCCTCCGGCTTCAGCAGCGTGTGGTCGATGTAGCGGGCGAGATCGGCGGCGCGGAGCGACATG
>CAIMMI010000052.1 GCA_903842505.1 uncultured Verrucomicrobiota bacterium | reverse complement strand
GTAGGCCCGGGTGCCCTCACCCGGCGCGGCTCATGATCCGCCGCGTGGGGGCACGCGGCCTACAGCCCAGGCGTGAACCCTGCGATCAGTCCCGGGCCCGCGAGCTGCAATCCTCGGAGCCTACAACTGCCGCACCGTCGCCACCTTGCCCACCGCCGGGGCATCAACCTTCTGCTTCGATCCATCCGGCCACGAAACTTCCAAGTCCTCGACCGTCTTCGAGTTGCCGAGCCCGAAGGTCAGGATCGCCTCGCTGGAACTGAGGTAACTGCGGGTCGTGGTCACCGTTCGCCATTGATCACGCCCACCGGCACGAAGTCGGACCACCGCGCCGAGTCCGTCCCGATTTGCGCCCTTGCCCTCGAGCTTTACACGCACCCAGGCATTGTCCGTCTTCTGGTCGTTGCGCAGCAGCAGCGGCGCTCCACCAACACTGGTGAACACGCAATCCACATCCCCGTCCCCGTCGATGTCCGCGTAGGCACTGCCTCGCCCGACGATCGGTTGGAACAGGTCTGCCCCAGCGAGAGTGGGCCCGACCTGTACGAACCCTGCATTGCCCCCGTTCCAGAACAACTGCGCCGCCTGACGATACCGCTGACCATGCTGAACCTTGGCGATCTCCTCTTCGAGATGCCCGTTCACCGTCAGCAGATCCATCCGGCCGTCGAGGTCGTAATCGAAGAAGAACACTCCGAACTTCAACGGATCCCGACTCGGCCCGCCCACGCCCCACGAGATCGCCTCATCCGAGAACTGCGGCAGGTCCGGAGTCGAGGTCGAAGCCTCGACATACATCGCCGTCATCTCGTTGGCGAAGTTGCCGATCGCCAGGCCGAGTTTCCCGTCCGGCGTGAAGCAGGCGCTATCGACACCCATCGCGCCGCGTGGATTGCCGAAGCTGTCGAACGCCACACCCGTCTCCGCCCCGGCTTCCCGGAACGTCCCGTCATGCTGATTCAGGAAGACGAAGTTCTGGACCGTGTCGTTGGCCGCCACAATGTCCGGCCAACCGTCGCGATTGATGTCCGTGACCGCCACCCCGAGCGTCTTGGCGGCGGGAACCTTCGTCGACGAATTCTTCACCTGCACTCCCGCCGTCCCCGAGATGTCCGCGAACTTCCCGCCCCCGTCGTTCCGATAAAACCGCGGGAAGGAACCCGCGAAGTTCATCGGCGGACCGTACGCACGGGTCTGACCATCGATCTTGTAGCCGACCTCCGCATCCACCTGGCGTGACCACTTCACATAACTGGCCACGAAAAGGTCGAGGTCGCCGTCGTGGTCGAAGTCCAACCACGCCGCCGCCGAACTCCAGTCCGAAGCCTCACCCCCGACTCCGGCCGAGGCCGTCACGTTCTCGAAGTGCATCCCGCCGAGATTGCGGAAAAGGCGTGCGCCACCCACCCCCGTCACGAGCAGGTCCGGTCGGCCATCGCCGTCGGCGTCGCCGATGGCAACGCCCATTCCGTAGAAGGGCGCCTCGATCCCCGACCCGGCCGTCACGTCGGAGAATTTCACCGAACCACCCGCCGAATCATTCCGGTACACGACCACGCCCGGAGGCCGAGAACCCGCGCCGGTGGGCTTGGCCCAGGACCAGTGGGATCCATTGACGAACACCAGATCCGGATCGCCGTCCCCGTCCAGATCACCCAGGCCAACACCGCTGCCCATCGTCTCAGGCAACAACTTCTCGCCGGTGGCACCGGTCTCGTGCCGGAACGTGATGCCGGCGGCGGCGGTGACATCCGTGAACCGCACCGACGGCGCCTGGGCAGAGGCCGCGTTGGTGACGGCCTGCGGGGCCTGAAGCTGCGTGACCCGCTGCTCCTTCTTGCCACCCATGGAACGGAGGGCAAACCACGTCCCCGCGCCGGCGACACCCAGGATCGCCACCGCCACCAGCGACCGCGCGACGGCCCGGCCGATGACGGCGTCATCCACCTGCACGATTTCCTCCGGCTCCTCTGGCCGGCCCGGTGGGACTGGATTGTTGCTCACGGAAAAGGGGATCGGACCACGTTGTTGTTGATGAGGCGAGCCAGCGCTCAGCGAGAGGCCACTCCCGGGCGCGCGCCCTGCCCGGCTGGCAGGCCGAAGTTGCCCGGACGTTGCAGATCGTAGATCACGACTGCCTGCGCGGCCTTGTCCGCTGCCGGGTTGTTCCGCCGGGCCACCGACACGGCCCGGTCCCGCGCATTGTCATCCGGTCGGTAGCGCTCGTGGAACTTGCGGTGCTCGGCCGACTTCTCGCGATCGCCCAGCTGCGCGTGGATCAACGCGAGGTTGTAATGCGCGGTGAGGTTCTCGGGATCAATCGCGAGCGTGTCGCGGAATCGCCGGGCCGCCGCCTCCAGCAACTCGCGTTGCCGGGCCGGATTCCCCCGCTCCATCTTGGCCCGTTCAAACACGGTCTGACCCAGCTCGTTGATCACCTCGTAGTCCCGGCTGAAGTTGAACCCGCGCTTCTCGAGCTCGGGATAGCGGTCCTCCAGGATGCTGGTGAACTCCTGGATCGCGCGATCGAGGAATCCATTCTGCTTGTTCACCAGTCCATTCAACCACGCGATGGTCCAACGGTTGCCCGCCGGCGTGAAACGGTTGGTGTCGTTCGCCCGTTGCAACGCCGTCACCGCATCGGCCAGCCGGCCCTCCTTGAAATAGACACGCGCCAGATTCAACGGACCGTCCGCACGGCCGAGTTTCTCGACCTGTTCAAAAGCCGCCGAAGCCTGGATCAACTCGCCCTTCTCGCTGCCCTTGTCGCCCTTCAGGAAAAGTCCAATGCCGTAGTCATTCCAGCGCTGCCACGGAACGATCGTCGACGGCGCATTCGTCGCCACCGGGCCACCCGCCACGGGAAGCACGATCGAGTCGCGGGCCATGACCGTGATGGGAAGGTCGTTCGTCAGCACGAACGGCGCGCCGCGTTGGTAGTTGGTCCCGCCGTAGACGTAGTTGAGGTAGATGGTGTCGAACTTCCGGTAGTTGACCTTGGCATCGACCTTCAACGGTCCCTTCACCCCGGGCGGCACCGTGAACCGGTAGTGCAACACCGCCGCCGCTCCCGGCGGAATCTGGTTGTTGTACAACGGCACAAAGATGTCCTGCGCGTTCCGGTGATCGATCCGGTTTCCGTCCCGGTCGAGCATGTACACGTTGATGAAGTGCGACCAGGGATCGACCTCGTTGTGCCGCCCCAGACCACCCGTTCGGCCCACCACGTTCCCGTCCGCGTCCGTCACCGAGACATCCGCCCAGAGCTCGTTCGAATCGACCGTTCCCTGCGTCAGCGGATGCCCCAGCTTCACCGTGCGTACCACCGCCTCCAACAGGTACGTCTGGCCCGGTTGCACCGTCGGGGTCGCCGGCCGGATCGGAGCGATGAGCTTGCCATCAATCCCACCGCCCTCCTTCAGTCCGAACAGGTCAATCCGGACCGAGTCCTTCATGAAATCCTGATGCCGACGGATGATCTCCGCGCGGACCTCGACCGGTTCGTTGCGCCGCGCCGCCACGCCCGTGTTGGCCGACGGGAACAGGTGATCGTGGACGGCCCGGAACTCGTTCGTACCGTATTGCCGCGCGGCGAAGTCGTCCGACTTCTTCAGTGGCATGTGGCACTCGGAGCAGTTGGCTTTCGCCACGTCCGGGTAATAGAAGGACCGCGCGTTCACGCCGGAGACGCCACTCAGCAGGTAGGAGTCATAGTGGTTCTGACCCCGGAGGAATTCCTTGTAGTGGTTCACCTCGTAGGGAATCCCGACCTTGTGGCAGACGGAACAGAACTCCGCCGTCTTGTGGAACGGTTTGAGGAAGGTCTGTTTGTGGAACTGCGGCTTCCCCTTCACCAACTGCTTGTTCACCCAGAAAGCCAGCGAGTTCGTCGGCGTATACGCGAAGGGATAGTGGATCGGTTCCTCGATCGTGTAGTTGCCATTGCCGATGGTGCCCGGATGCGCCCCCTGCAATGAAGTGATCGAGTGACACGCGACGCAGGTAATGCCGGCCAGCGCGGTCGGATGCTTCTCGAAGTCGAAGTTCGGGTCGTCGAAGGCACCGGAAAGGAACGGCACCGGATCATGGCAACCGGCGCACCAGCGGGACATCTGGACGTTGCCATCCCGCTTCATGGCCAGCGCGCGCGTCTGCTTGATCGTGAAGAGGTAGAAAGGATTGTTGAACGAACTGAACCGGTGCGCCGAGTGAACCCACGAATTGAAGGCGTCCGGGTGGCACTCAAGGCAGTACTCATTGTTCATCAGCGCCTCCGGCTTCACCCACTTGCCGTTGGCCGTCCGCGTCGAACTCGGCGTGAAATACTTCTCCCCGTCCTTCGGCCCTTTCGCGCTCCAGACGCGGGGATCGTGCCGGTGCAAGGCCACCATGGCCACGACCGCCGCCGCGACCGCTCCCGCCCAACCAATGCCCACCTTCCACCGGATCCGAGGCCCGGCCAACCGATGCAGGATGTACAGCCACACGCACAACAGCGGCGCCAGCACATGCGCCCAATAAGCGAACCCACGGCTCCCCTCCGTCTTCGCTGCCACCACCTCCAACCCGTCGAACCGCACCAGCATCACCCCCGACACCAAGACCAGCAGGCTCATCGCAAACAGGACGTAGCCCACGTAGACCGCCTTCCGACTCGGGCGGTTCCACGTGTTCATCATATGGACGACGTTGAACACGAGGAACGGCGCCACGAACAACACCCCGAGGATCAGGTGCGCCAGGAACTGGATCTGATAGAAGTAATTCTGGTAGCTGACGCCCTTCGACCGCTCCAACCAGTCGAGGAAGGTCACCGTCGCCAGATACGCCGAGTTCGCCCCGAGCAACGCCAGCATTCCCCACACGACGTTCAGCACGATCCGCAGCCGCGGCCCGATCGCACGGACGTACTTCCGGCGGGGCGCGACCTCGGCGGGACGCGGGCTTGAGGACTCTTCAGGGTTCATGGCTCGTCCGCTTCCTACGACGTCGCGCACGACCATAAAGAAACCCGGGGCGAACCGCCGGGTTTCGGGGGCGAAACGACAGCAATCGAGGCTTTCGCTCCCCGTTCGCCCCGACGCGCACCCCACCCAGATCTCCCATCCACACGCATCGTCACCGCTGGCTTCAACCAGCATTTCACCGCCCTGGAGTTCAACACCTCGCTTCAGTGCCTCCGGACAGTGCTCCCCAACCAGGTGGCGCGAGACTCCGTCGAACCGTTCAGCAGTTCGAAGATTTCAGTTTCAACTTTGACAGGCTTGAGACTTGAACCCGGAAACCTGGAACTCCCAATCGGCTCGTGTGGACACTCGCCCCACCTCTCGCTGGGGCCCGCGTCCGGATGCACTTCCTCACTCCAATCTGCGCAAATCCTCCTTCCCAATTCAGCCCCGGAGAATACCTTCGCGCGGTTTCATCGAAAGAGCACATGAGCAAGAAGTATTTCCCCAAGGTGGGGAACATCCAATTCGAAGGCCCGCAGTCACGCAATCCGCTGGCTTTCAAGCATTACAATCCGGACGAGATCGTCGAAGGCAAGGCCATGAAGGATCACCTGCGTTTCGCAGTGGTCTATTGGCACACGATGCGCGGATCCGGCGGCGACATGTTCGGCTGGGGCACGGCCGAGCGTCCGTGGCAGACCGGCGAGGGCAACGTGAAGCAGGCCATCGCCCGCGCCCATGCCATGTTCGAGTTCACTTCGAAGATCGGCGCCCCGTTCTACTGCTGGCATGACCGCGACGTCGCGCCCCACGGCAAGACGCTCGCCGAATCGAACAAGAATTTCGACGCCGTCGCCAAGGAACTGAAGAAGCTTCAGGCCGACACCGGCATCAAGCTGCTCTGGGGTACCGCCCAGAACTTCGTTCATCCCCGCTACCTCCATGGCGCGGCCACGAGCTGCAACGCGGACGTGTTCTGCTTCGCCGCCGCACAGGTGAAGAAGGCACTCGAGTGGACCCACGAACTCAACGGCTCCGGCTACGTGTTCTGGGGCGGTCGCGAGGGCTACTCCACCCTCCTCAACACGGACATGAAGCGTGAGATGGATCACATGGGCCGCTTCATGCACATGGCCGTCGACTACAAGAAGAAGATCGGCTTCAAGGGTCCGTTCTTCATCGAGCCGAAGCCCAAGGAACCCACCCGCCACCAGTACGACTCGGATGCGGCAGCCTGCCTGAACTTCCTCCGCGAATACGACCTCCTCGAGCACTTCCAGCTCAACCTCGAGGTCAACCACGCCTGGCTCGCCGGCAAGACCATGGAGCATGAACTCGAAGTCGCCGGCGCCGCCGGTGCCCTCGGCTCCATCGACGCCAACATGGGCGACTACTTCCTCGGCTGGGACACGGACCAGTTCCCGACCGACCTGTACCTCACGACGCAGACGATGCTCCGCATCCTCAAGTTCGGCGGATTCACCGCCGGCGGCGTCAACTTCGACGCCAAGGTCCGCCGCGAGAGCTTCCAACTCGACGACCTCTTCATCGCCCACATCGCCGGCATGGACGCCTTCGCCCGCGGCCTCAAGGCCGCCGCCGCCATCCGCAAGGACGGCCGGATCACCGAGTTCGTCAAGAACCGGTACCGTACCTGGGACTCCGGGATCGGCGCGAAGATCGAGGCCGGCCAGGCCTCGTTCGCCGACTGCGAGAAGCACGCCCTCAAGATCGGCGAGGTCTCCGGACTCGAGAGCGGCCGCCAGGAACTGCTCGAATCGATCCTCAACGAGTACATCTGATACTCGTAGCCGCCGAGGTCACGAGGCGGGGCCGGGAGAGTTGCCAGTTCCCAGTCACCAGTTTCCAGCAACGGGCAACTGACCTGGCGAAACTCCAGCCCCTTCCTCCCGTCTGCTGGGTAGCCGCCGAGGTCACGAGGCGGACTCGGCCGGCAACACAAAGACAAAGGGGCGGCAATCCGGAAGGATTGCCGCCCCTGTTGTTCAAGAAGTCACCAGTTGCCGGTGACAGTCTTCACTTGTAGGCCCGGGTGCCCCCACCCGGCGCAGTCCATGATCCGCCGCGTGGGGGCACGCAGCCTACAGCCTGCGACATGGCAGGCCCGGGTGCCCTCACCCGGCGCAGTCCATGATCCGCCGCGTGGGGGCACACAGCCTACAGCCCACGACATGGTAGGCCAGGGTGCCCTCACCCGGCGCGGCTCGTGATCCGCCGCGTGGGGGCGCGCAGCCCACAGAACGGAGCTGAACCCCGCCCGTTAGTCCCCAGTCCCCAGTCCTCTGGAAACTGGAATCTGGCAACTCCCCCCTTACTTCAGCGC
>CAIMMI010000051.1 GCA_903842505.1 uncultured Verrucomicrobiota bacterium | reverse complement strand
GCCTCAGCCTGCTTCAAACTTGAAACTTCAAACTTGAAACTATCCCCTCACAAACCTCCTCCCCGGCAACTGCCGGATCAACCGCTTCAATTCGAGGCTGAAGAGCGCCACGTTCACCGCCGATGCCGGCAATCCCGAGTCCCGGACCACTTCGTCCGCCTCGCGTTCCTCCGTGCCAATAGCCGCGAGCACCGCCTCCTCCGACTCCGACAACGCCAGCGGCGGGGGGGCGCCAGCTCCGCTCGACGGAGTCCGATTCGGCGGCGGGAACAGGTACTCGAACTCCGGGAGCACGTCGTCCAACCCCTCGCACAGCTTGGCGCCCTTCTTGATCAGGTCATGACAACCCTTGCTTCTCGGCGAGTCGATGCGGCCGGGCACCGCGAACACCAGACGCCCATAGTCCGTCGCAAAGTTGGCCGTGATCATCGCGCCACTGGTGAGGTTGGCCTCGACCACGATCGTCCCAATGGTCATGCCGGCGACGATGCGGTTGCGGATGGGGAAGGATTGCTTGTCGGCCGGCCGGTTGAACGGGAACTGCGTCATCACCGCGCCGGTGGCTGCGATCCGTTCAAACAGGTCCCGGTTCTCCGGCGGGAAGACCAGATTGATCCCTGTTCCCAGCACCGCCACCGTCCGCCCGCCCGCGGCAAGTGCTCCCTGATGGGCCGAGGTATCGATGCCTCGCGCACCGCCACTGACCACGGTCACGCCCGTGTACGCCAACTGGTAGGCGAAGCGTCGCGCAATCTCGTTTCCATAGGCCGTCGTCTGCCGTGAACCCACGATCGCCAGCGCGTTCCGGTCGCCCGGTTTCAGGGATCCCTTCACGTACAGGACGATCGGTGGATCGTAGATCTCCCGGAGCAACGGCGGGTACTCCTCATCCTCCATGCACAGCACCCGACATCCGTACTCCTCGATCCGCCTCAGTTCCCCGGGCAGGTCGACCGTCGACTCCCAATCCGCGATGGACTGCGCCACGTCGGGTCCGATGCCATGCACCTGCTGCAATTGCTCTGCGTCCGCACGCAGGATAGAGACGGGATCACCGAAGAAGTTGAGCAACTGGCGAAGTCTCACCGGGCCGAGGTGCTCAATGAGGTTGAGCGCGATATAAGCGTGTCTGGGTTCCACCCCGGGGAAATAGCAGGCGGAACCGCACCGCACAAATCGGGCTCAGCCTCATCCATGCAGTACTAGTCTCACGCGGAGCCGCGGGGAGAGGTCGGTCAAGACTACTCCAAAGTCGACTTCCATTCACCCAACGGTGACTAACCGGCTTGCCATCCAATTGTCCCTTCTCCGCGTCTCCGCGTGAACCTGTCCCGCCTTCAATCGGATGGTTGCGGCTCAGGAGTTCCCGTTTCCAAGATTCAAGCTTCAAGCCCCGCAGCCTCAGGCCCGCTTGAAGCTGGAACCCGAAAACTTCGCCCCCCCCGCCCCCTCACACGAAGTTCCAGCCCCGCCGATATTCCCTCGACCAAAGTCCCCGTTGCTTGCGCGTGCCGGACTTGATGTGCCCGTTGACCGGGTCCACCTCGACCGCACCCCCGGTCCGCCACGCGATGTTGCCGAGATGGCAGAGGTGAACGCTCTTCACCCCTTCGCCGATGGGGGCGTTCAGCTTGGCCTCGCCCCGGATTGTCTCCACGAAGTTCGCGAAGTGCGGCACGTCGCTCATCCGTCCCGCGACCTTCTTCAGTTCGTTTCCTCCTGCATCCACCACGCGATACCCACCATTGCCATCGATCGCCAACGTTCCGCCGTCCCCATAGAACGTCACAAAGGCAGGCCCATCCGCCTTCCGTGGATGGCAGCTCGATCCATCCCAGATAATGCCTGCAGTGCCGAATTCGAAGTGCGCCGTCAGCGTGTCCGGAGTCTCCTGGTCATCCTGGAAATGATAACGACCACCGTTCGCGGTGACGCGCATTGGGTACTGAACGCCCAATCCCCATCGCGCGATGTCGAGGGCGTGAGGCCCGTTGTTGGCGAGCTCGCCGCCACCCCAATGCCAGCGCCAATGCCAGTTGTAGTGGACCAGGTTGTCCACGTACCGCCGCTCCGGCACCGGTCCCTGCCAGAGGTCGTAGTTCAGCCACTCGGGCACCGGAGTCGCCTTGCCACGACCGATCGTCGTCCGTGCGTTGTCGTATCGGCAGCGAGCCACCCGCACGGGCCCGATGATCCCATCCTTCAACGCCAACATCGCCTCACGCACCGTTTCCGTGCTGCGACGCTGGATACCCAACTGGACGATCCGCCGCGTTGAGCCCGCCACCTCCGCCATGCGCTCGCCCTCCCGGGCGTTGTGGCTTCCGGGCTTTTCGACGTACACATGCTTTCCCGCCCGGCAGGCCAGGATCGCCGCCGGCGCATGCCAGAAGTTCGGCGTCGCAATGCTGACCGCGTCGATCTCGCGGTCCTCCAGCAACCGTCGCAGGTCGGTGACCCCGGGCGGACGCACGCCGCTCTTCTCCTCGACCTTCTTCGCCGCTGCATCCCGCCGCCGTTCATCCACGTCGCACACCGCCGCCACCACCGCTCCCGGCACCTGCAGCAGCGCCGTCACGTGATCCATCCCACGGCCCAAGCCGATCACCGCGACCCGCACCCGTCGCGACGCCGCCACTCCCTGACTGAACGCCGGTGCAACGCCCGCCGCCAACGCGACTCCCAGCAACCCAGCCCCCTGGATGAAGTTCCGCCGCGGCAAGCCACACCCCTCTGCAACATCTTGGGATTCCATGCCCCCAGTCACACCGATCGCCTCCCGGAATCAAGCCACGATCGAACTCAGGCCTTGCTTCTCCACCGCCGCGTTGTCCCCTCAACCCATGCCCCGCATCTCCCGTCGGAATGCCCTGCGACAGATGGCCGCGCTCACGCCTGCCGCCGTCGCCGCAGGCTGAGCCGCACCGAACCTCCTCCTGCCCCGCCCGGGAACCGACCTCATCCGCCGCGAAAATGAACGTCCCGGCACACGCGATTGGATGCTCACCTCCACCCGCGTCGATCGCGCCACCGGCTGGCGTTCGCAATGGATCGAAGGCTACTGCTCGCACACCCGGGTTCGTCCTGGTGACACGTTGACCTTCCATGTCAGCACGGATCCCGCCGAACCCTTCGACATCGAGTTCTACCGTCTCGGTTGGTACGGCGGCGACGGGGGACGACGGGTGGGTGGCATCGCGAACCTGCAAGGCTCACCCCAACCCCTCCCGGCCATCGGTCCGAAAAGACTCCGCGACTGCCAATGGCCCGTGTCCGCCCGACTCCGCATCCCGTCCGACTGGCTCAGTGGCGTCTACCTTGGGCGCCTGCGCACGCGCGGCTCCGGACTCGAGAGCTACGTCGTCTTCATCGTCCGGGACGATCGCCGCGCGGACTTCCTCTTCCAGTGCAGCGATCACACGTGGCAGGCCTACAACCGATGGCCCGATCACTTCGCCCTCTATGACAACGGCGAACATCAATGGTGGTGGGGCGGCGATGTCCAGGTGAGCTTCAATCGCCCCTACGGCCGGTACTGTCAGATCTTCGATGCCCCTCTTTCCCAGGGCTCCGGCGAATTCCTGCTCTGGGAATTCCCGATCGCCTTCTGGCTCGAGCGCGAGGGCTACGACATCTCCTATATCTCAAACCAGGACACCCACTCCGATCCCGCCGGCCTGCGCCGCGCCCGCGGCTTCCTCAGCGTCGGCCACGACGAATACTGGACGCCGGAAATGTTCCGTAATGTCCAAGCCGCCATCCGCGACGGCACACACGTCGCCTTCCTCTCCGGAAACGCCGTCTGCGGTCGGATCGCCCTCTCGCCCGACACCGCCGGCCGCCCCAACCGCGTCTTCGAACGGACCGGCGTCTATGGGCCTCCCGGCGGCACCCGCGATTTCATCGCCATGAACTCGCTTCCCCACGAACGTCCCTACGCCAACGAACTCGTCGGGGCCCACAGCACCGGCCCCGTCACCGGCGGCGCCGACTGGACCTGCGCCCTTCCCGATCACTGGCTCTTCCGCGATACCGGCATGAAACGTGGCGATTCCATCCCGGGAATCGTCGGATGGGAATGGCACGGCGATCCGGCTCCGATCCCCGGACTGGAAGTCGTGGCCACCGGCCCCACACAGGAGGCCCCCGGCAAGCCCAACGGCGGAACCTATACCGCCACCGTGTATCCGGGCGCGCGCGGCAACATCGTCTTCAACGCTGCCACGATCTGGTGGGGCGACGGCCTCAGCGAACCGCCCGGCTACAAGCGCCCTTCCGTCCACACGACACCGAAGGGACCCGACGCACGGGTCCAGACCATCACCCGCAATCTGCTCCGACGCATGAAATCCTGAGCAAGGTCGATCCGCTCTCCGGTGGGGCGAGTGTCCTCACGAGCCGTGGGAGAGATCCAAGTTTCAAGATTCAACCTAGAAAAGGCGGTTGGATCCACAGATTGCACCGATTCCACGGATTGGAAGCCGGTTGAGAGGCTGTCGTTTCACCCCGCGGGTGACATGGAAACGGCGAAGCGGTAGGGCCTCTTGTTCCAGTCCATCTGTGAAATCTGTGAAATCGGTGGATAACCCAACTGCCGCAGGCAACTGGCCTCTGGAATCTGGAAACTCCCCCCAGTCCTACTTCCCCAGGTCTGCCCGCCCCCAGTCCTCCGGGCGCCCCTGCACACCGGATCGCGGTGCCCATGCCAAGCGGGACCGGTTGATGTTCTCACCAAGGGCCGCATCGGCCTTGTCCCCGTCATAGACCAGGACGTTCAATCCAATGCGCGATACCTTGGACGCATCCACACCCGCCTCGCTCCACGGCACGCGGACACGGACCAGGTAGCCATCGGAAAGCCGCTCGGAATGCAACCGCGTCGACGGCGACACCCGCTCCAGCAACCCGGGATTGGCGTCCGCATCCCGCGCCCCCCGAACCTTGCCAGTCTGGTCGAACGGAAAGATCCCCACCTTGTAAGTCCCGAGCGTGTGCTCCGCGCCCGCCTCCGGATCGATGCACAACTCCACCGAGTCACTCCGCCAGTGCCCGCGGATGTCATCGGGCGCGATGTTCGAGACCACCGCATCATCCCGCACCCGCACCTCAACCCAGAGATCCTCGCCATCGTGGGCTACCCGGAACGACGCCGAGACGTCCGCGGCATTCGTCACGGTTCCTTGCCACGTGTTCGTGTGCGGGATCAGCACCCGCGGCAAAGCGGCCCAACCAGGATCGTTGGCCGGTGCGCCCAGCAGGAGTCCGCTCCGCCGCGGAATCGTCAACCGCGGCACCGCGTGAAGTCGCACGCGTGCCGACGCCGGACGCCCACCCAATTCACCCGTGGCCACCATCTCCCCGTCGCCACCCGAGCCAGGTGCCTTCACCTGCAGGATGCGGAAGTACGTCGGCTTCTTTCCCGCGACCCCAACCTCAATCTCCGAAGGGGACACCGTCCACCCGTCGGGCACCTGGATCCGAAGCTTGCCCGCGGGCGCACCGGGGAAATCCAGGACCTCAAACGGAACCGGACACTCCTCGCCAGCGATCACCGGCACGTCCGGATCGAAGGCCACCGCAGCCGACTCAATCTTCTGCTCGGCCACCCACTCCTGATACCGCGACACCGCCGGGCGTGGCAGGAACCGAAGCCCGACCGCAGGTCCCTCCTTCGACGGAGGATTCACCTTCACCCGTGATGGAACGTTGCCTTCCACGGGCAGGCCGCGGAACAGGTCCGACTCCTGAGCCTCGAACGGCACCACCGACTTCACGAGCTGCAGGACCTGCGGACGCCGGAGCCAGGGCGAATTGGCGAAGCTGCCGAAGCCCTGTGATCGATGATTCGCCAGTGCCTCGCCCGCCACCACCGAAGGCACCCGGCCATCCGGCAAGGCATCCGTCGTCACCACGGTCGCGGTGTAAGGACCCGCACCGCCGAAGTACAGCTTGCGCGGTCGCCATGGGGAAAGGCCTTCCAACTCGATCTGCTCCGGGAAACGCGACGGGTCCGCCGCCGCATCGAACGCCTCCACCGCCAGCCAACCCGCCGCCTGATGGTTGCCGTGCTGACCTGGCGTCGGGGCCGGATTCATCGTCACGATCACTTCCGGCCGCAACGCACGAACCAAGCGAACCAACCGGCCCAACGTCGCCTCGTGCCCCCATTTTTCCAGCGTGATTCCCAAGCCCTCCGTGTAGGCAAAGTCCTCCCGGTCGAGGAAGTACGTGTGACGCACACCAAGCTTCGTGAGGCAGTCCTTCAACTCGGCCTCGCGCAGGACCCCGAGCGCCATCCCGCCCTGGCGACCCACCATGTTCCCGCCCCCTTCGCCTCGGGTGCAGTAAACATGCGACACCACCTTGCCGGCTCCCAACGCGTAGTAGGCCATCAACGGAGCCACGCCGGTCTCATCATCCGGATGCGCAAACACGCCCAGAAGATCCGTCTTGAGCAACGCCTCTCCCTGCGGTGCTGCCGCCCCCGTTCCCGGCAACAGTCCGATCCACACCAGCACCAAACCCACCCAAAGCCCGGCCCGTCCAATCAGTCCGCTTTGCATCCCCGGATCCAACCACCACCCGGGTTCCGCTGACCAGACCGTTCCCCTCCCTCCCCACCGTAGCTGCCGAGGTCACGAGGCAGGTCCGGATCCAGTTCCCAGTTGCCAGTCGCCAGATGCCAGTTCTGGGGACTGGAATCTGGGAACTGGAATCTTCCAGCCCAGCCTCCTCACGTCGTCTGCTACCTCGCGGAGCGTAGCTGCCGAGGTCACGAGGCAGGTCGAAGGGGAGTTGGAAGATTTCAGTTTCAAGTCCGTAGCCGGCCGCCGGGGGGCTGGACTTGAAACTTCAAACCTGAAACCCGCTACTCTCTCCTGGGCTTCCACTCCGCCAGCATTCGCGCCGTGGCCTTGGCCGACGCTCCGTCCAGGTGCCGACCGTCCGTGTAGGTCGGCTTCCAACCGCGCTCGAACCACGACCTCCGGAGATCAACCCGAGCCAGGCCAAATTCGCGGACCATCGCGTCCGCCAGATCCGGGGCCGTCCGGCCACCCGGCATCCGGACTTCCCCCGAAGGCAGGTCCACCAACACCGCACGCACCCCCCGATCCGCAAGGGACTTCAACATCCCGCGCCAACGCTCAACCACCTGCGGATCGGAGGGCGACACCTCGACGGCGGGCCCCGGTTCCCGAACGGACGGATCGTTCGTCACGAGGACACTTGCTCCTGCCCCGTCGCGCCGCGCTTTCATGGCGGAGTACAAGAGACTGGAAGGACGCCGCGAAGCCCGCACCAATGGCACCTTCCGGGCCAACGCGGTGCCCGGCGATACCAGTCCATCCAGCAGCATCTGATCATTCCGGCTCCACGGCTTTTCCAGGAGGTAGGTCTCGATGAACACGGTCGAAGGCAGGTCCGCCCGATGCGCCAGTGCTTCCAACCCGACCAATGGAATCGAACCATCCAGCCCGAGCGTCGAGAAGCCTTCCAGACTCGTCCCAGCGAAGAACTCCGGCAGCAGGCGACCGCTGAGGGACGAGCCGACCAACACGTTCCGCGGCGCGGCCGGGAGCAACAGGTACTCCTCGAGTCGGATGCGGTTGGCCATGTAGTTCGATTCCCCGAACTGGGCCTTCCAGCCGAGGACCGAAGTGAGCGTCTGCCACGCGAGCGCCAGTGCGGCGGTCGCGAGGACGATCCTCAGGGCAGTTCGGGAGGTGGGGCGCATCATGGCTAGAACTGGAAGTAGATGAAGTCGCCGGGCGTACCCGCGTTGACGAGGACGAGGAAAAACAGGACGGCATGAACTGCCACGTCCAGGCGGCCAGCCCACAACGGACCACACCGCTCGCGCCAAGCCCGCGTGGCTCCCCAGAGATGGTGCAACGCCACCGGGGTTCCGAAGAGCACGATCACGAAGCCGTACTGCGGCAACAACCCGCCCGGGTTGGTGAACAGACAGCGCACGTACGCCGCCGCATGCCGGATGTCCGGCAACTGGAACAGCAGCCACAGCAACGACACGAGATGGAAGGTCACCGCAATTCCCAATACCCGCCGCCACGCCGGCAACTTGGACGGATCCGCCCGGCCAATGCCCGTCAACCGCTCCAGCGCCAACAACAACCCGTGCCCGGTTCCCCACACCGCATAGCTCCAGGCTGCTCCATGCCACAGGCCACCCAGGAACATCACGAGGAACAGGTTCACGTAAGTCCGCACCTCCCCGTGCCGGTTCCCGCCCAGCGGAATGTAGAGGTACTCACGCAACCAACTGGAGAGCGACAGATGCCAGCGCCGCCAGAACTCGGTGATACTGGTCGAAAGGTACGGATGATCGAAGTTCAGCGGCAGTTCATATCCAAACAACCGCGCCAATCCCTGCGCGATGAACGAATAGCCCGCAAAGTCGGCAAAGATCTGGAATGAGTATCCGTACAGCAGCAACCAGAGATTCGTCCGCGGCAGCTCCAGGAACTGCGGATACGACAGCACCGATGTCGCCTCCTTCAGGTTGTCCGCCACCACCATCTTCAGGAAGAAACCCAGGATCAGCTTCCGCACCGCCCCGGCCCAATCGATCTGCCCGAGCCGCTTCGGTCCGATCTGATGGAAGAAGTCCGCCGCCTTCACGATCGGTCCCGCAATCAATTGCGGGAAGAACGCCTTGAAGAACCAGATCCGCCCGTGGAACCACATCATCTCCCGCGGGCCCCGCGGCGGATGCAACCCGGGAAAGCCTGCCGTGCCCGCCTGCCAGGACTCCATCACCAGGCTGATTCCCTGAAACGTGTAGAACGAGATGCCGATCGGCAGCGGAACCTCGGCAAACCACCCCGGCATCGATCCTCGCCAGGATTCCGGCACCAGCGTCCGCACCAGCAACCCAAAGTACTTGAAGAACGCCAACGCCCCGAGGTTGAACGCCAACGCCCCCACCAAAACCGCCCGACGCCGCCCGCCCGTCACCCCTGACGACATCAACCACTGGGCCGCCTGTGCGTTGATCGCCGTCGACAGGATCAGCAGGAAAACCAACCACGGCGTGTGCCATCCGTAGAATACGAAGGACGCCAGCGTCAGCACCCCGACCTGCCAAGCCGCACGCCGGCTCGCGTAGTGCAACGCGAACACCAACGGCAGGAACACGGCAAAGGTCCAACTGTTGAATAGCATCGGGCCCCGCGACACTGCCGTGCTGCCGGCTCCGTTTGAAGGTCGAAGTCAATCGTAGCTGCCGAGGCCACGACCGATTCGCAGTCCGCATCCCATCCCGTCCGGAGCCTCGTCTTCACAAGGGCCGGGAGGGAGGGCCTCGCCGGGTTCGGCCTGCGCTCGCGATTTCCCCAGCGCATTCGGGCTGTCACCCGGAATCCGGGTTGCCCTAGGCTGCTCCCGTGCATCCCGTTTCCTTCCGATTGAGGACGTTGCCGGTCGGCCTGCTGATGCTGCTGGCGGCGCTCCGCGCACTGACCGCCCCGCTGACCACCTGGCAGACCGACTCCGCGGTGCTCCAGCTCGCCGACAACGGATCGCTGACCTCCTTTGCCCGTCGCTCCGATGGCCGCGAGTTCCTCGCCACGACGCAGCCCGCCCCGCTGCTGAGCGTCCGGATCGCCGGAACCCTCCACGCCCCGGACGCCGCTGCGTGGGACGCCGCCTCACGTCAGTTGACGTTGACCTTCTCCAAGGCCGCGACCAAGGCGTGGGTTCGGGTCGAGTCCAGACCATCGCACTTCACCCTGGAACTCATCCGCGTTGACTCGGCTTCCGGAACCGCCCCGGTGGACCTCGCCCTGTGGGGCCCCTTCCCCACCCGCATCCGGAAGACGGTCGGCGAAGTGGTCGGCGTCGTTCGTGACGGTGAGTTCGCGCTCGGACTTCAGGCGCTCAATATCAAGACCCTCGGCGGCTATCCGGAGAACGACGAAGGCAGCGCCGATCGACCCTATGCAGCCCGGCAGACGGAATGGGGCAGCGTCCTCCAGGCCTATTCCCTGGACCGCTCCCGCCTCCGATCGATCGCGGTCTGGAACAAGCGCGCTCCCAACATGCCGGTTCCCGCCATCGCGGGAGAGACGGTCATCGGATCCCGGATCGCCCTGTTCGGCTGTGCCGAACCCGAGGCCTTGCGGACCCTCGGACGCATTGAGGAAGCCGAGGGCCTGCCGCACCCGATGATCGACGGAACCTGGGCCAAGGTCTCATCCGAGCGAGGCCGTTCGTACCTGATCGCGAACTTCTCCGAATCAAATGTCGACGAGGTACTCGCCCTGGTGAAGCGCGCGAACCTGATGAGCCTGTACCACGGAGATGCCTTCAAGAGCTGGGGCCACTTCGAACCGAGCCCGAAGTTCTTTCCGGGTGGTGTCGCCGGTCTGAAGGCCTGCGCCACCAAGGCCCGCGCCCTCGGCATCCGACTCGGTGCCCATACGCTTTCGAATTTCATCCAACCCAACGACCCCTATGTCTCGCCGGTCCCCGACCCGCGCCTTGCCCGGACGGGTTCGAGCCCGCTGACAGCTGCCGTCGACGACGCCACGGGGACGATTCCCGTTGGATCGCCCGAGTACTTCACCAACCGCGTTGGCAACGAACTCCAGACGGTCATGATCGACCAGGAACTCGTCCGCTACCGCTCGGTCTCCACCGAAGCGCCGTGGCGATTGCTCGACTGCCAGCGGGGCGCATTCGGGACCAAGGCCTCCGCACATGCGGCCGGGGTACAGGCGGGCAAGTTGATGGACCATTCGTACAAGGTCTTCTTCCCGAACATCGAATTGCAGCGGGAGATCGCCCGAAACCTCGCCCGCCGCTTCAACGAGACCGGGCTCAGCCACATGGATTTCGACGGCCACGAAGGTTGTCTCGCACCCGGCGAGGGCACCTACGGAAACGAGCTGTTCGCGAAGGAGTTCTACGATCACCTCGACCACACCGTCATCAACGGCACCAGCCCCCCGCTCTCGCACTTCTACTGGCACATCAACAGCTACTGCAACTGGGGCGAACCCTGGTACGGCGGATTCCGCGACAGCATGCAGGAGTACCGCATCAACAATCAGGCGTTCTGCGAACGGAACTTCATTCCGAAGATGCTCGGCTGGTACCTGCTCACCCCGACGACCTGCCTTTCCGACATGGAGTGGATGCTCGCCCGGGCCTCCGGTTTCGACTCCGGTTTCGCCCTCGCCACCAGCCCGGATTCCCTCCGCAAGAATCCGGCGACGGGGCCGATCCTCGATGCCCTCCGCGAGTGGGAGACCGCCCGGCGCAGCGGGGTCTTCTCGGACGACCAACGTGAGCAACTCCGCAACCCGAAACTCGAATTCCACCTCGCAACCGTCGATGGTGGCTGGGACCTCTTCCCGTATCACGCCTCCGCCGAGTTCACCCACGAACACCGGGTGCTCCAACCCGGCGAACCCACCGCCGCTGAATGGACGGTCCCCAACCCCGACCGCGCCCAGGAACTCCAGTTCAAGCTCCGTGCAGTCGGAACCGCTGGTTCGATCTCGAACCCGTCTTTCGAGATCGACCGCTCGGCGACCCTCCAGGTCCCGGTCGAGATCCAGGCCGGCCAGACACTCCTGATCGAGCCCGATGGCATCGCCCGTGTCTACGACAGCAAGGGAAGCCAGGTAAAATCGGTCGCCCTGCCCGGCAAGCTGCCGTCGCTCCGCAGCGGCCCCAATCAAGTGCGGTTCGACTGCGAGTTCGGCGGCGACTCAGCACCCAAGGCCATCCTGACCTTCAAGACCCAGGGTTCCGCCACGCGCGTCGCAGCCCGGAACCGCTGAGACCGCACCCGGACGGTTCTCCATGCACAACGGTTCCCAAACGCCGACACCCAAGCATCGGACTTGAATCCGGGAATGACCCCCTCCCAACTAACCGCCATCGTGGTCGCACGCCGCCTGACAAAATTCCTGCTGCTCCTGCTGCTCCTGCCCTTGCCGGCAGGCGCACACCCGTTCCTGAACAACACCTGGCAGGTCCTCGCGGAATCCAACCGGCTCGCCATGCGCGTCACGGCGACCCTCCGGGAAGTCGCCGTGATCCAGGGGCTCGCGCCCAGCCAACTGACGAACCTTCCCGCCCTCCGCAACGCGGTCTCCAACCACTCAGCCTACGTCGCTTCCCACCTCTTCGTCGAAATCGGCGGCGAGGCCGTGTCCCTCGAGGTACTCGACCACCAACTCCTCCTCGAGGACTCCACCGAACCCGAGGACTCCGACAAGTACCCGGACCTCACCCACGCCGCCTACGACCTCGAGTGCCGGTTCCCAACCAACGCCACTTCCGCCTCTGGACCACTCCGCGCCCGCTTCCGCCACCGGACCCTGGACGGACACAACTATGCCCCCGGCATCCCATGGGATCCCTTCTACGTCCTGCTGGTCGCTGATTCCAACCGACGCTCCCTCGGACAGGAAATCGTCCGTCTGAACGCCGCCGTCACCATCGAACTGCCCTCAGCCGCGCTCTCAACTTCCGCGACTGCGGTATCCGCTCCGGCGCCATCCCCCGTCACCAACCACCCGCCTGCAAAGGTCGAACATCCGCCCGCTGCCCCCGGCTTCGCCGCCTTCGGTCCTTTCCTCCGTCACGGCCTGCATCACGTCCTCACCGGATACGACCACCTGTTGTTTCTGGCCGCCCTCGCCCTCGCGTCCCGTTCATGGCGACGTCTCCTCGCCATCATCGGGATCTTCACCCTGGCCCACTCGATCACGGTCACGCTCGCCGCACTCGGTTGGGTGCGCCTGCCGCCGTCCATCGTCGAACCCATCATCGCCGGCAGCATCGTCTTCGTCGCCCTGCAGAACGTGCTCGCCCCAACCGGTGCCGCCGGTTCCAGCCGCCTTGCGGTCGCCTTTGGATTCGGACTGATCCACGGCCTGGGCTTCGCCGGAGGCCTGCGCGAAGTGCTGCAACAAAGTCCCACCACGTCGCTCGCCATCACCATCCTCGGCTTCTGCATCGGCGTTGAACTGGGCCACCTCGCTGTGGGCGCCCCGCTCTTCGGAATCTTCAAGGCCCTCCGGAAACCTGCCCCCGAACCTTTCGCCACTCCGGGCGTGACCCCGCTCGAACGTTGGAGTTCGGTGGCCGTGGCCGCCGGTGGAGCGTGGTTCCTCTGGGCTGCCCTCCGTTCGATATGAGCCAATCCCCCGCCCCCTCCGGAACCGTCGCCTCGATCCACCTGCACCCCTCCGATCGCAGCACGGGACTCTCCTCCGTCGATTCCGTGGAGTTCGTCGCCGAGGCCGGCCTCCGCGGCGACCAACGCTACTTCGGCCGCAAGAGCCGGAGCACCGGTGGCCCCTCCAAACGGCAGGTCACCCTGATCGAACGCGAGACGCTCTCCCGCCACGCCGCAGCCCTTGGCATTCCACCACTGGCTCCCGGCATCGCCCGATCCAACATCGAGACCTCCGGCATCGATTTTTCCGCCACCGTCGGACGCCGTCTCCGCGTGGGCACCGCCGTCCTCCTGGTTGTCGAACCCCGCACACCCTGTGAGAAGATGGATGCCATCGCCCCGGGACTCCGGACCCTCATGGAGGCCCCGAACCAAGGCATCATCGCCCGAGTCCTGGAGTCCGGCCACGCCCGCATCGGCGACCCCATCGAACTGCTCGACTGAGGGGGCGGAGTCCGAAGTTTTCAGATTCAAGATTCAAGCAGCCTGCACGGGGTAGCCGACGACGTCAGGAGGCGGTGAGAAGTCCCGCCTCGTGACCGGCCTTGAAACCTGAATCTTCAATCTTGAATCTCTCCCCAACCCGACCCCTTATCACGCGCCGTGGACAACCCGTCTGCGCCGTGTCTTCCACGGCCCATTCCCAACCTCCCTTGGAGGCTCTTCCTCGCGATCCTGTTCGCCCTGGGATCAGGCCTCGCCACGCCCACCGCCCGGGCGGACCTGTGGGAGGACGTCCGCTCCCGCGGCACGCTCAGATGGGGAGACGATGCCGAGGGCGGCGCGCCCTACATCTATCACCCGGAGAACGACGCCAACCGTCTCATCGGCTTCGAGGTCGAGTTCGCCTCCGCCCTCGCCGGCCAACTCGATGTCCGCGATGAATTCGTCCAGAACAACTGGGACATGCTTCTGCCCGCACTACGTCAGGCAGGGAGCTTCGACATCGTCATCGCCGGACTCGAGCGCACGCCGGAGAACCTCGGCAAGGCCGCGATGTCCCGGCCGTACTTCGTCTTCGCCCAGCAACTCGTCGTCCGCGCCGGCGAGACCAACGTCCGTTCCCATGCTGACCTCAAGGGCCGCGCCGTGGGCGTCCTCTCCGCCACCGCTTCCCACCGACTCCTCGAACGTCAGGGGACAGCTGAGATCCGCGTCTATCAGGACAACGTGAACTATTTCCGGGACCTGGAGGTCGGCCGCCTCGATGCGGTCCTCACCGACTCCCCGATCGCGCAAGTGAACCTCGCCGGCAACCCGAAGCTCCAACCCGCCGGCGCGCCCTTCGAACCCGGCTTCTACGCCGTCGCCGTCCCCACCGGCGAGACCAACCTTCTCGCCCGGATCAACGGGGCCATCGAAAAACTGCTGTCCGATGGAACCCTCGAGAAGATCTACACGCGCTATGGGCTCTGGGGCCCCGAACAGGAATCGTTGAAGACCTGGAAGCCAACAACGCAGGTCGCCCGGGTCCAGCGCTCGGCCCTCCAGGACTGGGCCACATACCTGCCGATGCTGCTCCGCGCCGCGGTGACGACCGTCTGGGTCACTTTCGGCGGCATGATCCTCGCCGTCGTCTGGGGTCTGGGCCTCGCCATCGCCCGTCAGTACGGACCGATCCCGATCCGCTGGGCGGCGACCGCCTACATCGAGGTGTTCCGCGGCACCCCACTCCTCCTCCAGATTTACTTCATCTACTTCGGCCTCGCGCAACAGCTTGGCCTCAAGCTCAGCGCCGGCCTCGCCGCCATCCTGGCGCTCGGCCTCAACTACGCCGCGACCGAGGCCGAGAACTACCGCGCCGGGTTGCTCGCAGTTCCCCGCGGCCAGATGGAGGCCGCCCTCGCCCTCGGCATGAAACGACGCGTCGCCCTCCGCCGGATCCTCCTGCCCCAGGCGCTCCGCATCTCCCTGCCTTCCGTCACCAACGACTTCATCGCGATGTTCAAGGACTCGTCCATCGTCTCCGTCATCGCCCTGGTCGAACTCACCAAGGAGTTCCAGATCCGCGCCATCGACACCGGCGACTACCTCGGCCTCGGTCTCATGACCGCCGCCATCTACTTCACCCTGAGCTGGGCAGCCTCCCTCGCCGCCCGTCACCTCGAACGCCGACTCCAGCATGATCACCGTTGAACAACTCACCAAGTCGTTCGGCTCCCACCGCGTCCTCAACGGCGTCGACCTGCGCCAGGCCGCCTCGGAATCCGTCGTCTTCATCGGTCCATCCGGCTGTGGCAAGTCCACCTTCCTCCGCTGCCTCAACCAGCTCGAAAGCCCGGACTCCGGCCGCGTCACCATCGACGACGTCACCATCGACGCCTCCAAACCCGTCCAGCGCGAGACCCAGCGACAGCTGCGGCTCCGCGCCGGCATGGTCTTCCAGCAGTTCCACCTGTTCCCCCATCTCTCCGCCCTCGAAAACATCCTCGAAGCCCCGGTCCACGTCCTCGGCCGCCCTCGCCGCGAGGTCGAAGCCGAAGCCCTCGACCTACTCGCCCGCGTCGGCCTCGCCGATCGCGCCCACCATCGCCCCTCCCAACTCTCCGGCGGACAGCAGCAGCGCGTCGCGATCGCCCGCGCCCTCGCCATGAAACCGCGCGCCCTCCTCCTCGACGAACCCACCTCCGCCCTCGACCCCGAACTCCGCGAGGAGGTCCGCGACGTCCTCCGCCGTCTCGCCGACGACGGTCTCACCATGCTCCTCGTCACCCACGACCTGCAGCTTGCCCGCGACGTCGCCGACCGCATCGTCTTCTTCCACGGCGGATCAATCGTCGAGTCCGGCTCCCCAACCGAACTGCTCGATCATCCCACCCATCCGCGCACCCGCGAATTCCTCGGCAAAACAGCCTGAAACCCGCGCCGCCGTTGGAATTCCTCCGCTGGCCAGATTTGAAACTTGAACCTTGAAGCTGAAAGCTCGGAACTTCTTACCCATTACCCCATTCCGGGGATGGCATACGCCGATAACCCGAGGATTCTGTTTCACGATGACCACCCCTGACCCGCGTCGGCTGCGACCTTCCGCAGGCTTCACCCTCATCGAACTGCTGGTCGTGATCGCCATCATCGCGATCCTGGCTGGCATGCTCCTTCCCGGCCTTGCCCGCGCCAAGGCCAAGGCCACTGGCGCCGTCTGCCTCAGCAACGAGAAGCAGATGATCCTCGCCTGGCAAATGTACGTGGACGACAACCGCGAGCAGATCACCGCCACCCGCCCCGGCAATGGCGTCGAACTCGTGGCCGGTGGCTTCTGGCGCGGGCCGACGCCCGCCATCGCCGCCGGGATCTCGGTGACCGAAGCCATGCGGCGCGTCCAGAACGGCTTCACCAACTCCCCCCTCGGCAAGTATTGCCCGGGTTATCAGGCCTACCACTGCCCGGGTGACCTCCGCACCAAGAACAACAAACCCGGACGCGGCTGGGCCTATGACAGCTACTCGAAGGCCGACGGCATGAACGGAATCGGGTGGGGCGGCATCAAGCTCTTCACCAAGTCGACCGACATCCAGGAACCCTCCAACTCGATGGTCTTCGTCGAGGAAGCCGATCCCCGCAGCTACAACAACGGTACCTGGGTCATCGACGTCAGCCCCGCCGGTTGGGTCGATCCCTTCGCCGTCTTCCATGGCAACGTCAGCACCTTCGCCTTCGCCGACGGTCATTCCGAGGCGAGGAAGTGGATCGATGCCGCGACCATCAAGGCGGCCAAGGACTCGTCGGCAGGCAAGGAGAGCTTCTTCTGGACCGGTGGCAACGGCAAGAATGTGGACTTCCGCTGGGTCTACGACCGCTACCGTCACCTCGCCTGGAAGCCCCTGCCCTGAAAACGGGGAACTTGGAGCTCCACAAGCCTTGACCCTGCGGGGCGAGGTCGCGACAAAGGGGGCATGATTTCCCCGAAATGGATGCTGGGTGCCTCCGCGCTTGCCGGAATGGTCCTGACGAGCGGTTGCTGCACCACAGCCAACTCCAGCGGCCACGGCGGCAAGCACACGCTCCACACCTTCACGAAGCAGCAGCTCACGGACGAATTCTGGTCGGAGGGTGCCGGCTTCGGCGACTTCAACCGGGACGGCAAGATGGACGTGGTGTCCGGCCCGTACTGGTATCAGGGGCCGGACTTCAAGACCCGGCATGAGTTCGCCCCGGCAACCCGTCGGTCCAAGAGCACCAAGAATGGACAACCGGTCGAGTTCGCGGGCTTCAAGGGCTTCCTCGGAAACGAAAACGAGTACTCCGATAATTTCTTCGGCTTCTCCCACGACTTCAACAAGGACGGCTGGACCGACATCCTGATCCTCGGCTTCCCCGGCGCGGAATCCTGGTGGTTCGAGAACCCGAAGGGCGCCGGCGGCCACTGGAAGCGCCACGTCGCGCTCGACGTCACGGATAACGAATCCCCGACGTTCACCGACATCACCGGCGACGGCCGCCCCGAGATCGTCTGTTCCTCGAAGGGATTCTACGGATGGGCCGAACCCAATCCCGCCAATCCTACCGCTCCGTTCAAGTGGCACTCGGTCACGCCGAACAAGAACTACCACAAGTTCACCCACGGCATGGGCGTCGGCGATGTGAACGGCGACGGGAAGATGGACCTGCTGGAGAAGGACGGTTGGTGGGAACAGCCTGCGTCCCTCGCCGGCGACCCAGTCTGGAAGCACCATCCGGTCACCTTCGGCACCGGTGGCGCCCAGATGTACGCCTATGACGTCAATGGCGACGGACTCAACGACGTCATCAGCAGCCTCGCAGGCCATGGTTACGGCCTCGCGTGGTTCGAGCAGTACCGCGAGGGCTCCGAGATCAAGTTCAAGGAACACATCTTCGTCAACAAGCTGCCCACCGAGAACAAGTACGGCGTCCATTTCTCCCAGCTGCACGGCATCGACCTCGTCGACATGGACGGCGACGGCCTCAAGGACATCGTCACCGGCAAACGCTTCTGGGCCCACGGCCCCGCGGGTGATCCCGAGCCCAACTCCACCCCGGTCCTGTACTGGTTCCAGCTCAAGCGCAGCGCAGACAAGTCGGTCGACTTCATCCCCCACCTGATCGACGACGCCTCCGGTACCGGCGTCGAGGTGAAGGCCGCCGACTACAATGGCGACGGCAAGCCCGACATCCTCGTCGGCAACAAACGCGGCGTGTTCGTCTTCACCCATTCAGACAAGACCGTCACCCAGGCCGAATGGGAGGCCGCCCAGCCGAAGCCAATCGTTCCGTAGTCATCCCCGGTAGCCGCGGACGTCAGGACGCGGGTCCTCGCTGCCGCCCAACCCGAAACACCGCCTCCTCACGTCGTCGGCTACCCCGGTAGCCGCGGACGTCAGGACGCGGGTCCTCGCTGCCGCCCAACCCGAAACACCGCCTCCTCACGTCGTCGGCTACCCTGGTAGCCGCGGACGTCAGGACGCGGGTCCTCGCTGCCGCCCAACCCGAAACACCGCCTCCTCACGTCGTCGGCTACCCTGGTAGCCGCGGACGTCAGAACGCGGGCGGCCGGAAACTCGAAACTTCCGGCTTTCCCCCCAAATCAGGCTTGTCGCCCCTGCGGCAATGCCTAACGTCGCCGGTGCCCGGCTCCGCGTGTGCGGAGCCATTCTGGGCTGAGAAAAGTCGATAAACTAGGAACCTAACCGTCAACCTCCGTTGCCAACCGCAACGTCGGTGAATCGTTAGGCACGGAGTCTTCCAAGGGGCACCCTGTCCTTCGCCCCGCAAGAGCCTCCCCAGTTCGCAGTATCTGAGCCGGTTCCTTGTCGGACCGGCAATGTCGTCCATGGCAGAAAGCACACCGTCCTTCGCGGACCTGCTCAAGCAGTACAACCGGCAGTTCGTCGCCGGCCAGATCGTCAAGGGAACCATCATCGAAGTCCGACCCAAGGAAGTCCTTGTGGACGTCGGCGGAAAGTCGGAGGGCATCGTTTCCTCCTCCGAGTTCGAGAACTTCGACACCGTCAAGGTGGGTGACATCGTCGATGTCCTCATCGAGCGCCCCGAGGACAAGGATGGCAACATCCACATCTCCAAGGAAAAGGCCGAATTCCAGCAGAACTGGGACCGCATCCAGACCATCTGCAACGAAGGCGGCACGGTCCACGGCAAGGTCAAGGCCGTGGTCAAGGGCGGCCTGATCATCAACATCGGCGTCGAGGCTTTCTGCCCCGCCTCCCAGGTGGACGTCGTCCCGCCCAAGAACCTCCTCGGCTACGTCGGCAACACCTACGAGTTCCGCGTCGTCAAGCTCAACCCCGACCGCCAGAACGTGGTGCTCAGCCGCCGCGAACTCGTCGAGGCCGAGCGTAACGCCCGCCGCTCCGCCCTCCTCACCGAGATGATGCCCGGCGATATCCGCAAGGGCACGGTCAAGAACATCACCGACTTCGGTGCGTTCATCGACCTCAATGGTCTCGACGGCCTGCTGCACATCACCGACATGACCTGGGGCCGCCTCGCCCATCCGAGCGAACTGCTCAAGGTCGGCCAGGAAATCGACGTCGTCGTCCTCGACGTCAACCGCGAGAAGGAGCGCGTCTCCCTCGGTCTCAAGCAGAAGAGCGCGAATCCCTGGGACAACATCGACCAGAAGTACCCGGTCGGGACCAAGGTCAAGGGCAAGGTCGTCAACCTCGTTCCCTACGGCGCGTTCGTCGAAGTCGAACCCGGTGTCGAAGGCCTCGTGCACGTCACGGAGCTGTCCTGGACCAAGCGCATCGCCAAGCCTTCCGATGTCCTCAAGCAGGGCCAGGAAGTCGAAGCCGTCGTGCTCGGCATCAACCGCGAGGAGCAGAAGATCTCCCTCGGTATCCGCCAGCTCGAGACCAACCCGTGGGACCTCGCTCACGACAAGTACCCGCCGGGCACCAAGGTCAATGGCCCGATCCGCAACCTGACCAGCTACGGCGCGTTCCTCGAACTCGAGGAAGGTCTGGACGGCATGATCCACGTGTCCGACATGAGCTGGACCCGCAAGATCAACCACCCGAGCGAAGTCCTGAAGAAGGGCGACGTCGTCGATGCCACCGTGCTCGAGGTCGACAAGGCCAACCAGCGCATCAGCCTCGGCATGAAGCAGCTCTCCGAAGATCCCTGGGAGCATATCGACAAGCACTTCCGCGTCGGCGACCTCGTCTCCGGCAAGGTCACCAAGCTCGCCTCCTTCGGCGCCTTCATCGGCCTGCCTCAGGACATCGACGGTCTCGTCCACATCTCCCAGGTCTCCGAGGAGCGCGTCGACAAGATCAAGAACGTTCTCAAGGTCGGCCAGGATGTCACCGCCCGCGTCATCAAGATCGACCGCGCCGAGCGCCGCATCGGTCTGTCGATCAAGGCCGCGAACTACACCGCTGAGCAGCTGAAGGAAGAGCAGAAGCTCCTCGACCAGCTGAAGCCCGGCGAAGACCTCGTGGCCCTCGAGCACGCCTTCGCGGCGGCCGAGGAAAAGGCCAAGGACGAATAAGTCCAGCCACCACCATTCGAACAGGGCGCGTCCTCCCGGACGCGCCCTTTTTGTTTCCCCCGACATCTCCGGGCTGGGCACTCCCGCCACACCCCGGCACGCTGTCTCCGCCAGCAATGTCGAAACTGCTGAAATCCTCCGGAGCCGTGGCCATCGCCACCCTGCTCAGCCGCATCCTCGGATTCCTGAGGGAGTCCGCGTACTCAGGCTTCTTCGGAGACACACCGGTGGCCAGCGCCTTCTACCTCGCCTTCACCGTCCCGAACCTCCTCCGACGCCTGCTTGGCGAAGGTGCCCTGACCGCCGTCTTCGTCCCGATCTTCACCCAGAAGGAACGCGACGAAGGCCGGGAAGCCACCTGGCGCGGCGCCGCCGCCGTGATCTCCGCCCTCGTGGTTGTCTGCACCGTCCTGACCGTGGTCGGGATCCTCGTCGCCACCCTCTTCATTCACCTCACCCCGTTCCGGCATAGCCACGGCCTGATGCTCGGCCTGCTGCGCTGGATGCTTCCCTACGCCATCTTCATCTGCACCGCCGCCGTCTTCGTCGGGATGCTCAACGCCCGCGGCCGTTATTTCGTGCCCGCCCTCGGCGCCGCCACGATGAACGTCGTCATGATCGCGTCGGTGTACTTCGTGACGCCGTGGTTCGGCCCCGAACTGGAAGATCAGGTGTACGGCCTAGCCCTCGGCGTGGTCGTGGGCGGCGCTGCCCAGGCCGCCTTCCAGATCCCTTCCCTGCTTGCGGAAGGATTCCGGTTCCGATGGGTCACCCCCTGGGCAGACCCGACCGTGCGCGAGACCGCAAAACGCATGCTGCCCGCGACCCTGGGCGTTGCAGCCTACCAGTTCAACGTGGTGGCCACCCAGTTCATCGCCCACGGACACGCGTCCTTCGCCGTCGCTTCGTTCAACTACGCCGTCCGCCTCCTCGAACTGCCCCAGGGCGTGATCGGGGTCTCGCTCTCAACCTACCTGCTCACCGAACTCAGCCGACTCAGCGCCGACAAGAAATTCCCGGAGTTCCGCTCGACCCTGCGCGACGGCCTGCTCCACCTGATCTTCCTCAACACGCTCGCAACCGTCCTGCTCATGGCCCTGGCCGAGCCGATCATCCGACTCCTGTTCCAGCACGGGAAGTTCACCGAACTCTCCACCCAGCGCGCTTCACTGGCCCTGCTCTTCCTCGCCCCCGGACTCGTCGCAACCTCGCTCAACAGCATCCTCTCCCGGGCCTTCTACGCACTCGCGGATACCAAGACCCCGATGCACATCGGCCTGTTCTGCCTCGCGTTCAATCTGGTCCTCGTGGTCGTACTGGTCGGCCCCTTCCTGCAGGTCGGCCTCGCCGCGGCCAACGCCATCAGCGCCCTGATGAACTGCGCGCTCCTCGTCTACGCCTTCCGCCGCAAGATGCCCAAGTTCGACATGAAGGAACTGATCGCACCCGTCTCACGCATGGTCGGCATCGGCCTGCTGGCCTGCGCGCTCGGCTGGGCCGGCAGCCAGGCGTGGGAATCGTGGGTCGGGCACCTCGGCAAACTCCGGCAGATCGGCGCCGTCTTCGTCCCCGCCAGCCTCGCCGGCATCGCCTACGTCAGCCTCGGCCTCGCCCTTCGCATGGGCCCTGCCCTCGAGATCCGTGCCACCCTCCTCCGCCGCTTCCAGCCGAAGTCCAAGCCGGCCGCCTGACTCCGGTGGGGCGAGACTCCGTCGAGCCGCTCCAGAGTTCGAAGTTTTCACCCCAGAAAAGGCGGTTGGATCCACAGATTACACCGATTACACGGATTGGAAGCCGGTTGAGAGAGGCTGTCGTTTCACCCCGCGGGTGACATGGAAACAGCGATGCGGTGGGGCGCGTTGTTCCAGTCCATCCGTGGAATCTGTGAAATCGGTGGATAACCCAACTGCCGTTTTCAGGGTCAGATTCAAGTTTCAAGCAGAGGCCTGGCTTGACGCTTGAAACCTGAAACTTGGAACTCTGCAGCGTCTCCGCGTGAGCCATTCCCGCGCCCCCTTCCCTGCCCCTACTTCCGCACCGCCTCACGCACCCGCAGCATCCGCCGCAACACCACCGGCATCTCCGCCAGGGGAATCATGTTCGGACCGTCGCTCAAGGCCTTCTCCGGGTCCGGATGCGTCTCGATGAACAGGCCGTGGCACCCCGCCGCCACCGCAGATGCTGCCAGCACCGGCGCAAACTCCCGCTGTCCACCCGATCGATCCCCCTGTCCACCCGGCAACTGCACCGAGTGCGTCGCATCAAAAACGACCGGATATCCCGTCTTCGCCAGGATCGGAATCGACCGCATGTCCGCGACCAGATTGTTGTATCCGAACGAGGATCCGCGCTCGGTCAGGATGAGTTTCCGAGGCCCGTTTTCCTCCGCCTTCTTCACCACGTTCGCCATGTCCCCCGGCGCGAGGAACTGACCCTTCTTGATGTTCACGATCCGACCCGTCGCCACGGCCGCCGCAATGAGGTCGGTCTGGCGACAAAGGAAGGCCGGGATCTGCAACACGTCGCAAACCTCGCCTGCCGCTGCGCATTGCTCCTCGGTGTGGACATCCGTCACCACCGGCACACCCAGCTTCGTGCGGATCCGCCCCAGGATCGCCAACCCTTCGGTCAGGCCCGGGCCACGGAACGACTTCCCCGACGAACGGTTCGCCTTGTCGAAGCTCGCCTTGAAAACGTAGTCGATCCCCAACCGCTCACACGTGTCCCGCAACCGACGCCCGATCTGGAGACACAACTCTTCCGACTCGATCACACAGGGTCCGGACAGGAGGAACATCCGTCGATGCACCGAGATCCGTCGCCACAGGGAATCCAACTTGGCCATTCCGAAAACCTCCGTTCCCCGGAACCCCACTTCCAAGCGCAATTTCGAAGGAGTCCCAAGTTTGAAGACTCAAGTTTCAAGCCTGGCCCGTGCTTCAAACCTGAAACTGAAAACTTCGGACTCCGACACGGCTCGACAGAGTCTCGCCCCACCCCTCCGGAACCTCAGGCCGGTGGGGCGAGTGTCCTCACGAGCCGATGGAGAGTTCGAAGTCTCAAGGTTCAAGTTTCAAGGAAGGCAGATCACTCCCGGCTGACCACGCGATGGAACCGCACCGGCGGCTCCACGGGTCCCATCCGCGGATCTTCCTCGATCCATTCTGCAATCCCAACCTCGGGGAAGGTCAGCCGACCGAACCCAGGCCCCCACACGTTGAGGTCGGTGCTCTCCTGGATTTCATACTTCCGGCCAGGCGCCGTCGGGAAACGGAAGATCGCTCCCCCGTTCTTCCGTTGGTAGGCCGAGAGGATCAACGCACTGGTCTTGTCGGTCGGATTGTATCCCGTCCGCCACTCGCGGAGGTTGGACTCGCCATCGCCGTCCGGATCACCAGCGGCAGCCTGTTCGAGGGTGCCGAAATGGAATCGTTCCCAGTCGTCAGGCAATCCGTCCTGATCGGTGTCCGCTTCGTCCACCAAGGATCCTTCGATCTGGAGTCGCGCTGGTTCGCCACCCAATGACTCCCGGAGGAACCACAACGGATACGCTCCACCGCCGCCGAACCCGGATTGGGCCGCTGGATGCAGCGAGGTGAGGATGAAGCGCAGGTTGCCCGTCGAAAGCGCCTCCTGAATGTACCCGGCGACCAACGGGTCGGTCAGGTCGACCTGGAAGGTCATGGGGGTAACCTCCGGAACCAGTTCACCGGGCGTCAGGGATGGGTTCCGCCCGATGGCCCAGGGCCGGAACTCGAAGGTCTCGCCGGTGAACGCTACATTGGTCTGGCCCACATTGTTGCTCAGGTCGACCAAGGCTCCGGTGGAATCGAAGACCGCCGCGTGCACATTGCGGGTACCGATGGAAATGTTGGTCCCGGTGATGGGACCCAGCGGACCGAAAGGGCTGTTCTCGCGGAAAGTGACCGCCGTGAAACCTCCACGGAACCCGGCCCCGACCAATTCCACCGGCCGACCCAGATCCGCGTCGGGCACGTAGGATGCGCTGTTGGTCGCATACGTCCAAACGGCATCATGGGTCGGATCGTAGTGGAAGGTCCGGTTGGACCCCACGGTTACGGTCACCTCAACCTTCTTCAGCAGGTAGCGCGAGGCGGGCCGATTGGTAGGAACCCGGGTCGCTGTATCCCAACCGAGAAGGATCTGTCCATCCCGCGTGTCGAAACGGGGATCGAAGGATCCAAACGTGTACCCCAGCGGCCGGGAGCCCCCGTCGAAGGCGTAGGGATACATCAACCGGTCGAGGGTCGGCTGGGAAGGAGTCAGGTTGAATTCCCCTGCCCGTGCAACCGCACCCGCGAACAACCCCAGCAGCAGCAAGCCCCCCGCAAAAACGGAAACCGCGGGCCGGGCACCCGCGGTTTCACCTGATGGAATCAGCCGTTTCATGACGGCTACAGTGGCTGAGATCAGCGCCGACGCCAACCCAGGACCAGCAGGCCGACCGATCCCACGCCCAACAAAGCCCACGTTCCCGGCTCGGGAACCAGCGCCGTCTGTGCCTTGCTCAGGGTATCGATGGTGACCGAATCCATCGAAAGCGACCCTTCGGCTGCCTTGAAGGACACCGAGAACGAGTTCAGCCCCAGACCGGACAGGTCCCACTGCCACCCGGACGACACGAACACACCTCCGGGACCCGCCGACTGGCGATCCAGCTCAACCCGGGTCGCCGGCAGGAAGACCGCCGTGCCGCCCACGTTGTACCCGATGCCCACCGAGGCGTAGTCGAGTTCGAATCCGCCGGTGCGGATCTGGAGGTTCACCAAACCGACTTCCTGGGTACCGGAGTAGGCGAGGGAAAATTCGCTCTTCTGGAAGATGTTGTAGATGTTGCCGGAGCCCAGCAGGAAGGCATTCGGCTCGAACTGCGTGATGCGCGCATTGGCCGTGGAACCCGGGAGATCCGGGAAGTTGCCCACGCCATTGTTCGTCGCCACCGAGAACCTTTCCCACCCCGCATACTGGCTTTCAAAGCTTCCCCGATAGAAGGGCGCCTGAAATCCATCGGTCCCGGCGGACGCCGAGTGGATGAGGGAAGCGCCGACCAACGCCGCACAAACAATACGATGACTCCGTTTCATGAGGAGCCACCCTGCCACGGTCCCGAAAACCGGCTGTCGCGTCGTTGCTAAATCCTACCGCTCCCTTGCCATCAGACGATCTCCACAGGGCAACCCGGGATTGCCTCGAGGAACGCCTGACCGTACCGCTTCGTCAGCACCCGGTTGTCCAACAGGACGACAATCCCCTTGTCCGATCGCGACCGGATCAACCGGCCCACGCCCTGCCGGAACTTCAGGATCGCCTCGGGCAGGCTGAACTCGGAGAAGGGATTCCCGCCCCGGGCCTCGATCCGCTCCAGACGCGCCTCCACCAATGGGTGGTCCGGCACCGCAAATGGCAATCGCGTCAGGATGACATTCGAAAGGGCCTCGCCCGGCACGTCCACGCCCTGCCAGAAGCTCGCCGTCCCGAAGAGGACGGAGTCCACGTCCTGCTTGAACCGTTCCAGCATCGTCGCCCGCGGCATGCCCGTCCCCTGCACCAGGCACTCGATCCCCAGTCCCGCAAAGAACCGTTCCATCCGACCTGCCATCGTCTGCATCAGGCGATTGCTGGTGAAGAGGACGAAGGCCTTCCCGTGCGTCTGCCGGATGAAGTGCTCGATCCACTTCTCCAGCGCATCCTCGTAACCCGGGTCCCGCGGATCCGGCATCTTCGAGACCACGTGCACCCGCATCTGCGTGGCGTAATCGAACGGCGAACCCACCTGAACCTGCTTCGCGCTTTCGCCACCCACCCGACGCGCCACGTAGTCCAGCGGTCCACGCCCCCCACCCGACGCCCCCGCCCGCACCAAAGTCGCCTGCCCGGTCGCCCCCCCGGTCGCCTTGGGCGGTTCCTTCACCGCCATCGTGGCACTGGTCAGGATCACGCTGGTTCCCGCCCCGAACAACCGGTCCCTCAGGAAGTCCGCCACGTCCACCGGAGCCGCATTCAGCACCAGGTTCCGCTGGTTCCGGCCCGACCGTTCCACCCAGTACACGTGTTCATCCGCGTCCTGCTTCAGGAACGCCTGGACCGCCAGCTTCAGATCGACCAGACGACGGTTGCACTCCTGCAACTCTTCCCCGGTTTCCCGGTCGTCGGTCTTCTGGATGAGTTCCGAGATCGATCCCCGGAGGCTTTCCAACGCGAGGCTCAGGTTGTCCTCGACCAGTTCCGGACGACGGATCCGAAGCTCCGTCCAGGCCCGCCGCGCGGAAGCACCCGCCGTGTCCGCATCGGTCCGCACCGCCGCCGCCAAAGCCGCCGCGCCCGCCCCGGGGTTCAAGGATTCCACCAAGGTGTCGCACGCCATCTCGACCGCGACGAAGAATTCCTCCGCCCGCGACAACGCTGCGCTCACCGCTCCCACGTTGTCCCCGGCCCGCAACGTGGTCAGCAACCCCTTCTCGGTCCTCGGATTCCACAGGCGTTGCAGGTTGTACCGCATCTGACCGCTCGAGACCGACACCCCGATGTGCCGCGCCGCCACCTGCTCCACCATGTGCGCCTCGTCGAAGATGACGAAGTCGTTCTTGAAGAGCACCCCGCCCTCCTGATCCGGATCCACGCCGTTCAACAACGTGAAGAACAACGTGTGGTTCAGCACCAACACGTCGCTCGCCAGGATCTTCTGCCGCGCCCGCTGGAAGAAGCAGGTCCGCCCCGCCTTCGCAAAGTCCGACGCGTGCCCGCACCGCTTGGGCGTGCAGAGCCCGCGTTCGGAACAGACCTGCTCCCACACCCGCAGGTCCGGTTCATGGTCGAAGTCCGAGAGGGATCCGTCTGCCGTCTCCTGGCTCCATTCCCAGATCCGACGCAACTCCGCCGCCTCGGAACTGGTGAACAGCGACTGCGCCTGTTGCATCGCCTTGTCCAACCGACGGGTGCACAGGTAATTCCCGCGCCCCTTCAGCATCGTGAAGCTGAACTCCACGGGCAGCACCTCCTTCAGGATCGGAAGATCCTTCTCGCTGAGCTGCTCCTGCAGGTTGATCGTGTTGGTGCAGATCACCGCCTTCTTCTTCCGACGCACCGCAAACAGGATCGCCGGCACGAGGTAGGCGAAGCTCTTCCCGACGCCCGTCCCCGCCTCGACCATCAGGTTGCCCCCGTCGACCAACGCCCGCGCCACCTCCATCGCCATCCGCTGCTGTTGCTCGCGGTACTCGAAGTTCTTCGAACGCGAAAACAGGCCGTCCGGCCCAAAGATATGCTCCACCTCCGCCACCAGGTCGGCGACGTCGGTTCCTCCTGCGCTGTCGTTCGGTGCAATCACGGACTCGCCCCGTCTCCCCTACCAGACCCGCGCCCAGAGCAGCTTCAGGTACCGGCTCTCCGGACAATTCGACATCACCGGATGATCCATCCCCGCGCCCGTGCGATCCAGGAACTGGAGCTTGCGCCCCACCCGATGCGCCGCCCGCACCACCAATCGTTCGAAATCTTCCGCCGAGACCTGCCCCGAGCAGGAGCACGTCACCAGCAACCCCGCTGGCTCCGTGATCACGATTCCCAGGCTGTTGAGGTCCTCGTACCGGATGAATCCTTCCTCCCGGTCGATCTCGTCCCGACCATCCACCAGCTTCGGTGGATCCAGGATCACCACGTCGAACTTCTTCCCATCCTTCCGCATCTGCCGCGCGTACGCATACGCATCGCAATGCACCCACTCGATGCGTTCCTGGTTCAGGTTCGCGTTGCGGCGCGCCTGCGCGATGACGTTCTCGTCGAGGTCCACGCCGGTCACCTCCGCCGCCTTGCCCGCGATCTTCGCCGCCAGAGAAAACCCACCCGTGTAACAGCACAGGTCGAGCACCCGCTTGCCCTCCGTCCAACGCGCCAGCGCCTTCCGGTTCTCCCGCTGGTCACAGAAGAATCCCGTCTTGTGACCCGTCGCAAAGTCCACCTCATACCGGATCCCATGCTCCCGGATCCGGACGTTCCGCACCGGATCCGACGCAATCTGGTCCGGCCGGATCCCCTCGTTCCGCGCCGCCGTCGGGTCCACATCCACCACCACCCGGGAGGTGCCCAACCGGGCGTGCAACCGCGCCAGCAGGGCCGGGAGTCGACGCCAGATCCCGAGACTGTGGACCTGCACGGAAAGCACATCCCCGAATTTGTCGACGATCAGACCGCCCAGGGAATCGCCGTCCGAATGGATCGCCCGGAAGGCATCCGTCTGCGACGGCAGGTCGAGCGTCGCCAACCGCAGGTCCAAAGCCCTGTCCAGCAACGTGAAAAGGTAGGATTCCGGCACCGGATTCTCCCCATGGTGCAACACCCGCAACGGCACCCGGGAATTCGGGTTGAAAAGCCCGTTGCCGAAGAACCGGCCGTTCCGGTCGTAAATGTTCACCCAATCCCCCGCCGCCGCCCCAGGCGATGCCGTATCGAGCATGGCGGGATAAAGGGACGGATGGTAACTGAAGGTCCGCAACTGGACCCAGGGCTTCAGCCAGTCCTTGGAGCCCACAGGGGCGCCCGAAGGCGCCGGTGGAGCAGACTGGGACGGCCCGGGACCCGGTCGTCTTTGCGGATACGGTCGATCTTGCACCCCGCTGGCGTAGCCGCCCGGAAGCCATCGCGCAACCCGCGTTCGCGGAACTCACCCGAAAACTCCGGGAAGTCGGGAGTTTGAAGTTTCAAGTTTCAAGCACGATGCCCCGGGCCGAAAACGGGGCGGCAACGTCTCGTTGCCCTCTCAAGCCTTTTCCAAAGGCGATGAGGACATCGCATGGGACTTCAAACTTGAATCTGAAATCTTCCAACTTCCCGTCCCCCACTCCACGGATTCCGCATTGGATGAATTCCCGATCCATGCGTTCATCGGGGCCGACGATGCAAATTACGAACCTGAATCCGGATGCCGACATCGGCGCCAGTGCGTGGCACATCGAATTCGAGGGCCATGGGCTGCTCCTGGATGCGGGGATCCACCCCAAGCGCGAAGGCCGCGAAGGACTACCCCTCCTCAACAAGCTCCACGACGACGCCGTGGATGCCATCGTCATCAGCCACTGCCACCACGACCACGTCGGGGCCCTCCCCGTCGCGCTCAAGCAGTTTCCCCACGCGCAGGTGCTGATGACCGAACTCAGCTACTTCCTGATCGAGCGGATCCTCCACAACTCCGTCAACGTCATGGAGCGGCAACGCGAGGAACTCGGCATCCGCGAGTACCCGTTGTTCACCCATGAGGAGGTCGACGACTACGCCGCCGTGTTCCAGGGATTCAAGTACCGTCGCCCGATTGACTGGACCCCCCACCACCGCCGCCACGCGTCCGCGACCTCGCCCACGCTCGAATTCTTTGATGCCGGCCACACCCTCGGGTCGGCCGGCGTTCTCGTCCGCGGCAACAAACAGTCGCTCTTTTACTCCGGCGACGTCTGCTTCCACGATCAGACCCTGCTCCGCCAAGCCGAGTTCGGCGAAGTCCGCGCCGACGTCCTGATCCTCGAAACCACCCGCGGCAACCGGGAGGTGCCACGCGGGTTCACCCGCGAAAGCGAGGTCGAACGACTCGCCCAATCCGTCGTCAGCGTCCTCAAACGCAAGGGATCCGTCCTCATCCCTGCCTTCGCCCTCGGCCGCACCCAGGAAATCCTCGCCATGCTGGCCCTCTGGATGTCCCAGGGTCGCATCCGCCGCCAACCCGTCTACATCGGCGGCCTCGGCCGCGTCTTCACCGAGATCTACGACCTCGAATCCCATCGCGCCAACCGCAACCTCTCCGGCCTCCGCCTCACCGAAGCCCTCGACCTCCGAGTCATCTCACCCAAACAGGTCGAGTCCATGAAACTCTCCGGCGGCAACATCTTCGTGCTCACCGCAGGAATGATGAACACCAACACCGCCGCTCACGACCTCGCCGTCCGGATGGCCCGCGATGACCGTCACGGCATCTTCTTCGTGGGTTACGCCGATCCCGATGCCCCAGGCGGCCGCCTCAAGCGATCCAAACCCGGCGTCGAGTTCCATTTCAGCGACACCGCCGGCAGCCTCAAACGCCGCTGCCAACTCGAGGACTTCGACCTCACCGCCCACGCCAATCGCGAGGACCTCGTCAACCTCGTCGCCAACGTCTCCCCCAAGGTCGTCGTGCTCGGCCACGGAGACGGCCCCGCCCGCGCCTGGATGGCCGCCGAGATCAAACGCCGATTCCCACGGATCCGGATCGAACAACCCGGGCCTGCAGGAAAGGTGAAGATCTAGGGCCCAGTTGCGACGCGCTCTCCGCATCCGGTCAGAGGCAACAATAAAATTGCTGTTGCCATGCCGACGGACGCGGAACAATGTGCGTCGCAACTGCGCCATTACGGCGGCGGACCAATCGGTTTTTTGGTTCGTTATCAGTGATCAGTAATTGTCGTTTAACGCGAAACACAACTCAGGAGGAACATCAGATGAAGTTCAATAAGTGGAGCATCGCTCTCGCGGCCACCGGCGTCGTGAGCCTCGCCAGCGTCGTTCAGGCCGAAGAATCCCACCCCGTCAACACCGCCCTCAGCTCCACCACGCTGAGCGGCTTCGTCGACACCTCGGCGATCTGGAACGTCGGCACCGGCAGCCGTGTCGCCCCCCGCTTCGCCAACACGGGCGCGGACCGTCAGGACGGCTTCAACCTGAACTACGTCAAGGTTCAGCTCGAGAAGCCCATCGACGAAGGCACCTGGAGCGCCGGCTACAAGACCGAGATCATGTTCGGCCCTGACGCCGCCGTGATGCCCGGCCGCCTCGGCGGCGCTGGTGGCGAAATCGCCCTCAAGCAGGCCTACATCGCCCTGCGCGCCCCGATCGGCAACGGCATCGACTTCAAGGTCGGTCAGTTCGACCCGATCGTCGGCTACGAGGTCACCGACTCCTACGCGAACCCGAACTTCAGCCGCTCGCTGGCGTTCAACAACCTGGAGCCGTTCGGTCACCAGGGCATCCTCGCGACCTACCAGTTCAACGACGTGCTCGGCGCCTCCCTCGGCGTCGCCAACAGCGCGAACAACGCCACCGGCTACAACGGCGGCGGCGCCAACCTCGGCAACATCAACGCCAAGAGCGGCAACAACGCCTTTGGCGCCCCTGAGTCGTACAAGGCCTACATGGCCGGCATCGTCCTCAAGGCGCCCGAGAGCCTCGATTGGCTCGCTGGTTCCTCGCTGTACGCGGGCATCGTGAAGGGTCTCGAAGTCGGCAACGACAACGACCCCGTCACCTACTACGTCGGTGGCTCGCTCGCCACGCCCTGGAAGGAAGTCACCGTCGGCGCCGCCTACGACTACCTCGCCAACGGCTCCTTCGCTGACAGCTACGGCAATGCCGTCTCCGTGTACCTGAACTTCCAGGCCACCGAGAAGCTCAAGCTCAACGGCCGCTTCGAGTACGCCACCGCCTCCGACGGCCTGTTCCTCGGCGCTGCCGGCGACAACGGCAAGGTCGTTGGTGTCACCGGCACCGCGGACTACGCCCTGTTCGCCAACGTCGTGACCCGCGTCGAAGTCCGCTGGGACACCGCGGTCGGCGGCACGAACCTCCGTCCGTTCGGCAGCGGAGCCGGCGACGAGAAGAACGACGTCAGCGTCGCTCTGAACGTCATCTACAAGTTCTAATCGAACTTGGCTCTCAAACCCCTGCCGGCTTCCGGCAGGGGTTTTTTGTTTCTACACCCAACCTCCGTAGCCGCGGAGGTCACGACGCGGTTCGTCCCCCCTTCCGATCGTAGCCGCGGAGGTCACGACGCGGACCCACGAAAAGAGGTTGGGACGAGACTCCGTCGAACCGGTTCCGGATCGGCTCGTGCGGACCCTCGGCCCACCCGTCGAGGCTTGAGCGCAGGGCCAAGATGCGCCCCTCCGTAGCTGCGGACGCAGTTCTCCGCGTCTCCGCGTCTCCGCATGAGCCCTGCCCATTCCTCAAAAACAAAAAGCCCCGTCGGCCTTCGCCAACGGGGCTTTCCAAAACCTGCTTTCGAATCGGGCTCAGTACCCGAAGTCACGCCGACCAGACCGTGCGTCGATATAGCCGGTCCGCTCCAGATACCAGGCAAAGTCCACCTTGCCCTGCGCATCGAACGTGATCGTCGAAGGATAGGAGTACTGGATCTTCTGGTACCGGGAACTCCGACTCAGCCACTTCTTGATCTCGGAGTGACCGTCCGCAAACGAGAACCCGCAGGCTCCGTTGTGGTACGACGCCGGGATGTCCTGCCAGGCCGTCGCGCTCGAGTTGTTGATGAAGTAGCCGTCGTTGATCGAGTCCGGGTGCTCATCCAGCGTCAGCCACGTCTTGGACGGAGCCGGGCAATCGCTCTGCTTCAGGAACTGGATACGGTCGTTGAAACCCCAGTTGCGACCCGTCGCCGTCGGATCGTTCCCGATCGAGAACCGGCCAAAGAACGAGTTCATCGCCATCGAACGGTTCCGCTGCCGGTAGCCCTTGGACTTCTGCGCCGGAGCCAACTGGACGTCCGAGGGACACTTGTAAATCCCAACGGCGCCAGCGGTGTATTTCCCGAGCACCCCGTTCACGATCCAAGCGACGTTGGTAACCGACGCGTCGGCCGTTCCCCCACCCGCGCCCCACGTCATGACGTTGTTCACCCAGTTGTCGAACTTCTTCACGTCGATCGCCTGGATGGTCTCCGACACGCCGTAATTGTTGGCCACCTTGTCGTTGAAGTCCGTGGAATAGACATTCCACGCCAACGACAACTGCTTGCCGTTGGACATGCACAGGATGCCTTGGGCCTTGGACTTCGCCTTGGAAAGGGCGGGCAGCAGCATCCCAGCCAGAATGGCGATGATCGCAATGACCACCAGGAGTTCAATCAGGGTAAATGCCGATCTCCTCGAAGATCGGCCCGCGGGTACGCATAGGTAGGGCACCATGCCTAATGGGTGCGCCGAGTCGGGTTTCAAGGCAAGACCAGAGTGGGGCTTGCGCAAGGACCCAAGGGGTGGGGCGAGTCTCCTCACCAACCGATCAAGCGTCCGAGGTTTCTGGATCCAAGCCCGGTTCGTCACCTCGCCTCCTACCCCTCCATCAAGCTGGAAAAGGCGGTTGGATCCACGGATTGCCCCGATGACACCGATCAACCGGGATGTGGGTTCGGTTCGGAGGACACCCGCAAGGTGAGCGCACTGGCAGGAGGAAGACGGCCATCCCAACGCGGCCCATCGGTGCAATCCGGGGAATCTGTGGCGACTCCAACGGCCGCTTTCAGGATCAACCACCCGACGACGCCCGCCTCAGTCGGTCCGCGATCCCATCCCAATCTCCCGACACGGGCACTTCCTCCACGACGATCAACCGCGCCCCGGCCTGATCGCCCCGGTGCAACTCCGCGTACAGCGCCCGCGCGAATGCCTCCGGTTCAGCCGGGATCATCACCACGTTCGAAATTCGTCCCGACAACGGCAACCGGGTGTGGGAGATGACCCAGACTTCCTCTCCAACCCCGCCCAACTCCCCGATCTGTCGCACCAGATCCGCCTCGTCGATCCAACTGCGGATCACCAATCGGGCCCGGGGCGAGTAGTGCTTCTCCAGGAGTCCCGGACTTCGAAGTACCGACCCACCCTCCCCTCCACGCGCCACCGCGCCGGCCACGGCAGCGATCTCGTCCGCCCCGATCATCCCTGGCCGGAGGATTCGCGGCACTTCACCGGTGACATCCACGACGGTGCTCTCGATCCCCACATTGCTCTCCCCGCCATCCACGATGAGGGGGATCCGCTCACCCAACCCGGCCCGCACATGCTCCGCAGAGGTCGGCGACAGCTGGTTGGCGAGATTGGCACTGGGTGCCGCCAGCGGAAACCCACAACCTCGGATGACGGCTTGCATGAACGGATGGAACGGCCATCGGACCCCCACCGTCTCCCCGCCGGCTGTGACCCCGGCCGGGATCTTCTCCGACTTGGGAACCACCAGCGTCAACGGTCCCGGCCAGAACCGGGATGCCAGACGCGTCGCCAGGTCTGGCCAATCCTGCGAGCAATCCGACGCCATCTGCCCATCCGCCACGTGGACGATCAACGGATTGGTCGAGGGACGACCCTTCACCTCGTAGATGCGCCGAACGGCCCGTTCGTCCCAGGCGTTCGCTGCCAGGCCATAGACGGTCTCCGTAGGCAGCGCCACCACCTCCCCACGCTTCAACAGGTCACAGGCACGTTCCACCGCCGCATGGAAATGCCGCGGCGTATGCGTAGGAAGGATCTCAACCGACATCTGAGGGCGAGGGTGCCGCGTCACTCCCCTCCGAGGAAACCACGAAAAGGCGCCAACCGTTGCTTCGCACGCGCTCACCCCTTGCCCTCATCCACCCTTGGCGTAGCCTCCCCCCACCTTCCTTTGAAAGCCCTCGTAGAAACAGCAGATCGCCGCACCGAACGCGCATTCCTCGTCGGCCTCGAACTCAAGTCCCGCTCCGCCTGGGATGTCCGCGATTCCCTGGACGAACTCGGCGAACTCGCCGCCACCGTGGGTGCCGTCGTTCTCGGAGACGGAACCCAGAAGCTCGAAGCGCCCCACCCCACGACCTGCATCGGCCCCGGCAAGGCCGCCGAGTTCGCCACCCGCTGCAAGGAACTCGGTGTCGACACAATCATCTTCGACGACGAACTCTCCGGCGCCCAGACCCGCAACCTCGAGGAAGTCTTCGGATGCAAGATCCTCGACCGGACCTCGCTCATCCTCGAGATCTTCGGTCAACGCGCCCGCACCCGCGAAGGCAAGCTCCAGGTCGAACTCGCCCAACTCCAGTACCTGCTCCCGCGCCTGACCCGCTATTGGACCCACCTCTCCCGCCAACGCGGCGGCCTCGGCGCCATCGGTGGTGAAGGCGAATCCCAACTCGAAGCCGACCGCCGCAAGACCCAGGAAAAGATCGACCGGATCCGGGACGAACTCGACGTCGTCCGACGCCAACGCCTGACCCAACGCGACGGCCGCCAACGCCACCAGTGGCCCCTCGCCTCCATTGTCGGCTACACCAATGCCGGCAAGTCCACCCTCCTCAACGCCCTCACCGGCGCCACCGTGCTCGCCGAGGACAAACTCTTCGCCACTCTCGATCCCACCACCCGTCGCCTCCGCCTCCCCACCAACCAGAACGTCCTCCTCAGCGACACCGTCGGATTCATCCGCAAGCTTCCCCACGGCCTCGTCGAAGCCTTCAAGGCCACCCTCGAGGAAGTCGTCGAAGCCGATCTCCTCCTCCATGTCGTCGACGTCAGCCATCCCCACGCCGAGGAACAGATCCGCGCCGTCCATGGCGTCCTCACCGAAATCGGGGCTGCGGAACGCCCGTCCCTCATGGTGTTCAACAAGGTCGACCTCCTCCCCAACCGCGAAGCCCTCCAACGCTGGCACGGCCTCTTCCAACGCGCCGTCGCCGTCTCGGCCCGCACAGGCGAAGGATTCGATGAACTGTTCGCCGAACTGGGCTCCAGCCTCAAACCCGTCCGTGCCGAACTCGACCTCGCTGTCCCCTTCTCCGAACAGAAGACCCTCGCGCGCATCCACGCCCTCGGCCAGGTACTCGAGGAAGACTATTCCTCCGGCGAACACGTCCGCCTCCGCGTCCTCGTCCCACCCCACTTCCAGCACGAGTTCACCGCCTTCGTGGTCGACTCCCTGTAGGATTCCTGGCCCACGGAACCGGCCATCTTCCCCGAAAAAAGGCAGGAGCGGTCACTTGACGATCCTGAAATGAATGGCGGACGCTGGAGCGAGTCACTATCCCGCCATGAACGCATCGCAGAATCCTTCCTCCCGTCGCGATTTCCTTCGTTCCAGCTCCGCCGCAGCCGCGGTGGCTTTCGCCGCACCGGCGATCCTGGTTCGTGAACAGGCCTTCGCCCAGAACGCCGACACCCTGAAGATCGGTCTCGTCGGCTGCGGCGGCCGTGGCACCGGCGCCGCCGGCAATGCCCTCACCGCCGATCCCAACCTCATCCTCTGGTCCGTCGGCGACGCCTTCCCCGAACCCCTCGCCGGCTCCGTCAAGGGCCTCAAGGAACAGTTCGGCGGCCGCATCCAGGCCGAAGCCGATCGCCAATTCGTCGGCCTCGACGCCTTCCAGAAGGTCATCGACTCCGGTGTCGATGTGGTCCTCCTCGCCTCGCCTCCGGGATTCCGCCCCACCCACCTCCGCTACGCCATCGAGAAGAACAAGCACGTCTTCTGCGAGAAGCCCATGGCCACCGACGCCCCCGGCATCCGCCACGTGATGGAGACGGTCCGGATGTCGAAGGAGAAGAAGTTGAACCTCGTCGCCGGTTACTGCTGGCGCTACGACCTTCCCCGCCAGGCTTTCTACCAGCAGATCCACGACGGCGGCCTCGGCGAGGTCGTCGGCGTCTACGGCACCTACCTGACCGGCCCGGTCAAGCCCATGGCCCCGGCCAGCACCCGCCGCGCCGGTGTCTCGGATCTCGAATGGCAGATGCGCAACTGGATGAACTTCACCTGGCTCGCCGGGGACGGTCTCGTCGAGCAGTGCATCCATACGGTCGACAAGGTCCTCTGGACGTTCCGAGATGAAGCCCCGGTCAAGTGCACCGCCAACGGTGGCCGCGTCCACCCGAACGGCGAAGGCAACATCTTCGATCACGTCACCGTCGTCTATGAATGGGCCAACGGTGCCCGCGGCGTGGTCGCCCAGCGCCAGATTGCCGCCTGCTACTCCGAGAACTCGGACTACGTCCTCGGCAGCACCGGCAAGGGCTGGAGCGGATGGAACGCCCCCTACATCAAGTCCGGCAACGAGATCAAGTGGCGCTACAAGGGCGACAAGCCCGACATGTACGTCGTCGAGCACCAGGTCCTGTTCAAGTCGATCCGCGAAGGCCGCTTCCACAACGACGGCGATCGCATGGTCAAGAGCACCCTCGCCGGCATCATGGGCCGCATGGCTGGCTACACGGGCCAGGAAATCACCTGGGACCAGGCGCTCAACTCCCAGCAGGCCCTCGTGCCCGCGAAGCTCTCCTGGGACATGACCCTGCCCATCGAACCTCAGGCCATCCCCGGCAAGACGAAGTTCATCTAAGCCGGCCGTCCCTCACACTCAAACCTTCCAACGAACGGCCGCGTGATCCCACGCGGCCGTTCTTCCATCCAAACCCATCTCCGTCATGAATCGCCGCACCTTCATCGCCCTCGGCTCCGCCGCCACCGTCGCCGCCACCCTCCCAGCCCTCCACGCCGCCCAAACCAAACGCCGCATCCGCAAGGGCATCATGTGGGGTACCGTCGGAGTGAAGGGTTCCGTCATGGAAAAGGCCGTCGCCGTCAAGGCCGCCGGCTTCGAAGGCGTGGAACCCATGGGCGGCATGAACCAGGATGAGATGGTCAAGGCCCTCGAAGCCACCGGGCTCAAAGCCGGATCCGTCTGCTGCCACACCCACTGGGCCAAGCCGCTCTCCGACCCGAATCCCGCCGTCCGCGAAGTCGGCCTCGAGGGCCTCCGCCAATCCCTTCGCGACGCCAAACGCTACGGCGCACCCGCTGTGCTCCTCGTCCCGGCCGTCGTCAACGAAACCGTCAGCTACGCCGACGCCTACAAGCGTTCCCAGGACGAAATCCGCAAGGCCATCCCCCTCGCCGAAGAATTCGGCGTCCGCATCGCCATCGAGAACGTCTGGAACAATTTCCTCCTCAGCCCCCTCGAAGCCGCCCGCTACGTCGACGAACTCCAGTCACCCCAGGTCGGCTGGCACCTCGACTGCGGCAACCTCGTCCACTACGGCTGGCCCGAACAATGGGTCCGCATTCTCGGCAAGCGGATCGCCACGCTCCATATCAAGGAGTACTCCCGCACGAAGTCCGACAAGACCGGCAAGTGGACCGGCTTCGACGTTGAGTTCCTCAAGGGCGACAACAACTGGCCCGCCATCATGAAGGCCCTCGACGAAATCGGCTATCAGGGCTGGGGCATCGCCGAACAGGGTGGCGCCGGCTCACCCGAAGGCCTCCGCAAGCTGAGCACCGAGATGGACCAGATCTTCGCGTCCTGAGTCCCCCGGGATCCGTCGGATCGGTCGGATCAGACCGATCCGACCGATCGCCAAGCCCCCTCAGAACTTGTTCTTCCGGTACGCGCCCATTTTCGGGGCGTCCGGGTTGACCTCAGGCCCGAAGTAGCGCAGGCAGACCAGCGGCTCCGTCGTGCTCGTGTTCTCGAACGTCACGCCGGACTTCGCCCCGTCCTCGGTGCAGAAGTACTCGTCCTCGGTCAACTCGTGGAAGCGGATCAGCTTCGGGCTGTTCAACGGCTGACCGTTGATCTTGCCAATGCCCTGCACGCAGATCAGGCCGTAGGCGCCGCCATCCTTGATCGTCACCTTCACGCCCGGATCCACCGTCAGTTCCTTGGCCGTGAACAACTGCTCGCCGTCCACCTTGCCGTACACGATCCACCGATCCACGAACCCTTCCTTCCGCGTGTCCGCCACCGGCACGGGCTCCAGGTAGTGGTTGTCCTTGAAGTTCGGATCCACGTTCTTGTCCCAGTCCAACTGGTCGACGATGAAGTCCAGGTCCTGGTGGTGCTTCTTGGGCATGTCCTTCACGAGCAGGCTCCAGGGAACATAACGGCCCTCGACCATGCTCTGGTACATGCCGAACACGTCACTGCCCCACTGCGGCTCGTAGGTGCAAAGCGAACCCGGTGCGTGCAGGATGCACGGATCGATCAACCAACCCGTGCCCGGCTTCAACCGATAGGCCTTCGACAGGTCCAGGATCCCGTTGTCGCCCTTGTTCCAATCTTCCAGGCACTTCCTCACCTGCGCCTTCGTGGTGCCCGGCTCAAATCCCATGAACGTGTACGGGAAGTTGTTCCCCACGTTGTTGTGCTGCGGAGGGAAGTAATACGACTCCGGCTTGCCTTCCTGTCCCACCAGCTTCGCCTGCTTGGCCGACTGATGCATGTGGTGCGGAATCGGCCCCATGTTGTCGAAGAACTTCGAGTACACCGGCCACCGCCCGTACTTCTTCCAGATCGACTTGCCGACCAACGTCGCACCGCCGTCTTCGACCGCCTTGCGCAACGTGAACCGCTCGCCACCCACCACCACGTACGAGAGACCCTCGTCCGGCACCCGCCCCTCGTTCGCCGCCTCCGTCGTCGACGCAAACCAACGCTCGTCGATGCCGCCACGGTTCGCGCCGTAGGCGTAGGTGTCGTCCGGATGCAGCTTCAGGCGCAGGCCGGGCTGCAGGAAGGAACGCGGCACCCACGCCGGCGCCAGCCGCAGCAGGCCTCCCGTGCGGGACAGCTCGGCCTCAACCTTGGTTTTCGTGGATCCCTTGACGGTCTTCAGGGCGGTAACGGTGTTCATGAAACTTCGCAGATGAATCGGATTCGCCCCGAAGCCTAGTGAGTCTCCGTCTGGCGAAAAGCCTGATTTGCAACCAGCCCAAACGGGACGGCAACGTCCTGGTTGCCCTCCCAAGCCCTTTCCTCAGGGCGATGAGCACAATGCCGCCTCGGTCCTCTTCTCGATTGGGGGCAGCTTCAAAATGCGCACGCGGGCATGCCCCGCCCCAGTGGATACGGCGTTGATTGCGGAAAAGGCGGGCTCCTCTAAAGGGTTCATCGCAGGAACCACCCCACTTCTTACAAATTCTTTTGGAAAAGTTTTGTGCCTCGTTTCACCCCCCCCGCTCCGGTTTCCACCAAGACGCCAGTCCTCCCCATCCCCATCCTCCCAACAACGGGTCCCGCACCCGCATCATGGCTCACATCGGCATCATCGGTTCCGGCATCATCGGTCTCGCCTCCGCGTACGCCTGCGCACGGCGCGGTCATCAGGTCACCCTCATCGACCGCAATCCCGCACGCCGCGACGGCTGCTCCTTCGGCAATGCCGGCATGGTCGTCCCCAGCCACTTCATTCCGCTCGCCGCCCCGGGCATGGTCGCACTCGGCCTGAAATGGATGTGGAACCCCGAATCCCCCTTCTACATCAAGCCCCGCCTCGACCCCGACCTGATCCGCTGGGCCTGGAATTTCTGGAAGGCGTCCACCCCGGAACACGTCCGGAAATCCGCCCCGCTCATCCGCGATCTCAGCCTCGCCAGCCGAACCGCCTTCGTCGAACTCGCCCGCGAGGACGGCTTTGACTTCGGCCTGGTCGAACGCGGCCTCCTCATGCTCTGCAAGTCCACGCGCACCCTCGAGGAGGAATCGAAGACCGCCGAACAGGCCCGCTCCCTCAACATCCCCGCCGAGGTCCTCGATGCCGCCCAACTCGCCCGACTCGAGCCCGACGTCACCATGGACGTCGCCGGCGCCGTCTACTTCCCCAAGGATTGCCACCTTTCCCCCGGCCTCCTCATGGCTGGCCTTCAGGAACGCCTCGCCTCCCGCAACACCCGGTTCCTCTGGAATACCGAGGTCACCGGATGGCGCCTCGGACAAGGCCGCATCGCCGCCGTCGAAACCTCCGCCGGCCCGATCGAAGCCGATCAATTCGTCCTCGCCGGCGGATCCTGGTCCCCGGGCACCGGCACCGGCCTCGATCTCCACCTCCCCATGCAGGCGGGCAAGGGCTACAGCCTCACCGTCACCCACCCCCGGCAACTCCCCAGGATCTGCTCGATCTTCACCGAGGCCCGCGTCGCCGTCACTCCCATGGGCTCCACCCTCCGCTTCGGCGGAACCATGGAAATCGCCGGGCTCAACGAGGACATCAATCCCATCCGCGTCCAGGGCATCATCAAGTCCGTCCCGAAGTTCTACCCCGCGTTCACCCCGGACGACTTCAAGGGTATCCAACCCTGGCACGGCCTTCGTCCCTGCTCTCCCGATGGCCTGCCCTACATCGGCCGCACCCGGAACCATTCCAACCTCGTCGTCGCCACCGGCCATGCCATGATGGGCCTTTCCCTCGGCCCCATCACGGGCCAACTCGTCGCCCAACTGATCGACGGCGAAAAACCCTCCATCGACCTCTCGCTCCTCAGCCCCGACCGCTACAACTGAAATTCCCAGAGCCCAGGGAACCACTCGCTACTGCTCCAATTCGTGATGTCAGGTTCCGCACCCGCAAACGCAGCGCAAGCCGACCGGTAGGCGACTGCTTCCCACGGTCAAGCTCGGCGGCCTCCGCGTGCACTGCGCCGAATCCGGTGGAGCGAGACTCCGTCGAGCCGCTCCAGAGTTTGAAGTTTTCAGTTTCAAGTTTGGCGGGAGCTGGCCTTGAAACTTGAATCTTGAATCTAAGGACTCCCTCCCGGCTCGCGCGAACCCTTCCTTTCCCCGCCTCCAACCGCAGGAAACCCGCTCACGCCAACCCGATCGCCGCGGCCACCGCATCCCGCGTCGCTGCGGTCACGATGGGCTCGAAACCGGCCACGCGGATTGCCGTGTCCGGATCCTTCAACCCATGCCCGGTCATGGTCGCCGTCACGAGGCTGCCATCCGGAATCTCACCCCTCTGGATCGCCTGGATCAACCCGGCCAGCGGCGCCGCACAGGCCGGCTCCACCATCAATCCTTCGGTCCGCGCCAGCAGCTTGTAGGCATACAGGATCTCGTCATCCGTCACCGACCGGATCGCCCCATCGGACTCCGAGGCCGCCTGCAATGCCCCCTGCCACGACGCCGGATTCCCGATCCGGATCGCCGTCGCCACCGTCTCCGGATTCTCCACCGGATGTCCCAGCACGATCGGGGCGGCACCCGCCGCCTGCCATCCCATGATTCGCGGCCGGGTATCCGCCTTCCCGGCTGCCAGATACTCGCTGAAGCCACGCCAGTAAGCCGTGATGTTTCCGGCATTGCCCACCGGCAGGAAATGGAAGTCCGGCGCATCCCCCAGCGCGTCGCAGATCTCGAAGGCCGCGGTCTTCTGTCCCTCGATCCGCACCGGGTTGATCGAATTCACAACCTCGATCGCCCCCGTCTCGCCCAACTCACGCACGATCCGCAAGGCATCGTCAAAGTTACCCTCGATCGAAACCGTCGTCGCACCGTACATCAGCGCCTGCGCGAGCTTGCCCAACGCAATTTTCCCCTTCGGCAGCAAGACCACGCACTTCATCCCCGCACGGGCCGCATAGGCCGCCGCCGAAGCCGAGGTGTTCCCCGTCGACGCACACACCACCGCCTTCGCCCCTCGCTCCTTCGCCTTCGTGATCGCCATCGTCATCCCTCGATCCTTGAAGGAGCACGTCGGGTTCAACGCCTCGTACTTCAGGTAGAGATCAAAACGTCCCCCGATCGCCTTCACGAATCCCGGCGCCGGAATCAGCGGGGTGTTTCCCTCCAACAGCGTCACGACCGGCGTCTCCGCCGTCACGGGAAGGAAATCAGCGTAGCGTCGGATCACTCCAGGCCACGGGAATACAGGCTTCGGAACCAGGTTCATCGTCGTTAATGGCATTTCCTCCCCGGAATCGGCACCGGCTTGGAACCCCCGCAGGCTGGAAAACCCCAGTGCGAAGGACAAGCCTTGAGTCAATTCTCCAGGAATGAGCCTCCCCGGTGGGGCGAGACTCCGTCGAGCCGCTCCGCCCCTTCCCCCCCCCCGGTGGGGCGAGACTCCGTCGAGCCGCCCCAACTCAACCCACCCCGACCCGTCCCCAGGTCCTCAAGGAACCACCCCAAATCCAGCCACCGGCATACACCGTCCGTGGGATAGCAAGCACGAAGGGACAAGTGGCAATCTGAACAGAATCCCCGGAAGTTTTTGGATCCAGCCTGGTCTCTTGGGCTTGTTGCCCTCGCCGGGTGGAACCGTGCCCATCTGGGGACACCACGAAAGGTATACCCGCATGAAGCAGACCAAATCCCAATCCAAGCTCCGCCGTTGGCTCCCTGTTGCCGGCCTCTGCCTGGGTTCGTGCAGTGCGTTCGCCCAAGCCACCGTTCCGGCAGCGCCGGAAGCCGGCGGCATCCAACCTACCGGTGACACCGTCTTCCTTAACACCCAGGACGGGGTCAACATCAACAACGGCAGCACCGAAAGCCTCGGCGTGGGCATCGCCCGCAATGGCAACGTTCTCGTCGGCTGGGAAGACGACGGCGACGCCCTCAACGACCTGGAGGCCACCTGGACCCTCGTCGACGGCCAGAACCAACCCCTCACCCCGCTGACCGACCTCACGTCGATCGACCCGGCCTTCGCGGGGCAGACGGTCAATTCCCGCTTCCTCTCCTTCTTCCGCGCGGACAAATCCCCCACCCCCGCCCGCACCAGCTGGGGCCCCAAGATCAAGGCCAACCCTTTCGGTGATGGCGTCGGCATGGGCGCCACCTCCTTCGAACTCGCACTGGAAGTCCCCGCCTTCGCCCCCATCGAGAACGATTCTCTGGGCGTGAACTCCGGCGACTACCCCACCGCCCAACTCCTCGACAACAACGGCCAACCGATCGGTATCGTAGCCGGACTCACCGACACTTATGCCGACCGTGCCGGCAGCGTCCGCATCGGTGACTGGGGTTACCTCTCCACCGGCAATATTGTCATCGTCGGCGAAAGCCGCCAGAACGCCGACCTCGTCGACGTCTACGGCGGTGCCGCCGCCGCCCAGCATGTCATTGCCCGGATCGTGAAACCTGACGGCACCGAGGTGAAACCGATCCAACTGGTGAGCGCCGAGAAAACCCAGGCCAACATGTGGCACGGTTTCGCCGCCACCAAGAATGGCTTCGGCATCCGCTTCGCCGGCGCCGATGGCCGCGCCAAGCTCCGTCTCTTCGACAACGCCGGCACGCCGACCACCACCACAAACATCGACCTCGGAACCCTCGCCAATCACCCGGTCGCCGCCACCGGCGGTCGTGGTGATGGCGTCGGGTTCTCCGGCAACGGCAACGACGCCTACGCTTTCCTCGGCCTCGGCAACGACGCCGATGGCAAACCCACCGCCCTCGTCACGGTCCTGAACGCGGATGGCACCATCCGCTGGAAGCGCTCGGTCTCCGACGACCTCACCCTCAACGGCCCCGGCCGCGGCGATGTCGCCATCGACTCCCTCGGCCGTGTCGCCGTCGCCTTCGATGACACCGTCGCCACCGGTGGTTTCGCCCGCGGCATCGTCGCCCGCGTGTTCGACAACAAGGGCACCCCCCTCGGCAACACGTTCTACGTCAGCGAACGGGAGATGCCCAGCGACACGCTCCTGGAATCCCGCCACCCGCGCATCGCCTTCCGCAACGACACCATCGCCATCGTCTGGCAGAGCCGCAACGCCGATGTCCCCGACGTCCGCACCGTCGCCCTCCGCCAGTTCGTCATCCCCGTCAAACCCGGCAGCATCGAGGCCGCCGGCCTGACCCGCATCGTTCCCGATCGTCCGGTCATCAACCAGGGCCTCGACTCCCTCGGCAACTGGGAGCCCAACGCCTCCGTCCTAGGCACCTCGACCTTCCTGATCGAAGCGAATGCCTTCGCCGATGGTACCACCGACAAGCAACGCTACGTGGTGGCCCTCCAACCCGCCACAGGCGGCGCCTCCAAGCTCGGTGAAGCTTTCTTCACCGACGCTGGCGCTCCGTTCCTCAGCCAGGTCAACGCCTCCCGCCAGAACGGCAACCCCGGTCGCGTCGGTGGCGACACCCGCCCGGGTGCCGTCAACTTCGTCGCGGGCGGCGAAGCTTCCCCGCACTTCTTCGAGGCCCTCAACTCCGGCAACCGCTGGAACACCGGCTACAACCGCACCACCGAAGGCGGTGCCGAAAGCCGCTACGCCACCGTCCAACCGTTCTCGCTGAACACCTCCACCCTCGTCCAGACGCCCCTCGCCGATGCCCTCGACGCCGCCCACGGCCGTCGCAACTCCGGCGTCGTTGCCTCGGACCAGAACACCCGCTTCGGCGGGGACATCGTCGGCCTCGACAACGGCAACTTCGCCGTCGTCGTCGAAGACCGCTCCCGCCTGTTCCGCCCCGATGGCAACTGCGCCGTCGCCACCGTCATCAAGCCCGACGGCTCGATCGTGAAGGAGACCTTCAAGGTCGCCGACGGTGACTTCTGGTCCAACGTCGCGCCGTTCAAGGGTGGCTTCGCCGCCCGCGTCGCCGGCGTGATCTACTTCTACGACAATGCCGGCAACGCCCTCGGCTCGGTCGACCAGGCCACCTCCAGCGAAGGCTTCGACCGCGGCCGCGGCGACGGATCCCGCATCGCCGGCCACATCAACCAACCCTACGTGTTCGTCGCCGGCAAGGTGAACACCGGACCGTTCGTTCGGGTCGCCGCGTTCGACGCCCGCACCCGCACCTTCGTCGCGGCCGCCGAGGCGTCCGAAGGCGGATTCCGCGGTGACTTCGACCGCGCCAACGTCGCCGCCGATGCCCTTGGCCGCGTCGTGGTAAGCTGGGTCGCCAAGCCCGATGGATACGAAAACCAACAGGTCGCCGCCCGCGTCCTCGGCTTCGAAGGCACCACCTTCCGTGCCCTGACGCCAAGCTTCCTGCCCTTCATCAACCAAGCGCCCATCGGCGGTATCCGCACCTTCCAGATGAGCGTCGCGATGACCACCCGGCAGATCCTTGTCGCCGCCAAGGGCGAGATCAATCTGGAGAACAAGCCCGCGCTCGGTGCTACCTCGCCCCGCGAACTCAACTTCTACACCGTCATCTCCCACCCGGCTCCGGCCGACGATCCCACCCCGTCCGCCAACGCCTCGACCCCGATCACCGTCGGGTCCGTCAAGTCCGCCGGCGGCATCACCGTCTCCTGGACCGGCGGCAACGCGCCCTTCAAGGTCCAGAAGCGCTCCGCCCTCGCCACCGGCACCTGGACCGACGTCTCCACCACCTCCAACCGCAGCGTCGAACTGCCCGTGGACGGTGAAGCCGGATTCTACCGCGTGATCGGCCAGTAAGCCTCCCCAAACCCTCCCAACGCACAGGGGCGACCGGTAACCCGGTCGCCCCTTTTTCGTTCCCCCGTAGCCGCCGAGGTAACGAGGCTGAGCGGGTTTGTAGGCCGCGTGCCCTCACGCGGCGGAACCATGCGCCACGCCGGGTGAGGGCACCCGGCCTTCAATGGACGTTCCAAGTTTCCTGCGCGGTAGCCGACGAGGTCACGAGAACTGGCAACTGGCCTCTGGAAACTGGTAACTCCCCTCCCTCCCCCTCAATACTGCCTCGTCGACTCGTTCTCCCGGATCGGCGTCTCGAACTGGTCGCTCGTCAACTCCACCGAGAACCGCGCGTCATCCTCCTTCGCCGCACGGACGGACAACCGCCACTCCGCCGAATCCTTGGGCGCCAGCGATGCGATCACCTCGGTCGTCAGCACCCGCCCCTGCACGCCGATCGCCGTGCTGCCACTGCCGGAAATGTACTCCTGGCTGTCCGCGAGAATGCAGCGCACCCGGACCTTCGTCCCCGGTGCCGACCCTTGGTTCATCACCTTGATCACATAGTTCACCTGTCCCCCGACCTCGATGGGATCTTCCAGATCCACGATCTCCAGAAGGATCGCCGGCACGCCGCGGATGAATGTCTCGCACGACGTCTTCACCTCCGCCGACTGGGACCCCGTCGCAGAAGCCGAGAACCCAAACGTCCCCAACCGCGCAGCGACCAGCATCGCACACACCTCCTGCGAACCACCTGCACCGACCGCGTCGAGGTTCCAGACGATCTGCCCCGATTCCTCCACCCCGCCCAGCGTTGCCTCCTTCAGCGAGGCGCCCTCCGGCAGCGGCAGCCGGACCTTCACCTTCGACTCCGGTCCATCGCCCGTGTTGCGGACCGTCAGGCAGACCTTGATCGGACGTCCGGGCAACAGCTCCTTCGGCGTCGAACAGTCGATCGCCAAAGCCGGTTTCGGTTCCACACCCAGATCCTCGACAAAGAAATTGCTGCAGGCCTGCGGCGTCACGCACCGGTAGCGACGCCCCAGGGAAGTGAAGTTGAAGGCAAACGCCGGCGCCGGCTTCTCCCCAACCCACACCACATCCTTCAGGCAGACCGCCTTGCCTCCGCGGCGCGTCGACATGAAAGGCATCCGTCCACCCACGGGAATCTCCACCGGCACGATCTCCGCCTTCTCCGCCGCCGCGAACAGGTCATCCAACCGCCCCTGCCAACCCCACTGCCGCAACACCTCCGCAAAGTCCGGCTTCAGCTTCGGATCCCGGAACCGCCACCGCAGATCCTCCGAGGCCACCAACGGATCCGCGAACCGCGTGGCAGGATGCCCGAGGAACGTCGCCCGGTGCTCCGCCAACACCCCCTCCGACGTCCCAATCACCGCGCAGGCGGCCAAAACTCCCAACCATCTGGTAGCGGACTTCATCCCCGAAGCATTCCCAACGCCCGCCCCACCCGCCAGCCCGGATTGTTGCCCATCCCCTCTGCGCCTCCGCGCCTCTGCGGGAGCACCTGCCCTCACTCCGCGCCCTCCGAGACCGGAACCATGTCCCTGCGAACTCCAATTTCCCCGCCGTGTTTGAACTTCCGCCAATCCCCCCTAGGCTCCGGCGCATGTCGCGTGAGTACGTGCTGAAGACCCCTCCTTCGGCCGAGATCAACCTGCGGATCAACTACGCCGGCGAGCTGAACGAACAGCAGCTCGCCGCCGTGTCCGCCAATCCGGGCCCCGCCCTCGTCCTCGCCGGCGCGGGCGCGGGCAAGACACGCACGCTCATCTACCGCGTGGCCTGGCTCCTCGAACACCACGTCCGCCCCCGCAACATCCTCCTGCTCACCTTCACCAACAAGGCCGCCCGCGAGATGATGGATCGCGTATCCCTCCTCCTCGAAGGCCCCCAACCCGAACTGTGGGGCGGCACCTTCCACTCCATCGGCCTCCGCATCCTCCGCGCCAATGCCCGCCGCATCGATTACCCCGCCGACTTCACCATCGCCGACCGCGAGGACGTCAAGGACCTCCTCGCCGCCTGCATCACGGACTCCGGGATCGACGTGAAGGAAACCCGCTTTCCCAAGCCCGAGGTCCTCGCCGAGATCTACTCGATGCAGGTGAACACCGGCCGTTCCCTCGCGCAGGTCATCAGCGACGAACACCCCAGCTTCGAACCCCTCCTCGACGACATCACCGACATCCGCAAGCGCTTCATGGACCGGAAGCGCCGCGCCGGCCTGATGGACTTCGATGACCTTCTCGCCCTCTGGAAAGGACTGCTCGAGAAAAACGACGATCTCCGAACCCAGTACCAAGGCCAGTTCCAGTGGATCCTCGTCGACGAATACCAGGATACCAACCACCTCCAGTCCTCGATCATCGACCTCATGTCCGGCCCCCAGGGCAACGTCATGGTCGTCGGTGACGATTCCCAGAGCATCTATTCGTGGCGCGGCGCGGACTTCACCAACATCCTCGATTTCCCCAAGCGCCACCCCAACGCCCAGGTCTTCCGCATCGAGACGAACTACCGCAGCACCCCGGAGATCCTCGCCCTCGCCAACGCCTCCATCCGACAGAACTCCCGCCAGTTTGAGAAGACGCTCCGCCCCGTCCGTCCCACCGGCCCGAAGCCCGCGCTCGTCGCCGCCCTCAGTTCCTCCGAGCAGGCCATGTTCGTCGCCCAACGCACCCTCGAACTCCGCGACGAAGGCGTTCCCCTCGACCGCATCTGCATCCTCTACCGCTCGCACTTCCACGCCCTTGAACTCCAGATGGAGCTCACCCGGCACAACATCCCCTTCCTCATCACCAGCGGCATCCGCTTCTTCGAACAGGCCCACATCAAGGATATCGCCGCCCACCTCAAGCTCCTCGCCAACCCGCTCGACGAACTCGCCTTCAAACGCCTCGCCCGCATGCTCCCCGGCATCGGCGGCAAGGGCGCGGACAAGCTCTGGACGATCTTCCGGGCCCACATGGAGCCACGCCTCGCAGACCTCCCCGTCTACCCCGGCATCCCCGCTTCCGATAACGACGGCACCACCGATAGCACCCCGCCACCGCCACCCACCGGTCCCCGCGCCTCCGACTTCCTGCCTCCCGTCCTCGGCGCGCTCACCAAGGCCGTCCCCGCCAAGACCGCTCCCCATTGGGCCTCCTTCGCCACCACCGTCTCCCAACTCGCCCGACCCGAGGTCCGCGACCTCCCCGGACGCTGCATCCGCCACCTCATCGAATCCGGCTACAAGGACTTCCTCGAATCGAACTACGAGAACCCGCGCAACCGCCTCGACGAACTCGCCCAACTCGCCAACTACGCCGACCAGTTCCAGTCCGTGTCCGAGTTCCTCACCCAACTCGCCCTCCAGACCAACCTCGAGGCCGAAGCCGCCCCGCGCGAAGGCGAACCCGACGACGAACGCATCCGACTCTCCTCCGTGCACCAGGCCAAGGGACTCGAGTTCCACGCTGTGTTCGTGATCATGCTCTGCGACGGTCTCTTCCCCACCCACAGGTCCCTGGATCACCCCGACGCCATGGAGGAGGAACGCCGACTGTTCTACGTCGCCGTCACGCGCGCCGAGCAGGAACTCTACCTCTGCTACCCCCTGATCCGTGCCGTCCAGGGTACCGAAGGCCTCCAGCAGGCCAGCCGCTTCATCGGAGAACTCCCCTCCAATCTCATCGAGGAATGGAACCTCCGCTCCGCCTGGAGCAACCCCGCATCCCCCGCCCGCCGCTCCCCGTCCAATACCCCCTCCAAGACCCGCCCCACTTCCTCCGACTCCGACCACCCGGACTACGAGTCCGGTGAACCCGACCCGTTCTGATCCAGCCACTCCACTTTCACCGCACCCCGACGCCTTGAACATTTCACCGCACCGCATCGGCTCGGTCCATTACCTCAACGCCGTCCCGCTGACCTACGGCCTCGGCGACACCGTCGTCCTCCTCCCACCCTCCCGACTTGCCGTCGAACTGCACGCCGGCCGCCTGGATGCAGCGCTCCTTTCAATCACCGAGGCCCTCTTCCATCCCGAACACGAGATCCTCGACGGCGTCGGCATCCTTTCCCGCGGCCCCGTCTTCAGTGTCGGTCTCGCCCATCGCCAACCGCTCCCGGAGATCCGCCGGATCCATCTCGACACCGCCTCCTGCACCTCGGTCAACCTCCTCCGAATCCTGCTCGATGCCCAGGGTCTCCACCCGGAGTTCACCCCGCTCGACCGCTACGACCAAGCCCCCTCCCTCGACAACGTGCTCCTCATCGGAAACGCCGCCATCGACTTCCGACGCAACGAGGGTTGCATCGACGGCCAACCCGGAAGGTCCGGCCACCAATGGCTCGACCTCGGCACCCTGTGGCAAGAACAGGAGAAGCTTCCGTTCACCTACGCTGCCTGGGTCCTCCAACGCAACGCGCCCGCCGCCCTCCGACGCCAACTCCTCGACTCCGCCCAGGCCGGCCTCGCCGCCCTACCCTCCATCGTCGCGTCGCGGAGCGAGTATGACCTACCCTTCCGTCAGGCCTACCTCGGCGGCTACATCCAGTACCTCATGGATGCCCCGGCCCGTGAAGGCATCCGCCGCTTCGCCACCCACCTCGCCCGTGTCTCCGGCCGCCCCGTCTACCCGCCCCGATTCGTCCAACCGTAATCAGGCGAACATCTCCCCATCGCTGAAGGCCGGGTGCCCCCACCCGGCGCTCCCTCAAACCGCCACGTGAGGTCACGTGGCCTTCACTGAAGGTCGGGTGCCCCCACCCGGCGAAATCCACCCAGGTTCAAACCTGAAACTTCACCCGCCTCAACGTCACGATCGCCACCACCAATCCCGCAAACACCAACGCTGCCCCCAGGAAGAACGGAATCCCCGGCAACGGCATCGGCGCACGCGGCCCGATGAAGTACCCGAACAGGTTCGTCGCCACCAACGGAGCCACGAACGCCGCCACGCTGTTCAACCCGGCCAACGCTCCCTGCACCGAGCCCTGCTCATCCGGCCCCACCGACCTCGACACGATCCCCTGCCCCGCCTGCGCTCCGATACCCGACACCGCGCCAAAGGGTAGGATCGCGTAAATCATCCAACCCCGGGTCGCGAGCCCGTACAGCACCAGCGTCAGCCCGTTCAGGAAGAAGCCCCACGAAAGCGCCCGACGCTCGCCCATGGCGGGAATGATCACCCGGGAAAGCCCGCCCTGTACGATCGCTGCCGTGATCCCCACCACCGCCAGCGAGATCCCGACATCGCTCGGTTTCCAATCGAACCGGTACCCCGTGTACAGCACCCACGTGTTGTGCACCCCGAACTGGCCGAGGTTCATCAGGAACAGCGCCACCGCCAGTCCCAGCACCACGGGGTTCCGCGTCAGACCCAGGAACGATCCCAGCGGATTCGCCCTCGCCCAGGAGAACTTCCGCCGCACGTCCTGCCCCAGCGACTCCGGCAGCACGAAGAACCCGTACAACCAGTTCGCCAGCGTGACGCAACCCGCCGCGATGAACGGCAACCTCAGGCTCTTCTCGCCCAGCAACCCGCCCAACAGCGGCCCCGCGATGAACCCGAGACCGAATGCCGCCCCGATGATCCCAAAGTTCGCCGCCCGCTTCTCCGGCGGGGAAATGTCCGCGATGTACGCCGTCGCCGCCGTGATGTTCGCCCCCGCCAGACCGCTCACGGCCCGCCCCAGGAAGAACCATCCCACCGTCGGCGCCCAGGCCATCAGGAAGTAGTCCAACCCAGCCCCCAGCAACGACAGCAGGATCACCGGCCGGCGCCCGTACTGGTCCGACAACGCCCCCAGGATCGGCGAGAAGACGAACTGCATCAGCGCATACACCGCCGACAACTGCCCCACCAACGTCGAAGCCTCCGACAGATCCCCACCGCGGAACTGCTCCACCAACTTCGGCAGCACGGGGATCACCAACCCGATCCCCAGGATGTCCAGGAAAAGCGTGATGAAGATGAAGGCGATCGCCGGCGGTCGGTTGCGCATGTAAGCCCCGTCAACGCCATCCACTTCACCCTCCCGACGCAAGCGTTCATTGGCTCGTCGGCTGTCCTCCGAAATGGAAAGCGCCCCCTCCCGGGTCCCGGGAAGGGGCGCACGATCGCTCGCAGGCTTCAATTACGGGCGCACCAGTCGGTAGAACCGATCACCAGACGCGGCATCCGTGGTCACGGTGTTTTCCCCGTTCACCACCGAAGGCGTCAGCCCGGCCGCGCTCCAGACGCCCAGGGTTGAGCCGGATTCCAGCACGTAACCCGAGGCCGACGCAGGCCAGGCCAGCGTGACCGCGGATCCCGACCGCGCCACCCGCAGGCTCGGACGCTCTGCCGGCGCGAGATGGGAGGACGTCACCTGCAAGCCGGCCACATGGACCACGCCGGCGCCCGCGCTGTAGGCCATGACGAACGACTGCGCCACCGGCGAATAGGCCACCCCATGGAAGTTGGCGGAATTGCTGATGCCGCCTGGGGCGTCGGCCAGCAACCAGGGAGCAGGAAGCTGCCCCGGCAACGGCCGCCCGTCCGGCCCGAGCACCCAGTACGCCAGTGCATCCGGCAGGCCCACTGCGCTTGCCCGCGCATTCATCGTCAGGACAATCGTCCCGGACACCGGGTCCGCCTCGAACTGCGGATGCTGGTGCCGGAACGGAACACCCGGCTCGCCGCTCAGGTAAGGAACCTCCGCGCCCGCCGACTTGAAGACGTAGCTCGGCGCCACGCCCAGGTCGAAGTAGGACAGGTCACCGGCCGACGTGTCGTTGCCAGCGTCGTACGCCGTGATGAGCTGTCCGTTGAACGGATTCTCAATCGACGCAGGATGCCCTTCCGACCGCGCCGGCAGGCCATCACCCAGCGGTTGCTCCGTGCGCACCACCAACGACCCACCCGCACCCGGCGTGGTCTCCAGCACCGAACCCACGATCCGGTTCGAAAGCGTCCCCGTCGAACCGTTCGAGTTGTCCGTGTTCGAAACGTAGAAGTACTTGCCCCGGAGAGGCAGGTAGATGACGTCCGGATCATCTTCATCCCCGACGGTCTGCAATGGATCCACGCGCGTCGCCAACGGCGTCAGCAACTCGCCCGTCTGGCTGTACAGCGCTCCCACCGTCGTCTCGCCTTCGCCGGTCGCCGCCTTCTCCGCAACCAGCATGAAGTTGCCGTTCGGCGCACCCGCGGCCACGGCGACGTCATCGTAGTTCTCCAACGTCTCCGGATCATGCACCCACACCTTCGCAACCCGTGTCGCATCCGCCGAAGGGTTCACCAAGGCCAGCATCGGCACATGCTTCGTATTCACGTTGTACGAACGAGCACTCGCCACCACCACGTACTGCTTCGAAACCGGATTGTAGGTGACGTCCGCCTTGGTGATGCCGCCCACGTTCGACCCCAGAATCACGAAACGCTCACCGATCGGTGCCAGCGTCTTCGCGTCCACGAACTGACCCACCATCGCCGCAGTCGCCGGCTGGCCGCTCAGCGGATCCGTGTAGCCGCCCGCGTTGTTCTGGTCGACCGACACCACCAGAGCCTCTCCAACGTGCGTGGACGCCGCCACCGCGGTCTCCCGCAGCACCGTCTCGTCCGTGCTCAGCGCCACCGGACCGATCGCGCGCATGCGGGGTCCGTCCGGCATCGCCAGCGGTTGCGCGAAGTCCACCCACACCGCGTAGAACGACGCATCCACCAACTCCGCCTCGCTGTCGGACACCGTCCGCCGAGTCTGGATCGTGAACTTGCCGTTCGCAAACTGGGAGGATGCAAAAGCCCGCGACGCCAACGGCTCCGTCGTGCCCGCCTCGCGGTCCGCGACCTGCAACAACAACGTTCCGTTCGAAGCATTCTTCCCCGGGATGCTCAGCTCGTACGTGCCGGTCGCCGTCCGCGTCACCGTGAACTCGCCCGCAGCCTTCCGCTTCGCCCCCGTGCTTCCGACCACATGCCCGCCGATCAGGCGCTGGGCATTGAACGGAATGTAGACGAACTCGAAGCGCGACTGCCCGGCACCCACCAGGGTCTCCGCGTCGATCGCCGAATCCTCACGGATCGTCACGCGCCAGGCGGATCCATCGTCGAGCGGATCCACGCCAAGGATGTTCACGTCGCTCCCGCCATCGGAGGAAATCGCGAACAGCATTCCGTCCTCGAGGACGTTCACACCCGGCAACGTCACCGTCGCCAGCCCACCAAACGCCCCACTGGACGCAGGGTAGTCGATCCACTTGACGATACCCGCCGCCAGACCGGCCGAGTGATTCAACGGACCGGACCAGGACGCGCCGCCTTCGGCGGTGGGTCCGGCAGCTTCGCCCCCGATCCAGCCCTGGTCATAGGGGAACCACGCTGCACCAAACTCGAAGTTGGCTTCCGGGCTGGACCCGTGTGTGCCCGCACGACCCGTGTTGATGTCGAGGTTCCCGCCACTGAAGGATCCGTCCAACATGTTGTATCCGGGGCCCGACGAAGCCGGGGAGATCGCAATCGTCGGATAGAAAGCACCTTCACCGTCATTCCAGTCGATCGGACCATTCCGGCGTGCCGAGGCCATCACAACCCCTAGAGCCGGCGTCGGACGCCAAGCATGGCTGGCTGCCACACCCGGAGTGGAGTCTCCGAACTCGCGGAAACCCTGCCCCAGGATGCTCAGGGCCGCCGCCGGATTCGCCGGGCTAAGCCGCAGTGCGAAGTCGCCCCGGTTGAAGCGGTTGACCGACCACGGAATCGGCCCCTGCCCCTCCAGCCCGACGACGTCGACGGAGCTGTTGAAGGTTGTCGATCCGCGGGCAACCACATTCACCCCGGTCACCGAAGTGTTTGGAAACACACCAGGCGCTGCTCCACCCTCCGGCACCTGCGGCACCGGACCGGCGGGAGCCGCCAGGATGGAGTTGGCGATGAAAAGGATGACGGCCCGCAACAGAACCGTCTTAGGAATTTCAGGAGTTTGTGTCTTCATGGAGGATTTCTCACTGCTTCGAGCACACTCTCCCCTCCTCAGATAGCGGGAAGCCGGCATTCCCGTCACAGCTTCATGAAGTTCCGCCAACTGCCCCCTCTGCGCCTCTGCGCCTCTGCGGGAAAACTCCCCGTCTGCCCGCCCCGCCCCCTCTGCCAAACTCATGTCCCACCTAGGACATCCGTTTGGCAGCGCGCCCCCCCTCTGCGCCCCTGCGCCCCTGCGCCCCTGCGCCCCTGCGCCCCTGCGCCCCTGCGCCCCTGCGCCCCTGCGCCTCTGCGCCTCTGGGGGAAAAATCCCCCTCAATGTCCTCCGCGCCTCCGCGGGCTTCCCTCCCCAAAAAATTCAATCTCCCCCCCGGTGCCGCCTTCAGGCAGGCTCCCGGGCTGCGTCATGACCGAGATCTCCAAGGCCTACGAGCCACAGTCCGTCGAAACGAAGTGGTATGACTTCTGGGTGGAGCAGGGTTGCTTCACGGCAGACCCCGCCCGCGTCTCCGCTTCGCGCCCCGCCTATTCCATCGTCATCCCGCCGCCCAACGTCACCGGCGTACTGACCCTCGGCCACGTCCTGAACAACACCATCCAGGACATCCTCGCCCGCAAGGCGCGCATGGACGGCAAGGAGGTCCTATGGCTGCCCGGCACCGACCATGCCGGCATCGCCACCCAGAACGTCGTCGAGAAGACCCTCAAGAAGGCCGGCGAGATCAAGCACCGCGACGACCTCGGTCGCGAAGCCCTCGTCGCCCGCATCTGGGAATGGAAGGAGAAGTACGGCGGCATCATCCTCAAGCAACTCCGCGCCCTCGGCGCCTCCTGCGACTGGACCCGCACCCGCTTCACCATGGACCCGGAATACTCCCGGTGCGTCCAGGGCGTGTTCGTGGACCTTTACAAGAAGGGCCTCATCTACCGAGGCAAGCGCATGGTGAACTGGTGCCCCGCCTCCCTGACCGCCCTCTCCGACGAGGAGGTCACCATGAAGGAGCAGCGCGGGTTCATGTACCACTTCCGCGTCGAGGTCGTGGAACACCCGGGCACCTTCCTCACCATCGCCACCACCCGCCCGGAGACGATCCCCGCGGACACCGCCGTCGCCGTCAATCCCAAGGACCCGCGCTACCAGCACCTGATCGGCAAGCACGTCTACAAGGCGCTCCCACTCGACGTCCCGAAGGAACAGCGCGTCATTCCCATCATTGCCGATGACCACGTCGACTTCGAGTTCGGCACCGGCGTCCTCAAGGTCACCCCGGCCCACGACAAGGCCGACTACGAGATCGGCCTCCGCCACAAGCTTCCCGTCATCGATGTCCTCACGCCGGACGGCAAGATGACCGCCGAAGCCGGCGCCGAACTCGCCGGCCTCGACCGCTTCGCCGCCCGCAAGAAATCCGCCGAACTCATGGAAGCCGCTGGCTCCCTGGACAAGGCGGAACCCTACGTCAACAACGTCGGCTTCTCCGAACGCGCCGACGTCCCCATCGAACCGCGCCTCTCCGAGCAGTGGTTCCTCAAGTACCCCAGCGTCGAAGCCTCCAAGGCCTGCGTCGCCGACGGTTCCATGCGCTTCTTCCCGGACCGCTGGGCCAAGGTCTACGACCACTGGATGGGCGGCATCCAGGATTGGTGCATCTCCCGGCAACTGTGGTGGGGGCATCGGATCCCGGTGTGGAACCGTGGCGATGAAATCCACTGCGGTCTCGAAGCCCCGGCCGGCGACGGATGGACCCAGGACCCCGACGTCCTCGACACGTGGTTCAGTTCCTGGCTGTGGCCCTTCGCTACCATGGGTTGGACCGACAACAAGGCCAACGATTCCGCCAACGCCACCCTCAAGGCGTTCTACCCGACCACCGATCTCGTCACGGGCCCGGACATCATCTTCTTCTGGGTCGCCCGCATGATCATGGCGGGGTACGAGTACATGGGCGACCTGCCGTTCAAGAACGTCTACTTCACCGGCATCATCCGCGACAAACAGGGTCGCAAGATGTCGAAGTCGCTCGGCAACTCGCCCGATCCCCTCGACCTCATCGCCAAGTACGGCGCCGACGCCCTGCGCTTCGGCGTGATGCGTGCCGCTCCGCTCGGCCAAGATGTGCTGTTCGACGAACAAGCCGTCGAACTGGGCCGCAACTTCTGCAACAAGCTCTGGAACGCCTGCCGCTTCCGCCAGATGCACGGTGGCGAGACCGAACAGGAGGTCAACCCGGCCCTGCTCACGACCGACGACCGCTGGATCCTCGGCCGCCTCGACCTCGCCATCCGCGAGGTCACCCAGGCCTTCGCCGAGTACAAGTTCAGCGACGCCACCGCGACGCTCTACCGCTTCTTCTGGGGCGAGTACTGCGACTGGTACGTCGAGGCCTCCAAGGCGGTCCTGGGCACCCCAGGCGAACCGCCCGCCGACGCTGCGAAGGTCGCCCAGCGGAACAACAAGCTCGCCGTCATCGACTTTGTCCTCGGCCACACGCTCCGACTGTTCCATCCGTTCCTCCCCTTCATCACCGAGGAACTCTGGCACGGCATGGCGTTCAACACGGACCTGCCGGCCGACCGCGGCGGCAAGACCCTCCTCTACGCCGCTTGGCCGAAGTCCTTCGACGACGACGAACGCGAGTACTTTCGCATCGATCCCGTCGTTGAAGCCTCCGCCCAGGCCCGCTTCGATCTCGTCACCCTTGGCCGCAACCTGCGCGCCCAGTCGAACATCGCCTCCAACAAGCGCGTGCCCTTCGTCCTGCGGCCGGCGTCGCCCTTGCCCCAGGAGGAACTGGACATCCTCAAGGGCCTCCTCAACGCCGAGGCCCTCACCCTCGCCGCCGCCGACTGGCAGGCCCCCAAGGGCACCCCCGTCGCCGCCAATGCCATCGGCGAACTCTTCCTGCCCCTCGCCGGCCTCGTCGACGTCGAGGCAGAGAAGGCCCGCCAGGAAAAGGAACTGGCCAAGGTTCGCTCGGAGATCCAGAAGGTGCAGGACAAGCTGGCCAACCCCGCCTTCACCCAGAAGGTCCCCGCCTCCGTCCTCGCCGAACACCAGCAACGCCTCATCGACTGGCAGGCCAAGGAGAAGCAGATCCTCTCCACCCTCCAGTAGCCCATAGATCAGTCCGATCCGACGGATCCGTCCGATCGATCCGATCCACCAAAAAGCGAGAGCCGGTCCCACTCAGGACCGGCTCTCTGGTGATGAGGTCAACGACGCCCTCACCTGGGCGCTCAGATCGGCGGTGGAGCCAACTGGAGACAGCGTGTCCGCACCCCACCGCCAAGCAAGACCCCTGTGCCAACCCTTAGCGGACACCCAACCAACCAACGGAACTATCGACGGGTTCCTCTCGGAACTGTTCAAAACCATTTCCATCCTGGGGCGAAGTGGTGGGCCAAGTCCCAAGTTTGAACCAAGTCCCAAGGTTCAAGATTCAAGTTTCAAGCCCGCCAGAAAGGTGGGGCGAGACTCCGTCGAGCCGTTCCAAAGCCCGAGGTTCTCAGGTTCAGGCTTGAAGCGGGCCGAAATCGGCTCGTGAGGACACTCGCCCCACCTCTCGCTGGGGCCTGTCCCCGCTTGAAACTTGAAACTGAAAACTTTCCCGCCTTCAACCCACGATATCCGTCAGGATCATCGTCTTCTCCCGCTCCCTCAGCACCCTCCCCAACGGCGTCTGGCTTCCCGACTCCAAAGACGCCCGCAACGCCGCTTCCTTCCCGGCACCCGACGCCAACACCCACACCTCCCGAGCCGCCGCCAACGCACGGTAGGTCAACGTCACCCGCCGCGGAGGCGGCTTCGGCCCCGTCGTCCCGACGTACACACACGCCGACTCGGTCACCGACGCGATCGCCCCCGGAAACAGCGAAGCCACATGGGCGTCCTCGCCCATCCCCAGGAAAACCAGGTCCAGCACCGGCATGGCCGCCCCTTCCACCCCGGTGACCCGACGCAACTCCTGCTCCGCCAACGCCGCCGCTGAAGCCGGGTCCAGTTCCCCCAGCACCCGGTGAATCCGCGACGACGCGATCTCCGCCGGGACCAGTAACGCCTCCTGTGCCAACCGATGGTTGCTCTCGGGGTCGCCCGGCGGCACGCACCGCTCGTCCCCCCAGAAAAAGTCCACCCCGGCCAGACTGATCCCCCGCTCCTTCGACCGCGTCGCGACCGTTGCCAGGAATCGCTTGGTGATGCGCCCCCCGGCCAAAGCCACCCGATGCGGCAGTCCTGCCTTCACCGCAGCCTCGACCCGGTCCAACCACCGGTCCGCCGCCACGAGGGCCAACTCCACGTCATCCGCCGCCTGAATCCGTTCATGTCCCATATTCGATGACCCGAACCTAGGCAGACCATGCCCGCCTTGCCATCCCGGACTGCCCGACCCCAATCTCCGCCATGCCGCCCATGTCCCATCCCGGCGATTCCTCCACCCCGGGCACGCGTCGCCCGATCCGGTGGTGGATCGCCGTGGTCATCCTCGTCCTCGGTTCCGCCGCCGTCGGGGTTGCTGGCATGGATCCCGCCCGCTCCCACCAACAGCGCAACCTCACGCTCCTCGCCGCGATCATCACCACCGCCCCGCTGCTCCTTGCCTGGTGGGGCCTGCTCTCCAACGCCCCCCGCCAATGGCGCGCCACCGGCGTCCTCTCGGTCCTCTCCGCCGTCGTCCTGGCCGCCGCCTCCTTCCGCATCACCGGCGTCAGCGGCGACCTGCTCCCCATCTTTGAGTTCCGCTGGAAGTCCGTCGCCGCCGTCCCGTCCGCTCCCACCGCCGACGTCGGTTCGTCCACCAAGGCTCCCGCCCAAAACTCCGACTTCCCCCAGTTCCTCGGCCCCAACCGCGACGGCACCCTCCGCAACCTCGCTCTCGCCGCCGACTGGTCCTCGAATGGTCCCGTCGAACTCTGGCGCCACCCCGTCGGTCCCGCGTGGTCCGGATTCGTCGTCGCCGATGGCATCGCCTACACCCAGGAGCAGCACGATCTGGAGGAATGGATCACCGCGTATGAACTGAACACGGGAAAGCCCCTCTGGCACCACGCCTCCACCGGTCGCTACGCCACCACCATCGCCGGCGAGGGACCGCGCGCGACCCCAACCCTCCACGGCGATCGCCTCTACGCCATGGGCGCCACCGGCAACCTCACCTGCGTCGATCGACGCACCGGTAAACCGCTCTGGTCCCACTCGCTCACCCAACTCGCCAACTGCGGAATCCCGGAATGGGGATTCACCTCCTCGCCGCTCGTCTCCGACGACCTCGTCATCGTCCAGGCCGGTGGCAAATCCTCCGTCTGGGCCTTCCACACATCCGACGGCCGGGTCGTGTGGTCCGGAGGCGAACACGGCGCCAGCTACGGCTCCCCAGCCCTCCTCCAGATTGGATCCTCCCAGCAACTCGTTGTCTTCGGTTCCCGCACCGTTCTCGCCCTGGATCCCAAAAACGGACGCGAACTCTGGAAGCATCCCTTCGGCACCGGCATGCCGCTCGTCGCCAACCCCCTCGTGATCGGCACCAATCGCCTTCTCGTCAGCGCCGGTTACAACGTCGGTGCCACCGCCCTCGAGATCCGGCCCGACCACTCCGTCACCCAGCTCTGGAGCTCCCGGAAGCTCAAGGCCAAGTTCTCCAACCCGGCCATTCTCGGCGACATGATCTTCGGCCTCGACGACGGCATCCTCGCCGGCATCGAACTCGCCGACGGCCAGGGCCTGTGGAAGGAAGGCCGCTACGGACACGGCCAGGGCCTGCTCGTCGGCAACCTCTACGTCCTGATGGCTGAGAGCGGTGAAATCTGCCTCCTCCAACCCACCCGCACAGGGCCCGGCGAACTCGCCCGCCGCAGGATCTTCGATGCCAAGACCTGGAACCCCATCGCCCTCGCCGGAAATCTCCTTGTCGTCCGCAACGATCGCGAAGCCGCCTGCCTCCGCCTTCCCCTGGCACGCCCCACGCAATGAACCTCCTCCCGCCGGGTGGGGCGAGTGTCCCACACCCGGCGACAATCATGACCCGCCGCACATCCCGTTGTAGGCCGGGTGCCCTCACCCGGCGACGATCATGACACGCCGCGTGGGGGCACGCGGCCTACTTCCCGTTGCAGGCCGGGTGCCCTCACGAGCCGTTACAGAGTTCCAAGTTCCAAGTTTCAAGGTTCAAGCCCAGCCCCCGCTTCAAACTTGAATCTTCAAACTTCAAACTCCTCCCCTCACTTCTCGATGACAAACTGGTCCCGTAGCACGCCATCGAGGTCGAAGGCCCGGTAGTTGAGCCGGTTCCCGCTGATCTGGATGTCCAGCACCTGATAGGTCGCCACGTTCGTCATCCCCACCTGCGTGTAGTCGTGCTTCGCCTGCGGGTAAAACTTTGTTCCTGAAGTCGCCACCAAGTACACCGTTCCCTTTGCCGGCGTCTCCTGCCGCTTCCCTTCCTTCATCGGGAACGTCCGCAGGTACGCGTGGTCATGGCCCTGCAGCACCAGATCGACATGGTACTTGTCGAACAACGGCGTCCAGTGCTTCACCACCGTCTCGTTCTGCCGCCCCTCCGCCGACGAGTAGGCCGGATGATGATACGTCACGAACTTCCACGTCGCCTTGCTTCCCGACAGCTCCTTCGCCAACCAGTTGGTCTGCTTCGAAGGCGCCAGGTTGGAATCCAGCACCACAATCTGCGCGTCCGAATACCGGAAACTGTACGCCCGCTCCGGCGGGATCTCCGACGGTCCATTCCGCATCAACGCGAACTGTTGCAGGTACAGGTTGGGTTCCCCGCCCTGGTATTCGTGATTCCCCAGGACCGGCACCAGCGTCCGACGATCGAAGATCCCCCGCGCATTGTGGAAGAAGCTGTCCCAGTCGTCGCGTTGCGCACCTCGGTTCACGAGATCGCCCGCCATCAGGTAGAACGCCGCATCCGGCCGATCCCGGAAAGCCGTCTGGACCAGTGAACCCCAACGGTCCAACCCGTTCTGCGCATCGCCCATATAGATGAACGAAAACGGCACGATCCCCTCCGGCGCCGTTGTGAACTCCTGATACTCTTCCCAACCATCCCGGCTCCCATCCCCGACCGAGTACAGGTACCGCGTTCCCGGTTCCAGACCCGTCAACTCCACCGTGTGCCGGTTCACCAACGGATCGTTCACCAACCGCTCGTCCTTCACCCATTCGGTGACCGCCTTCACCCGGACCGGCTTCCGTTCCCGCGGCGAGTTCAGGTCCGCCGCACGCCCATACTGGACATATCCGGTCCGCACCCGCGGCGACGTCCGCCACTGGATCGCCTGCGTCGTCTGCGGATCCCCGCTCCACGTCAGGACCACATGATCCGGCCGCGCCCGACTCGGGTGATCGGTCCATCGGAAAATCCCCAACAACTTGCCGTCCTCCCGCCGCTCCCGGAGCGTCCGCACGATCGTCATCCCCGCGAACGCCGGCGGCACGTTCGTGATCGTCACGTCCAAGTCCGCGTACGGCGCGATGTGGTTCGTGAACACGCCCACCCGCAACTGTGCCGGATACAACTCGTCCACAACCAGCTTGTCCGATGCCTTCAAAGGCTGCGCCAGCACCAGGTAGTGTTCGCCCCCGCCCCCGATCGAATTCACCCCCAACCCGACCGACCCCGCCGGAAACTCCTTCTGCCACGCCTCGAATCGCACGCTCCCGCGGGTCACGGAATTTGTCTTCGCCACGAACCCTCGCTCTGCCAGCCAGTAGGGGTCATTCGTGTTCTTGGAGTCCTTCAACACCGTCACCAGCGTCGGCACGTTCACCCGGAACAACACGTGCTCCGAACCCAGAACCTCCCGCTCCTTCGCCGTGATCAGCGCCAGCGCCTCCGACACCTTCATCCGCTTCAGCTCATTGGTGGACTGCGTCCGACCCAACCGGTCGAGGATCCCCGCCACCGTGTCGTGCACCGACGGATGCGTCCCGACGTGGGCCTGGGCTTCCCCCATGGCCAGCATCGCCACCGCCAAGACACCCATCCAAATTGCCACCCGCTGCCCCATGCGCATTCCCCATCCTGCTACTACCAATCGAATCGATCCACGAAGAAGGGATCATCCGCATGGATGCACTGGACGTCGACTCCGTAGGCTTCGCGAAAGGCCTTGCCCGAAACCCGACGCGGCGACCACTTGATCTCGAATGCCTGCAGGATGCCGGCCTGTTTCACCACCAAGTCCACTTCCGATTGTGCCCGCGTCCGCCAGAAGAACAGTTCTGCCGGCGAACCCAGCAACGCGTTGCGCTTCGCGATCTCCGCGATGACCCAATTCTCCCAGAGCACGCCAATGTCGGGCCGGAAGACGTCCGTCGAGAAGGCGCTGAGCAGGGCATTGCGGATTCCGGTGTCCCAAAAGAAGACCTTCTGGCTCTTGGCGATTTCCTTCCGCGGATTCGTGCTGAAGGAGGGAAGCCGGAAGATAACGAACGTCTGTTCCAAAAGGTCCAGATAGCGATCCACCGTCGGACGCGCCATCTGCAACTGCGTCGCCAGTTCATTGACGGACACCTCCGAGCCCGCCTGATGGGCGAGGAGCATCAGCAGTCGCTTGATCAAATCGGGCGTCTTGACCAACCCCGCCTGGAGCACGTCTTTCCAGAGGTAGTCCGAACTCAATTCACGCAACAACCGGATCGGCTCTCCGCTCGTCACGATTTCGGGGTAGCTGCCAAAACTCAACCGCTGCAGCAGGAACGTCCGCAACTGCGGCGCGAAGTGCTCCCGCAGGTGACCGGACGTCGCCCCAGACGTCGCCCAATCCTGAGTACCCAGCGTCTCGGAAAACAGGAGCGGAGGCAGCACCAGCTTCCGGTTTCGACCCGTAAGGCTCTCCGCGGCCTGGTCCAGGAGATCCAGCGAAGAGGAGCCGAGGAGGACGACCTTTGCCGCCACTCTGGAATCGTGCCATCCCTTGATGATCCGGGACGTCTCAGGCAGTCGCTGCGCCTCGTCGACCACCAGCACCTCCGGGCTGCCGAGTGAACGGAGGCCATCGCGCGGTGACAAGGACGCCGCGGCCAGAAATCGGGACTTGTCCACCTCAACATCCAGATTGAGGAAAGCTGCGGATCGGCCGCCGAGGACGCGTTCGACCAAAGTCGTCTTGCCTACCTGCCGGGCGCCGAGGATGACCCCGATCTTGTCGCCTTCGAGAATGTCCTTGAGCAGGTTTTCAGCGTCTCTTTTGAGATGCATACTATACAGAATGACAGGTTAAAATGAATTACTCAAGCATCAGAATGAACGCTGCCGAATCAGGCTGCGAATCGCGACCAAGCCCCCACCCAAAACGGGGAGGCAACCTCCTCGTTGCCCTCTCAAGCCCCTTCCAAAGGCGATGAGGACATCGCCAACCTTGCAGGCCCTACATCCCAGCCCCAACCTCGTCTCACTCGTGCGCGTCCTTTGCGGCATCCTCAGCCTCGTCCTTGCCCTCGATTGCCGGCTCCACGCGGCCGATCCCGCCTGGGTGCCGCCGGTCCAACGGGTCACCGGTTGGCTGGAATCCGGGCAGAACCAGGCACCCACCGTCCGCACCGAGCTCGAACTCGTCGCCCAAGGCAAGGCCCCGCTCGGCTTCACGAACCTCCGCACCTCACTCGCCCTCCGCATCCCCGACCGCCTGCACCTGGCCGCAGGCACCAACCGGACCCGGGTCGAGTTCGGACGCATGGGCGACCAGACCTGGCTCTGGGAGGCCGCGTCGCGCCGATGGAGCCGCCTCCGCCTCCCGACCGGATCTTCGCCCATGGGATTCCCCGCCGCCGGATCCCTCCTCGGAGTCGCCGCCAAGGGATGCGACACCACGGCGTTCCCGCCCGTCCGGATCGAGGGCGAATCCTGCGCCCCGTTCCGGATCCGTCCGGGTGGACTCGCCCGCGACTATCTGGGTTCCTCCGACTTCACCCTGACCCTCTGGATCAACCAGACGGCCGGCCTCCCGCTGGCCACCCGATGGCAGGATCCCGCCGCCGGCATCGACCTGACCGCCTGGCTCCGCCGGGTCCGGGTGGAACGTTCGACTGCGGAAGCCGGCTGGTCCATGCGCCCACCCACAGGGGCCCGGGTCGAAGAGGTCACGCTGGAAACCCTCCAACGCCGACTGCCGGCCGGCTTCAGTTTCCTCGCCATCGAACTCAGCGCCCTGCCGGCCCCGGCTCCGACGCCGAGGTAACGAGGCGGGACCAAGCAGAGTTCCCAGTCGCCAGTCTCCAGCTCACAGAACCAGGTAGCCGACGAGGTCACGAGGCGGGAATTCCGTCAGCCTCCCCGCGTCGTCTGCGACGAGCTTCAAACTGAAAACTTGAACTCCCCCTCTTACTTGGGCAGCCACTTCTTCCAGTTCTCAGCGTAGGCATCCACGTTCGCCTTCGCGATCCGCTCCAGCGGGCTCACGTCCTTGATCGCCGCCGGCGACTTCTTGAAGTGCACCTTGTTCAGCAGGTGTTCGATCGAACGGTAGCCCCACATGTAGCACTGCTGCGCCAGCAACGCCTGCACGTGCCCCGACCGGATGTAGGCCAGCTGCATCGGCAGCGCATCCACACTCACGCACTTCACCGTCCCGGGCGCCCACTTGAGCGCGTTCTCCGTGAACAGCGGCCAACCACCAATCAACGCCCACCCGGTGATGTCCGGATACGACTGCATCGCCCGCTCGATCGCCGCCGCCGCGTCCTGCGGCGTCTCCTTGTGGTAGAAGGTCTCGCGGATCTTGATCCCGGCATGCTTCGCCGCCTCCTTCTTCACGCCCGAGACGCGCTTCTGCAGGTTGGGTGCGTTCTGGTTGCCGGCGAGGATCGCCACCACGCCGCGATCCCCCATCTCCTTCGCCAACTCCACCATCACCTGCTCGCCGCACTTCTCGTCGTCGACGCCGTACGTGACGAAGCGCTTTGAAGCCGGCGCATCCGAATCGAAGGTCGCCACCGGCACGCCATTCTGGACCGCCTTGTTGATCGCATCCGTCAGCTTGTTGGCATCGCTGCAACTGACCGCGATGCCATCCGCCCCGGCGAGCACGAGCTGCTCCACCGCCTCCGCCTGCTTCTGGGCGTCTTCCTCGTTCGGGGTGCGCCAGTCGATCTTGAGCTTCAGGCCGTGCTTCGCGCCCAGTTCCCTGGCTGCATCCTCGGCACCGACCCGCGCGACCTGGAAGACGGCATTCCCCTGCGACTTGGCCACCAGGCCAAATGTGTAGGACTTGCCGGCCTGCGCATACGCCAATGACGGCACCAGCGGCACTCCGGCCGCAGCCACAAGGAAGGATCGACGGTTCATGGAAAAGCTCATGGTGGGAACACCCCCAAGGAACACGCCCCCCCCCTCCCTTTCAAGTGCTCAGTTGCCCTCTTCACCCTCCGCAAGATCCGTCCGATCCGACGGATCGGCCTGACTCTTCGCCGGCCCCCGGTGCAGGATCTTGCAGGGTTCCGGGTCCTTGTAGTGCCGCTTCAAGCCGCGGTCCGCCAGGGCCGCTGCCGGCACCCGCTGGATGAACTCCGCGAATGACTTCTCCACCCGATCCTTCTGCGCCTTCTGGCCCGCCTTCGACTCCCAGTACTCCTGCTCGACGTTCGAAAGGAAGATGCCCGCCTCGTCCGGCCCGATGTTCTCGCGCCGTGCCAGGATCCAGAACAGGCCCGGATCCTCCGGCAGGGCCACCGGGAACGGCACGAACTTCGCCTTTACTTCCTCGGCCTCCTCCGCCCCGGGCGGGATCACCTTCAGCTTGTTCGAGATCGTCCGGTCTGGCAGCACGATCTCCACCGCCACCGAGTCGCCCTTCTCGCTCGGCTCCACGCTCACCTGCGCGTTGGTGAAGTTAGACGCGATCTGGTCTCGAAATCCCTCGACGGTCGCCGGTTCGAGGTCGGGCAGCGAACCCTCCGTGCAGAACTTCTCGAAGGACTTCATGTTGTTGATCAGCCGGACCTCCTGCGCCACCTGGTCGTAGATCGCCGAGGCCAACCTTGGATCCGGCGTCGCCTTCGGCAGGACCTTCTCCAGCAGCGCCAGGAACTGCGCGTCGTTCATGCCCTTGTTCTTCATGCGGAAATCGGAATCGGAATCAGAGTCGGAAAGTTTTCATCCCCGTGATCGGGGGGCGGGTTTGTCTCCGAGTCCGCCCCGCTCCGCAAGCATGCGAATGGGGTTCCCGCGGGATGCCCTCATTCCCCCGGAAACGGATTGGCCGCCATGCGCCATTCGCCCTCCAGAACGGCCAAACCGGATTGGAGCTTGGCTTTCGGCCGGAACACACAACCTTTCGCCCGTGAATCCGCAGGGCGCCCCCACCAAGTCATCCGACACCGCGTCGGAGACCGCAGCCTCGCCCTTTGCTTCGCTGCAGCAGGTGACCGTACCGGACCTCTGGCAGCAGGAGGCGGTCTCCGCCCTCCGCGCCGGCAAGGACGTCGTGGTCCATGCGCCCACCGGCGCCGGGAAGACGCTCGTCTTCGAACTCTGGTCCAATCAAGGCAAGAATCGCGGCCAGGCCATCTACACCGTCCCCACCCGCGCCCTCGCCAACGACAAGCTCGCCGAATGGCGCTCCCGCGGCTGGAACGTCGGCATCGCCACCGGCGACCTGTCAGACAACCTCTCCGCCCAGGTCATCGTCGCCACCCTGGAAACCCAGAAGAACCGCCTGATCCACGGCGACGGCCCCACCCTTCTCGTCATCGACGAATACCAGATGCTCGCAGACGAGGACCGCGGCCTGAACTACGAACTCGCCATTGCGCTCGCCCCCCCCCGCACCCAACTCCTCCTCCTCAGCGGCTCCGTCGCCAACCCAGACCATGTCGTCCAGTGGTTGCGTCGACTCGGGCGTGATGCCGCGCTCGTCCGCTACGACGTCCGCCCGGTTCCCCTCGACGAAGTCTTCGTCCAGCACCTGAACTGGCGGCTGCCGGCCGAGATCCGGGGTCATTGGCCGCGGTTCTGCGCCAAGGCCCTCGCCGAATCGCTGGGCCCGGTACTGCTGTTTGCACCCCGGCGTCAACAGGCCGAGTCCATCGCTGCCGAGGTTGCCCGCGAGCTCCCCAATCCCAATCCCCTCCAGCTTTCCGAAGCCCAGCGCCGCCTCGTCGGGGATCACCTCGCCAAGCTCCTCAAGTCCCGCGTCGCCTACCATCATTCCGGCCTCGCCTATGCCGTCCGCGCCGGCGTCATCGAACCGCTTGCCAAGGCGGGTCAACTCCGCGTCGTCGTCGCCACCATGGGCCTTGCCGCCGGCATCAACTTCTCTCTGCGGTCGGTCTCGATGACCGCCGAATCCTACAAGCGCGATGGCGTCGAGGTCCCGATCCGCCAGGACGAGATCCTGCAAATGTTCGGTCGCGCCGGCCGGCGTGGCATCGACGAGACGGGCTACGTCCTCGTGTCGCCGCAAGGTCTTCGCCTCCGCGACGGCCAACCCGCCCAACTCGCCCGTTCCGGCATGGTTGATTGGTCTGCCCTCCTCAACCTCATGGCCGCCGCCGAGGAACAGGGCAAGGACCCCTTCCTCGAAGCCGTCCGCGTCCAGTCCCGCCTCTTCACGACCAAGCCCATCTTTCTGGGCGTCGAGGAATCACTCCGTCATCCAGAGACCCCCTGTGGTCTCAAGACCGACGCCGAACGCGCACGCCATGTCCGCCGCCGCGTCCGCGAGATGCAGAACTCCAGAGGCGAATGGGAGCCCTACCCCAGCCCCACGGAAGTCCCGCTCAAGGACGTATTCCAGCCCGTGGATCCCAACGCGCCCGCACCGGATCCCTCCTTCACTCCCAGCCTCCCCTCACCCGCCCCGTCACCAACGGCCGCCGAGGGTGAGCCCACTCCCGACGCCCCACCCGTTCCACCCAGAAAGGGCTTCGAAGGCATCCCCAAGCTCAAGCCTGCCCTGACGATTCCCGCTGCCCTCGACAAGCTCGGCACCGGCGGCCTCGCCAAGGTCGGTGAATCCCCTGACGGCCCGGTCTTCGGCCGTTCGCTCATCGTGGCCGAACGTCTCGGCACCGATCGCGTCATCCTTTCGAAATGGGTTCGGCGCTTCACCGGCTGGCACGGACGCCAGGCCCCGATCGAGACCTGGCACGGCACCATCGCGCCCCTCGTCGAACAGCACTTCGCCTCGGAACGGACCCCGGTCATCCGTTTCGATGTCCACCCCCAGCAGATCGTCGCGATGGTCACGCTGGCCCACCTCCACACGCGGGTACCCGTTGACCGCCACGGAGTCGGTCTCTGGCATCCGCCCGAACGCGAGATCTTCCCGCCGGATTGCGCCCGCTGTTCGCTCACCGAGACCTGCCGAAACCTGAGTGCCGCCACCGGCACCGCGCTCCTGTGGCGTCGACTGGCCCTCGTCGATCCGCGTGGCGTGCCCACGTTGCGCGGTCGCGTCGTGAGCTTCTTCCAGGGCGGTGTCGGACTCGCCGTCGCTGCCGCACTCGAAGACCCCGCATACCCTCTCGACGAACTCGTCTACGACCTCGCCAACCTCGACGCCGGATTCCGCTTCTGCGGCGACGACAACCGCTGGGGCGGGCGCCTCGCCGTCGCCTGTCACGCGAAGTACGGCAACCAGAACATCGACGGCTACCTCGAGAACGGTATCCCGCCGAAGTACGGCGACGGCGCAAATCTCGTCGTCCACTCCATCCACCGCGATCCGCACAGCAAGTACCGGTACGTGACCGACTTCCTCGGCGACGGCGACATCGACCGCGTCATCATCGAATGGAGATCACTCCTCCGGCAGGTCTCCAACGCGCCTGCCCTTGAATGGGACCGCTGGTCCCAGTTCCAGGAGTTCGCCAAAGCCCTCCTGCAGGACACCGAGTCCCCGACCGACACCGACCTACCGCCCCTGGAACATCACCAGACAAAGCGCATCGACCACCGCCTCATCCTCAAGAAGCACTGAGGACAAAAAGACCCGTGCAAAGGCGCGAGGCCGCCCCATCGCTTCGCGTCCTCGCGCCTTCGCGCGATCTCCCGTCCCAAAACGCCTCGCGCGAAGCCGCGACGGTGCGAAGAACACCCAAGACCCACCCCCGATCCACCCCGCCGAAAGCCAGCCGCCTTCTTTGCCGCCCCATCGCTTCGCGTCCTCGCGCCTTCGCGCGAACTCCCGTCCCAAAACGCCTCGCGCGAAGCCGCGACGGTGCGAAGAACACCCAAGACCCGCCCCCGATCCACCCCGCCAAAAGCCAACCGCCTTCTTTGCCGCCCCATCGCTTCGCGTCCTCGCGCCTTCGCGCGAACTCCCCACCCCAAAACGCCTC
>CAIMMI010000050.1 GCA_903842505.1 uncultured Verrucomicrobiota bacterium | reverse complement strand
GGAGATTGGTCAGGATGGATTTTGGCAGGCGGACCCAATCGCTTTCCGGGTCCCACTGATAGAGGCCCGCGTCGCCGGCGGCGCCACGTTCGGTGGCGACGGCAGTAGCGGTGGCGAGGGAGGCGGTCAGGCGGGATTGGCGTTGTTGGAGGCTGGCCCATTGCTGATCCAACGTGTGTAGGCGCCGGGTTGAGCCGGCCAGTTGGGCATCCAGGCTCTTCTGGTCCGCTTCGAGTTGATTGAACCGCGACTGGGCAGTGGCGATGCGGACCTGTTGCACCAGCAAGGGGGCGATCGCGACAAGGGCAGCGATACCTGCGTGCCGCAGGCTGGACCCGGTCCGCCACCAATGCCACGCGGCGGCGATGATGCCCGGGGTCTGGACCGTCGCCAGATGGGGAAGGACAGCAGCGGTGATCGTGGTGGCGAGCCCCGCCGGTACGGGTGGGGTGGCGTAGGCGCCCACGGCGGCCGCGAGGGCGGCAGCGGTGGAGGCGATGCCGCGTCTGGCGAGGATCTGGCGGAGTCGGTCCAGGGCGCGGGCCACGCGCTTCTGGGCGGCATCCTCTCCGAGGCCGAGGGCGAGCCCGACATCGCGGAGCGAACGCTGGGCAAGGAATCGAAGTACGAGGGCTTCCCGATCAGCCGGGGCCAGGTCGGCAAGGGCGTCGTCCAGGACCGGGGCAAGTCGTGACCAGTCCGGATCGGGCTTGCCGGGCTGCAACGCCGGATCGTGGGCGGCGACGACCTCGCGTTGGCGGCGCCGTTGGGTGGCCCGGAGGACTTCAGCGGCCTTGAAGCAGGTGTGCCGATACAGCCAGCCGGCGAGGGGCATTCCCTCGGGCAGTTCGGCAGCCTTCGTTGCCAGGTCCACGAAGACCAGTTGGGTGATGTCCTGCGCCAGGTGACTATCCCCATGGACGCGCCGGACGGCTGTGCCGTGGACCAGTGGCAGGTGATCGGCCATGAGCCGGTTGAATGCCGGTTCAGACCGGGAATCCACGAACTCGTGCAGGTGATCAGGGTCATTTCGCATGACAGTCACCTTCTAGATGCCGCCCGTTCCCGGAATCCGACAGGAAATCTTCCGGTGACTTCGGCAGGGGCCGCATCCCGACACTGCCCCCGAAACTGGTGGGGCGAGACTCCGTCGAGCCGGGCACGGAGTTCTCAGACGCCGGTTCCCAGGAGCCAGCGCAGGACTTGAATCTTGAAACGGGGGACTTCCAGTCGGCTCGTGAGGACACTCGCCCCACCGCTGGGTGGTCGGCGTCAGGCCGGGGACGTGACTGGGGTGGGAGGGCGGGTGGCGCGGTGAAAGGTGAATCCGAGGCCGGCGCCGAATCCGAGACCATAGAAAAGGCCCCAACCCAGCTTGGCGAAGGTGCCGAGTTGGGCCTTGGTGGCCGAGGGAAAGGGCGAGGCGAGACCCGGGGCCGTGAGCCAGGCCATGAAGCGGTCTCCGATGAAATACCCGGCGGAATGGGTGACGAAGAGGACGGCAGCGCACGCAGGAATCGCACGGGGTTGGCGGAAGATCAGACAGGCGACGCTGGCGAAGGCAAGGCATCCGGCGGCGGATCCGATCCATTCGCCGGCCTTGTTTTTCAGGAGGAACCACGCGGCGCTCCAGACGATGGCATACGCGAGGAACGCTGGGAGGAAGGCGGACTGGAAGCGTCGATGACGGTTGGGGCCTTGAACCAGCGGATGCAGAAGCAGTCCGCTGAGTCCGAGGAAGACGGCGGCGATGGCGACGTAGAGTCCGACCTCGCCGACGTTGCGGTAGAACCACCGCCCCGCGAAAGCCCAGACCGAGAAGCCCGCGAGGCTGACGAGCGCGAAGGACCCGGCGCCGCGCAGTGTGGCGTCGCGCGAGTTCGTCGATCGGTCTTCTTCGTGCAGGTCCTGCATGGACGGGATCGTATCCCTGGCGCGCCTGTTGTGTCCATGGAGCCTGCCTGCCTCCCCTCGGCTTCCCTGCGTCCCGGAAGGGGTTCCCGTGTGGCACCCCTTCGAGGTGAAGGTTTCGCTTGGGTCGCCGGGGGAGGGTGCGACATGCTGCCGGCAATTCCATGAGTACGGCTGACAACGCGGGAGACGCGACGGGTTTTGGGTGGTGGCGTTTGTTGAGCCGCTACCAGTGGTTCGTCCTGATCGTGGCGGCACTGGGTTGGTTGCTGGACTGCATGGACCAGCAATTGTTCGTGCTGGCGCGGGCTCCAGCGATGAAGGAGTTGCTGTCGGTTGGGTTGGGCCGACCGGCGACGCCGGGCGAGATCGGCGAGTACGGTGGCTATGCGACGGCGATCTTCATGCTGGGTTGGGCGACGGGCGGATTGATCTTTGGCGTGCTGGGCGACCGTTGGGGCCGGGCCAAGACGATGCTCCTGACGATCGTTCTCTATTCGGGTTGCACCGGGTTGAGCGCGTTTGCGACGCGGTTCGCGGACTTCGCATTGTACCGGTTCCTGACCGGACTGGGAGTGGGTGGTGAGTTTGCGGTCGGCGTGGCTCTGGTGGCCGAGGTGATGCCGGATCGGGCCCGGCCCTATGCACTGGGCCTGCTGCAGGCGTTGTCGACGGTGGGTAACATGACCGCGGCGCTGATCGGGATTTCGCTCGGGTTCATGGAACAGGGGGCGCACCTCGCCGGTTGGGCGCCGTGGCGCTGGAAGTTCATCGCGGGGGCCCTGCCGGCGCTGATCGTGATCTTCGTGCGGCGCGGCCTGAAGGAACCGGACGCCTGGTTGGCGACCCGGAGCAACCCGGAGTTGCGGAAGAAGATGGGCGACTACGGCGAACTGTTCGGGAACCCGAACTGGAAGACACCGGCCTCGTTGGCAGGAATCACGCTGTTCGTGGGCGTGATGCTGGCGTTCTTCGGCCCCGAGGCGTGGTCCAAGGTGCAGATCATCCCAGGGTTCTCTCAGTTGAAACTGACCGTGGTCGGGGTGGCGTTTGTCGCGCTGGGCTTCGGCATCTGGTGCATCTACGGCGGCGGTGGAGACACCCGTTATCGGGGACGGGCCGTCACGGGCCTGCTGCTCGCCCTCAGCGGTGTGATCGGCGTCTGGGGCATTGCCTTCTTCAGTGCGGACCTCGTCCGCGGCGTCCTCGAAAAGAAGCTGATCGCGGACGGTATCGACAAGGCCCTGATCCCGTCGCAACTCACCAAGTGGACCGGGATCAACTCGATGGTGCAGAACTTCGGGGCGTTCTTCGGAATCTACGGATATGGCCTGCTGTCGCAGCGGATCGGGCGCAAGCCGGCGTTCGCGGTGAGCCTGGTCTCGGCGATGCTGGCGACGATCGCGACCTTCTGGTTCCTGCGGGACTTCCAGGACATCTTCATCTTCGTCCCGTTGATGGGATTCGCGACGTTGTCGCTGTTCGGCGGGTACGCGATCTATTTCCCGGAGTTGTTCCCGACCCGGTTGCGGAGCACGGGCACGAGCTTCTGCTACAACGTGGGTCGCTTCGTGGCGGCCGCGGGACCGGCGGCGCTGGGCGTGCTGTCCGGCGTGATCTACAAGGACATGCCGGAACCGCTCAGGTATGCGGGCGTGACCATGTGCGCGGTGTACCTGATTGGCCTGATCGCGCTGCCCTTTGCTCCAGAGACCAAGGGCCAGCCGTTGCCGGAGTCCGAACGCGGGTTCAGTCACTGACGCGACGTTCATCCGGATCGGAAAACAGAAACGGGGGTGCTGGCTGGATGCCGACACCCCCGTTTTCGTTGCAGGACCCGGATCAGGAGTGGCTGAGCTTGTCTTCGCGGTCGATCCACTGATGGATCACGAGCACGAAGGACAGCGTGATGGTTACGGCGAGGGCGAATACGGCGTAGGCTCCGATCATAGGATGATTTGTGTGATGCGGACGTGTCGTCCGCGGTTGATGCGCCCATGGAATCGATCCCTGGCGAAACGCGCTCGCCCGCAATTGGCGAATGCTGGGCAAAGGGTGGCCTGGGGGGAGTTCCCCGTTTCCCGTTTCCAGAGTCCAGTTCCCAGAAGCCGTCGGCTACGGGGTAGCAGACGACGTGAGGAGGCGGGTGTTCTGGGCAACTGGCAACTGGCAACTCCCCTCGGCCCCGCCTCGTGACCTCGTCGGCTACGGGGTAGCAGACGACGTGAGGAGGCTGGTGTTCTGGGCAACTGGCAACTCCCCTCTGCCCCGCCTCGTGACCTCGTCGGCTACGGGGTAGCGGACGACGTGAGGAGGCTGGTGTTCTGGGCAACTGGGAACTCCCTTCGGCCCCGCCTCGTGACCTCGTCGGCTACGGAGATCCGGGAAGCGGCTTTCCCGCTGGGCAGCGCTGGGATAGACAGGGCGCCTCATGTCGCCTACTGCCATCGAGATCCTTGCGACGGTGCTGTTCGCCCTGGCCGTGCTGCATACCTTCCTGGTGAAACGGTTCGCCCACTGGGCCCACCGGTATCCGGAGGGATCCATCCCGGAAAACATCCTGCACTTTCTGGCCGAGACGGAGGTCGTGTTCGGCTTGTGGGCGGCAGCGTTGTTCGGAGGGATCATCCTGTTGAACCTGCATCCGGGTTCGCTGGGAGAGTTGTTGGGGTCCGTGGGGCACGCGGTGGAGGCCGGGGTGAAGTATGTCGAGGACCAGAACTACAACGAACCGAAGTTCGTGCTGGTGATCATGGTGGTGGCGGCGACGCGGCCGGTGGTGACGCTGGCGGAGTGGTTGATCAGTCGGGTTGCCGCGGTGCTGCCACTGGCTCCGGCAACGTCGTTCTATGCGGCGGCGCTGGCGGTGGGGCCGCTGCTGGGAAGCTTCATCACGGAACCGGCGGCGATGACGCTGCTGGCGGTGGTTTTGAAGCGCCGGTACTTCAACGCGGGGATCAGCCGCAGACTCGCCTACGCGACGCTGGGGTTGCTCTTTGTGAACGTCTCGATCGGCGGCGTGCTGACGCACTTCGCGGCGCCGCCGGTGCTGATGGTGGCCTCGAAGTGGAACTGGGGTATCGGGCACATGTTCCAGCACTTTGGATGGCGGGCGATCATCGCGTGCGTCGTGAGCACGGCGGCGGTGACGTTCTGGTTCCGGAAGGAACTGGCGTCGATTGCCGTGGAGCGTCCGGCTGGGGGCAGGATCCCGGTATGGCTGACGGGATTGCACCTGCTGTCGATGGCGTTGGTCGTGGTGTTCGCGCACCACCCGGATGTCTTCTTCGGGATCTTCATGGTGTTCCTCGGGATGGTGAAGGCGACGAGCGAGTATCAGGACGGACTGAAGCTGAAGGAGGGTCTGCTGGTGGGATTCTTCCTCGCGGGGTTGGTGACGCTGGGTTCGCTGCAGGCGTACTGGCTGAAGCCCCTGATCCAGTCGTTGGGTGGCGACGCGCTTTACTTCGGGGTGACCGGATTGACGGCCATCACGGACAACGCGGCGCTCACGTTCCTTGGATCGCTGGTGGAGGGCCTGAGCGATCCGTTGAAGTACGCACTGGTTGCGGGTGCGGTTTCCGGCGGCGGGTTGACGGTCATTGCCAATGCGCCGAATCCGGCCGGAGCCGGAATCCTGCAGGACTCGAAGGTCTTCAACGGCGAGGGAATCAGTCCGCTGAGCCTGCTGCTGGGGGCGTTGTGGCCGACGGCAGTGGCGATCGCCGCGTTCTGGTTCCTGCCGGGACCGCGGTAGGTCGAGGGAAGGGCCTGCCGGTAAGACTGTGCCGGCGGACGTCCCGCAGCCTGTCTCCGCCTACGGTTGGATCAGCGCCTGCACGCTGGGTGCGAGCGCATCGGCATGGCGCATCATCCCAAGGTCGTTCGGGTGGACGCCGTCGACGGTTCCCTCGCGATCGAAGCCAAGCAGGAGATTCCCACCGACGACGTGCAGTCCTTTCATGCCCTTGGCCTGGAGTGCCTGGACGGCCCGTTCCTGCGCCTTGGTGGGTCCGGTGGGATGCTTTTCGTTGCGGATGTCGGACTGGCCGACAAACAGGATCGGCATCCAGGGATGCTTCTG
>CAIMMI010000049.1 GCA_903842505.1 uncultured Verrucomicrobiota bacterium | reverse complement strand
GACCGGCGGTGCAGAAGGCTGGGGTGCGTCGCGCGATGTGGTTGGTCTGTGCGGTTTTTCTCGGTCTCGCCGGATGGCAGGCCTGGGTCTGGAAGTACCGGCGTACGCATCGGTATGACTCACTGATCCGCGAGGTGGCGATGCAGCACCGGTTGCCGGCGGAGTTGGTCAAGGCTGTGATCTGGCGGGAGAGCCTGTTCGATCCCGATGCCCGGGGTGGGGCCGGGGAACTCGGGTTGATGCAGGTGACCGAGACGGCCGCCCAGGAATGGGCCGATGCCCGGCGGGACCGCCAATTCGAACGAGGCCACCTCCTTCATCCCACCACCAACCTCCACGCCGGTTGCTTCTATCTGGCCAAGGTCAGTCGGCGATACCTACGCACGGATCATCCCTACGCCTACGCTCTCGCCGACTACAACGCGGGGCGCGGCAACGTGCTCCGCTGGATGCGCGACGGCGGCGAGACGAACGCGTCCGTCTTCCTCGCCCAGATGACCTTTCCTGGGACCCGGGATTATGTCCGGGCGATTCTGGAACGGAGTCCCTCCTACCGGGCGGATTTCCCGTCGTCCGCGGCCCGGTGATCCGGTATCCCATCTTTTCACCGCGTCCGTTTCCATCCACCCTCGTTTCCCCGTGTCCATCGAAGACCTCCGCCAAGCCCATCCCGGCCTCTTCCTGTTGAGCCCGGACGAGCCATCCTCCCTGGAAGACGCCATGCGGAGGGTTGGGTTGCTCGCTGCGGACGAATCGGTGAGACATTGCTCCCGTGCGGGGGAGGGAAACATGAATTGCACGGTCCGGGTGAAGACGGACAACCGATCGTTCATCCTCAAGCAGTCCCGCCCTTGGGTGGAGAAGTACCCCAGTCTGGCAGCGCCGTGGGACAGGGTTTGCCGCGAACGGGAGTTCTATGGGTTGGTCCGGGGAGTGGAAGGGGTCGCCGATCGGATGCCGGCTGTCCTCCACTTCGATGCGGGCGCTCGGTGCATGGCTCTGGAAGATCTCGGCGAGGACGGTGACTACACGGATCTATTTCGAGGGGCGACCCTGGACGCGAAAGAGTTGGAGACCGTGGCCACCTTCCTTGGCCGCCTGCATCGGATGGCCTGGGACGAGACCGGGTATCGGCACGAGAACCGGGAGATGCGGGCGTTGAATCATGCCCATGTGTTCGAGATTCCGTTCCGTGCGGACAACGGCCTGGACCTGGAGGCCGTGTCGACCGGGCTCGCCGTGGCTGGAGCACGTGTCCATCAGGACGTCGGGCTTGCGAAGTTGGCGGCGGATCTGGGGCGCGAGGTTTACCTGGCGGATGGACCGACGTTGCTCCACGGGGACTTCTTCCCGGGAAGTCTGGTGCGGACTTCGCGTGGGCCGTTCGTCATCGATCCGGAGTTCGGGTTCCATGGGCGGGCGGAATTCGACGTCGGCGTCTGGCTGGGACATCTGGTTTTGGCTGGCCAGCCCGAGGTCTTGGTGGATGCCTGGCGCCCTGCCTACCGGGGGCCTGCAGGATTCGTGGACGAACTTGCCCTGCGGTTGGCCGGGATCGAGATCGTCAGAAGATTGATCGGCTACGCGCAGCTGCCCTTGGGATGCACTCCACGCGGACGGATCCGGCGATTGGAGGTCGGGATCGGACTGATGCAGTCGCCGACCTGGAGCACCCTGCGCGAAGGCCTGGTCGACCTGCGGTCGAGGGAGGAACAGCCATGCTGAACCGAAGGCAATTCCTTGGAACCGCCGCGGCCGGTCTCGCGGCTGCGGAGTCCGTGACGGGAGAATCTCCGGCTCCGACTCCATCAGGGAAGGCTCCGGCTTCTGGCCTGCAGGATCGGATGTACGGACTCCTTCTGGGCGGATTCATCGGCGACGCATTGGGCGGGCCGATCGAGTTCCAGGCGCCCGAGGCGGTGGCGCGACTTTCGGATCCGCCCCGTCGTTGGGTTCGTGGCGAGCGTCTGGACGCGGCCGCGGCTGAGGCGACCAAGGCCCGACTTCTTCGCCAATGGCGCAGCTATGCCGACTTGCGCCCGGTACCCGAACCGTATGCCCATTGGAGCGCATCGGCTCCGGCGGGTACGATCACGGATGATTCGCGGCACAAGCTGGTCTTGCTGGAGGCGTTGCGGTTGCCGGGTGCAGGTGGGGAGTTGGACGCCCGGCTTCTGGCCCAGGCCTACCTGGAATGGCCGGTGCGCCCGGAAGTCCGGGCACGGCCGGGATGGAACCGGCTGCTTCAGGATTGGTTGACCGAGTGGTGGTACGCAGCCCGGTGGCTGCAGGGTGAACGCGATCTGGCTCGCGCCCGTCCGCCGGAACGGATGTGGAACGGCTTGGCCACCTGTTGCGGGCAGATGACCAGCCTACCCCTCGCGGCCATCTACGCCGGTGCGCCCACCCACGCCTATGAGGCGGCCTTCCAGCTCGGCTTCTTCGACAACGGCTGGGGGCGGGATCTCAACGCAGCCCTCGTTGCGGGTCTCGCCGCCGCGTTGACCGTACCGAACGGATCTTCGAAGGGAGCGGCTTGGCGGGCCGTGTCGGAGGCCATGCGGACTACGGATCCCTACGGGCATTCGCAGATCCCGTGGTGCGAGCGGTCGGTCGATCGGTGGCTCGGGGTTGCCGGGCGCCTCGTCCGCGAATCGGATCGGGAGCCTGCCCGCCTGTTTGAGGGCCTCGACCAGGTCTTCCGCGACACCGTGAAGTGGGAAGCCCAGGTGCCCTTCGTTGTGGTGGCCGCCTGCTGGGAGTTGGCGGATGGCGATCCGTTGGTCGCCCTCGCGCTCACCCTGGAGTGGGGGCACGATACCGATTCCTATGCTCAGATTGCCGGTGCTCTTGCGGGTGCGCTCCACGGTCCGGAACTGTTTCCCGTCGCGTGGAAGAAGGACGTCGAAGCCCGGTTGGAGGCTGACTATGGCGTGCGGGTCGGGCAGGAAGTCGAGTTGCTCGCCCGCCTGCACTCAGCTGCCCAGGTCCGGTCCGTGATCGCCGGGGTACCCCTGATTCCAGGGTGATTCCCGTCCCAGGTCACTTTCCTGCCGCCGGTCGGTTCGGAGCGTTGGGCGGCATGGGTAGGACCGGGCGGGCGGGGGAGTTGGTCATCTTCGCTCGAACCTTGGGCTTCTTCTCCGCAATCGAGTCCTCGTGCTGGAGGATGCCGGCGTCCCGGGCCATCCAGAACGCGGTCAGGTAATCCACTCCGGTGTGCACGACGTCTTCGCTCACGCCAGGATCGGTTTCGCGGGCAGGCGAATCCCAGGAGAACGGACGCGATGGGCGCAGGTGGGGAAGACGGGCATCCCGGTACCACTGGCGGCCATTGGCTTCGACGGTGATCTCGTTCGTGCTGGCAGGAATCGCCGCGCGCTGCCACCGCGGGGGCTCGGGATAGACGAGCAGGACTCCCTGCAGGGTTGCGTTGGCCAACATGTCGTTCGGCGGATGGTCGAAGGCGTTGACGTAGGCCGCAGCCAGCCAGGGGTTGAGGTCGTTGCCGCTCTTTCGCCAGACCTGCGTCAGGCGGTTCTGGAATCCGAGCGCACGGGTTTCGTTGGTTTCCAGGCTCGTGAGGGTGACGAGGTCGGCAATCGCGAGGACGGGACCGCGGGATTCGCCGAACCGGGGCGGCAACGGTGTGGGATACTGCAAGGCGAGCTGGGCTGCGGCCTCATAGGAGCGGGAATGACGATTCGGGTTGATCGAGGCGCCAGCCCGCAGGATCGCTGCCTTCTGCATGGGGGGAATGAATTCCTGATGGCCGTGACCATCTTCAATCCGCCATTGGTCAGCCTCCAGTCGCACGATGATCTGTTCGATCAGGTTGCTGGCGCGCGTCCGGATCTTGGGGTCGCGGATCCGCTTGTAGACCGTGGCGAGCCCCAGGACGACCGTCGAATACGTCTCCCGGGTGGTGCCGCCAATCCAGACCTGATCTCCCTTGCCGGCGTATGCCAGTTTGCCGAATCCCGGTCGCGCAGGATCTGCTCCGCCCAAGGTCGAGTAGGCGCGCTTGTAGGCTGGATCGGACGCTGGCCCTGCGAAACCCGGCAGGAAGCCGTTCCTTCCCGAAGCCTCCATCAGGTTCTCGATTCCGGTCAGTCCGGTCCGGATGTGGTCGAGCGCCTTGGGCTTCACATCGACCGAAAACCAGTAGGACATCGCCGTCAGATACAGGCCGGTCAACGCCGCGCTCGATTCGATCGCCTCGTAGGAGACGACGTTGGTTCGTTGGGTGTCGGAGTACCGTTTCGAAACGATCAACCCACCGACGAGATGTTGCTTCTGGATTTCGGCGTCATGGCGCTCGGCCTTGAGTCGGAGCGTCTGGAGTTCATTGCTTCCGGCCTCGATCCAGCGCCCCGAGTAGCGCCCCTGGGCGGCATTCTGGAGGAAGGTGACCTGCTTTTCCGAAAGGAGGTTGGACGACTGGGCGTGCGCGGCCGCCGGTGCCAGGGCGACGAGCGCCAGCAGCCACAGTCGGCACACGGTCCAGTGGAGAGGGTTCGGCTCAAGCATCCTGGATATCATGGGGCGTCGTCGGGACCAGGGGAAGGCTGGGGAACGATCGGCCCGTCCGTGCGGACCCAGGCGGAATGGCGGGTGGGAATGCCACTGGCGTTGAAGTCCGCCTCGAAGTCCGTGACGACGGCCAGCAGTTCAGCCGGGGATTCGACCTTCTGGAAGGCGGGTTGCCCATTCCCCACCGCCAGCATCTGCTCGAAATAGTGGGCGTCGTCCGTCCGCACGTAGAAATGGCCCCCGGGCTTCAGCGCCCGGGCGGCGAGTTCCGTGAATCGCTCATTCACCAGACGACGGCGCCAGTGACGTCGCTTGGGCCAGGGATCCGGGAAATACACATGCAGCGCGGTCAGGGATCCGGGTTGGATCATCCACTCCAGCACGTACGAGGCCTCCAACCGAAGCGCACGCAGGTTGGTGAGTCCGAGCCGACGCCCCTTCCGGTCGATCTTGCGCAACCGCCCGAGCAACCGCTCCACCCCGATGAAGTTCCGCTCGGGATGCAGGGCGGAGTACTTGAGGAGGAACGATCCATCTCCAGCTCCCAGCTCCAGCTCCACCGGTTGCTCCACCGGGAAGCACCGGCTGAAGTCGATCCGGTTCATGATGTCCGGCGGCAGCACCAAAGTGCCGGCATCGGCCGACATCAGCGCGGGCGTCGGTGCTGCCACGACGGCAGGAGGCGAAGAGTCTTCCATGTTCAGGCCGCAGTTCAACCCGGCGGGCCCGTGGGCTCAAGCACCGACCAGAAGCCCCATGGCCATCGTGTACGCGTGGAAATGGCTCCGTCCACCCACCGGACCCACCTCTCCATTCGCCATGGTCCCGGATACTACCAGCGGTCCCAGATGCTCCTGGACCAGCCCGGCATCGTGATGTTCGCGGCCAAAGAACCCTTTGCCCCGGCCGCAGCAGGACCACATCACTCCGCCATAGACGCGACGCGTTCCCAACACGCCCCGCGTGCGCTCCAGCACCCGCACCAGATCCGTCGAGGCCGCCGCGGCGTCACGCCGCTGGAACTGGATCGTCTGCCCGGCCCGCGGTCGGGTGCCCACTGCCAAAGCGCCCGCCCGTGGATCCGCTCCGATCAACTGACGGACCAGGAAGTCGCCGGGCTGGAATTCGTCCCGGTACTCGTCCGAGGCGAACCCGACCATGAGGTTGTCCCGGCAGAGTTGCTGTTCCTCGGCGCTGAGCCGGTTGTAGGTGTCGACCAGCACCGAGTACGCCGGACGGTTGGCGATCCCGAGGATGAAGTTCCGCTCCGCCTTGGTGATGGTCCACGGTTCGCCGATCGGGCTGCATCCCTGCGACAGGACCGGCACGACGGATATGCTTCCGCCGACTGAAACCAGGACCGTCCCGGCGTCGTGGGAAGATCCGTTGAGGTAGACCTGGGATTGCCGGGTGTCGGCCGCTCCGGTTGCCAATCCGCCCATGAGCGGGACTCCCGGATACGCCTGATTCCAGCCCTGGAGCCACCCCTCGTTGTCGGTCTGGAAAGGGTCGGCGAACATCAGGCATCCGCGGGTCTCGCCGGGCTGGATCTGAGTCCGATGGTGCCACTCGCGAGGCGTCTCCAACTCGCCATGGGCGTCCGCCTCCATGTGGATCGCCTGCAACCTCGCGCCCGGCAGATGATGCAGCGCCAGCGCGAATCCCTCCGTCCCGGTCTCCTCAAGCCCGCCCTGGATCCAACCTGCGGAACTCGATCCCACCAGCAGCGGAATGCGGGCTTCGATGCGCAAGGTTTCCAGGAGGTCGGCGGCATGCGGTTGGAATCCCGGGGAGACGAAGACGATTCCAAGGTGCACCGCCGGCGCCGCCACCTGGGCGCGCAGGCCCCTTGCCCAGGCCGCCACGGCCGGCTCATCCCACGTCCCTTGATAGGCCCCGACCGCACCGTGCGCAGAACGCATGGGCGCAGGCTAGCCGTCCACCGCCTCCCGGCAAGCGATGCCTCGTTCCGGCGCGGTTCCTTGCAGCCAGCATCAGGAGGCCGGTGTGCGGCGGTTTGAGGTTCGAAGAGCCAGATTCGGAGTGAGCCCTTGCCAAGGGTCTGGTCCATGCATTGACTGCGCTCGTCCCTATTCCTGCCGATCAACCGGATCCATGAAACACGCCTCCCAGATGCGACGATTTGGCGGACTTGCCCTGGTGCTTCGCTGGATCGCGGCAGTTGCCTTCGTGCTGGGTTTGCTCCTCGTGCCCATGAAGGGCTGGGCCGACGGCAAGGCGTTCCCCCCGGTGGCGGTTTCGACCGAGGTGACCATGCCGGACCAGCGCGCGCTGCTGGTCTGGTCGAATGGCGTGGAGCGGTTGGCGATCGAGACCCGGATTGTGGGCGAGGGAACGAACTTCGCCTGGGTGGTGCCATTGCCTTCAGCGCCCAAGGTGGAGGCGGCGACCGTGGGGTTGTTTCCCACGCTGGCGTGGCTGACCCCGCCAAAGCTGGTGAACGAGACCGAATCGGGCTGGTGGTGGGTCTGGAGTGCTTCGGGCTTGGCGTCCCTCTTCCTGCGTGTGCGTCGGGAGACGCCTTCGGAGTGGATGGATGGGGTTGCAATCTTCGCCATCGGTGCCGGTTTGGTGGGCGCGGTCGGAGACATGTTCGGGGTGGCATCGGCGATCGAGGCCGCATTGCTCTCGGCTTGGACGGTCCGGCGATTGCGCCGCGGCGAGCCGGTCTGGGGCAGCTTCGCTCTGCTGCTGGTCCTGCTCACGTTGATCACGGGCATGCTGCTGCCGGCGCTGGGAACGGCGGGGGGCAGTGCTCCAGCACAGCCGGAGGCGGATGGGGTGCGCGTTCTCGATCGACAGGTGGCGGGCGTGTTCGAGTCGACGACGGTTTTGGCGAAGGATCCGGCGGCGCTGGCAACCTGGCTGAAGACGAACGGCTACCGGCTTCCTGAATCGGCCCGTCCGGTGATCGAGGCCTACGTGCGGGACGGATGGGTCTTCGTGGCAAGTCGGGTTCGACGGGAGGCTGCGTTCGATGGGCCGCACGCGCTGCACCCGCTGGTGTTCACCTTTGCGACGGCGAAGCCCGTGTATCCGCTGCGCTTGACGGGCGTCGACAACGGGCCGTTGAAGGTGGAGTTGTTCGTCCTGGGGCCGGCCCGGGCGCGGATACCCGGCTTTGAGGTCGTGGATGCGCGTCCGACGGCGTATCCGGACCCGGATCTCAAATTCCGGCAGTCTCCGCAGCTCTCCCCGCCCACCCTCAATGTGATTCATCCGGCATTGCGGGCGTTGGCGGGTGACGCCGCCTTTGAGACGCGAATGAAGGCAACGCTGTCGCCGGAGCAGATGCGCGCGGATGCCGTCGTCGAGTGGGACGGAAATACCCCTCATCAGCAGGCGCGCTACAGTGCCCGTGGGGCGGCGTTGACCTGCGTGCAGGGGTTTGGGGGTGGTTGGTTGATTTGCCTGGTCCTCGCGGCTGCGGGAATGCGGTTCCGGTCGTGGAGCGGGAGGCGGGCCATCGGGATCCTGTCCGGTGCCTTGGTGCTGGCGGCGGTGATTGGCTCCGTCTGCTTTCTCCGGATGCCGGTCGTGCCGGTGCGGATGGAGTCGCGGTTCGAATGGTTGAGGGCCCCGGACAGGGCTGAGGGTGTGTTCCTCCGGGCGGGTGATGAGTTCAAGGCCGGTGATCCGTTGCCATCGGTGGACTCGGTCCGTGCTGCGATCCGAAAGGTCCAGCGGGAGCATCCCGCACGGTTGTCGCGTCCGATGATCGAGGAGGACTCACCCCGGAACTATATCGTGCGCGCCGTACCGGGCGATGTGGAGATAGTCTATTTCAATGACCACGGGCAGGGGCAGGTGTACTCGATCCGGAACTTCATGGCGGAGGGGCGGTGAGGGTTGGGCTCGTCAGCTCAATCCATCCAGTACGTGGCTGGGCGTGAGAGGAACTCCTCAATGGGGATGCCTTGGCCGCCGACGAGCAGCTGTCGTTTGGGTTTGGCCATCCGGGCGAAGGCCTCCATGCCGGGGAGACTCTGGCGTCGAGCACCGCTCTTCACCTCGATTGCGACGACGGTCTTTCCGCGTTGCAGCACGAAATCGACTTCGAGGTTTCGTTCACGCCAATACATCACCTCGATTTCCGTCCCGAGGCTCGAATTCAGGAGATGGGCACCGACGCAGGACTCCACCAACCGTCCCCAATGGTCGCCTTCGTGCCGGGCTTCGGACAAAGATCGATGGTCCATCGCGGTTGCGAGCCCTGTGTTCAGGACCTGGAGTTTTGGGCTGGATCCGCGTTGGCGGACGCCGCCGTGGGAATACTTGGACAACCCCGTGAGCATTCCCGCGCCGTTCAACAGCTCCAGGTAGTGCGCGAGGGTCGTGGTGTTCCCGGCATCCGTGAGTTGGCCGATCATCTTCTGGTACGACAGGACCTGACCGGAGTAGGCGCAACCCAGCTGGAAAAGCCGGCGCAGGAGGGCCGGCTTGTCCACCCGGGTCATCAGGAGGATGTCCCGCGAAAGGGTCGTCTCGATCAATGAATCCAGGAGGTAGCGGCGCCAACGGTTCGGATCGTCGATGAGTTCTGCGGCACCGGGGTAGGCTCCATGGAAGACGTACTGCTCCAGGGTCCAGCCAAACGCCTCGCGCATCTCACCGAAGGACCAATGCGGCGCGGGGATGAGTTCGAATCGGCCAGCGAGACTCTCGGTCAGGCCACTCTGAATCAGGAGGGGCGACGAACCGAGGAGGACCACCTTCAACGGGACGCCCGCGTGGGTGTCGGCGTCCCAGAGCAGCTTCACCGTGGTTGGCCAGTCGTGGACCTTCTGGATTTCGTCGAGCACCAGGAGTGCTCCATGGGCTTCTGCCCGAGCCTTGAGCCGTGCGAGGTCCCATTGCTGTTCCAGCCAGGTCCGGTCGCGCAAGGTGGGCTCATCGGCCGAGGCGTAGTGGACGGGGATGCCGGACGCGGCCATCGCCTGACGGACCACCGTGGTCTTACCGACCTGACGGGGACCTGCGACCACCTGGATGAACCGGCGTCGTTCGCCCAGGCGCTTCAGGAGCTCGGCGTGGATGGAATGACGGACCATACAGATTACTCAATACGTTGAGTGAAATTGCTCTGGAGCCCGTTTCAAGGCAAGAGCGTCCTGGGATGATCCGGTGGGTTCGATGGCTCGGTATTCCCAGTCCTGGCCGCACCAGAGGGGGCTGGAGAGTTTCCCGGTGACCCCTCGCGTGCGTCCCGGTCCATGCTGTGGCTCCATTCCGTCGACGAGACCTGCTGCGTGGCCTGCTTCATGACATCCGCATCGACTTCCAACGGAACCTCCAAGGGGCGGATCGGGCTTCGTTGGCGTGCGGTGCTGGCGTTGTTCGTCGGGCTCATCTTCGACAGCCCGCTGGCGTGGGCCGCCGGCAAGGCCTTCCCTCCGATGCGCGACGAGGACTCACCCCGGAACTACATCGTGCGCCAGGTCCCGGGCGACGTCGAAGTGGTTTACTTCAACGACTACGGCCAGGCCTGCGCGACCCGAGTGAGCGAGTTGAGGGGCAGGGTGTGGTGAGGAAGCCCGGCGGGAAACAGGGAGCAGACCATCGTTGCGGGAGGTCTTGGAAGGGGCGGCTCAGGATCGTGGGTTGGAGGGGGCGGCTTGTTTGGCACGCCTGGGCCATAGGTTCATCAGGGCCCAGGTGATCGCGAGTGGGAGGACGATCCAGATCGCCGTCAACCGGACGAGCAGGAGCAGCAGGGCGAGGAACAGCGGGACTTCGTTACTCTGACTGGAAGGGGCGAGGAGCGTGGCGCCCAGACCTGAGCGGGCGGCGTAGTTGCGCAACCCCATCTCCAGAACGACGACCAGGACGAGTCGAGCCGGCAAGCCCCAGCCCTTGGGCAACTTCATCGGGCACCTCCGTTGCCTGCGGCGTCGAGGGGTTGGGCGGTGAGCAGGGCCAGCATCATGGCGTCCCCGAGTGGACCTCCCATGGCGAACCGGAGTCGGCCATCGCCTGTGGCTGGCGCACCGAAGAGATGCACGGTGCGATAGATCCCGGAATACGTGTCCGCGTCCCCGTGTTGTCGGGCGCACCCCAGCAGGAAGCCCGTCGATGAAATACTCCGGCCGAAGACGATCGGGCCGGAGTCGATGTCGCCCCGGCCCTGGGGACCATCGGGCAGGTACTCGCGGGCCATGCCGAATCCGAGGAACGGTGCGTGCAGGCTGCGTCGGCCGGCCTCGAAGAGCGCTCGCGAGTGGGGTTCGCCGGCGATGCCGAGGAAGAACGCGCCGAGCAGGGTTCCCGATCCGCGGGGTTGATCGATGGGTTCGCCAGTGACGGGATGGATCGACTGGATCAGCAGGCCGGAGGAGGCGTGCGTGTAGCGCTTCTGCAGCTCTGTGAGCCAGCGAGAATACAGAGCGGTGTGGCGTTGGGTGCGTTCCGCCCGATCGTGCAGGAGGAGCGAGGCCGCGACGGCGCAGTTGTCCACCGGGTAGGTCTCGAACGGGTAGGTTTCGAGCATCGCGATCGGCGAGGCTTCGAGGAGACGGGCGAGCTTGGCAGTGATCCGGTCGTTGAGGTCGCGGTGCTTGAAGGCCGGATCCATCGAGCGGTGCAGGCTGAGCACGAGGTTGAGGTAACCCAGGTAGGCGGCGTGCGGCTTCGGGCCGTCGAGCGCGTCGATGGCGTCCTCCTTCCAGGATTCCCGATCGAACTTCCGGCAGGCTTCGGAGAGCATCCGATCTTCGCAGAGGGTCATGTTGGCGAGGCAATGTTCCCGGGCCTCCGGGTGTTCGCGGGCGAAGTGCGCGAGGCCGAGCGCTGCCATCTGGTAGGTGCCGAAGAACCATTCGCCGTCGAACTGCGAACTGCCGGTCTTGAAGCGGTCGGTGCCGAGCGGTGCCTGGATCCACTCTTCGACGCCGCGGACGAGAGCCTCCTGGGTCCCGCGTTCCCCGCGCCACCAATCGCCGGCGTCGCGCCCGCACCAGAGCGGCGGCAGGAACCGGATGCAGATCGCGAAGACGAGAATGCCTGCCGCCCAACGTCCCCAAGGCACGGGTTTCCGGGATGGTGGCGGCAGTTCCGGGGCGTTGGATGTCACGGCAGGTGTGACACCGGGGACCGGGGTTGGTTTCGGAGGCTTTTTGCGGCGCGGTCTGTTGGGTGGTCCCGAGTGGCGGTGCCTATCTTACCGGGGGTTGCGGACAAATGTTAAAAACATCAACGCGACCCAATTGCATTGATGGGGCCGGGACGATCCCGAGCAGACTCCGGCTTGCTGGGCTTGGATCCACGGATAAACTCAGCCTGTGGATAGACAGGCTTCTCGTGCCAGGCGTCGGGTCAGCCTCTTCGCATTCGTAGCTTTCCTTTCGTTGCCCGTCTTCATGGCCTTGCTCGGCTAGGGCGGGCTTTTCGACGGGAAGTCCGGTTTCCCGATTTCTTCAGGGCCTGCAGTTTGCGCGTCCGATCAACCACGGTCGGGCGCGTATTCACCGCACCGGTTCGAGGTCGAGCTTGAGTTCGCTGTGGCCGTCGATTTCGAAGTGTTCGACGACGATCTCGGTCGGGGTGGTGGCGGAGGGGTGATCGAAGGTGGCTTCGTTGCGCTCGGGTCCGTGCCAGTTCCAGTT
>CAIMMI010000048.1 GCA_903842505.1 uncultured Verrucomicrobiota bacterium | reverse complement strand
CTACCTCCGGTATCACTACGCCGTCGACGGCATCGCCGGAATCATCCTCGGCGCTGCCGCCCTCTTCATGGTGCGTCCATCACGCCCGACATCCGCAAACATTCCATCAACACCTGCATCCCGCTCGAATCCCGCCTCGTCATGAAGGCTGACCTCGGATTCTTCGCGAAGACCTGAACCCGCCATCCCTCAGCCTGGCCCACCGTTCAACGCCCGCACCACCTCCGCATGGATGCCCGGCATCGCCGCAATCCCGGACGCCGCCGCCAACCCATCCGCTGAGCCCCCGTTCCAATCCGTGATCACCCCGCCCGCACCCCGGATGATCGGCACGATCGGCTGCAAATCCCACGGGTTCATGATCGGATCCAGCATCACGTCCGCCCATCCCGCTGCCACCAACAGATAGCCATAGCAGTCGCCCCACGACCGCACCACCCGGGCCCGACGACACAACGCCTCGAACTTCGCCCCGTCCTGATAAACCGCCGGGTGCATCGGATCGCTCATCAGCAGCGTCGCGTCGCTCAGGCTCGTGCAGGAACGCCCGCGAACCGGTTCGCCATTCAAGGTCGTAACGTCGCCATCCCCGATCATCAACTGACGCAAGACCGGTTGGTGAATGCACCCCAGGACCGGCCGCCCCCGGTGCATCAACCCGATCAATGTCCCGAACAAAGGAATCGCCGAAATGAAGGACTTCGTTCCATCGATCGGATCCAGCACCCAAACGAACTCGGCATCCCCACGCAACGTTCCGAACTCCTCACCCACAATCCCGTGCTCCGGAAAACGCCGACCGATCATCTCCCGCATGACGCGTTCCGCCTCGCGGTCCGCCACCGTTACCGGCGACAAATCAGACTTGGTATCCACCCCAACACCCTTCCGCCCGAAATGCGGCAGGATTTCCCTGGCACTCGCCTCCGCCAACTCGACCAGGAAGCCACGCGCCTCTTCGATCTTCATTTTCCAGAAAAGAACCAGATTCCCCAATCCTCGACCATCCCCCAAACCGCCGAAATCGCGCCCATCCGGCGGAGCCCGGGAAAGTCCCAGGTGCCAGGTTTCAAGGCCAGGGTTGGGCGAGTGGTGGGGCGAGTGTCCTCACGAGCCGCTCGATCGGAGTTCCTTCGCCGCTCATGGGAACGCTTGCCCCACCCGATTCGAACTGGAATCTGAAAACTTGGAACTTCCCCCTCCTCCTCCCACCCAGCAACTTGCCTCCAGATGCGACGAACCTGCTGGACTGGATTCCTTTGGCTGGCGCTTCTCTATGGGCTCACCGCCGTGCCCGCGGCCTGCGCCCAGTCCCGCGTCGAACTCGGTCCCTGGACCGGCGCCCTCACCGCCACCTCCGCGGTGGTGAAGGTCAAGATGCGCAAGCCCGACTACGTCACCACCCTCGTCGTTGCCAACCTCACCCGGCCCGAAGGCCTCCGCCGCTTCGGCCCGTACACGTCCACCACCAACAACCATCGTGTCGTCAGCTTCGACCTCCGGGCACTGACCCCCAATACCCGCTACGGCTACGTCGTTGAGGTCAAGGGCCAGCAGGAACCCGCCTTCTCCGGCTCGTTCGAGACATTGCCCATCGGCCCCGCCTCCTTCCGCTTCGCCTTTGCCTCGTGCGGCAAGACCGGTTCCACCAACGCCAGCTACGAACGCATCCGCGAACACAGCCCACTCTTCTTTCTCTGCCCGGGCGATTTCCACTACGAGGACATCGCCACCAACCGCGTCGACAAGTTCTGGCGCGCCTACGACCGGGTCTTCGCCTCCCCGGTCCAGGCCCGGCTCTACCGTCAGGTCCCCTTCGTCTACATGTGGGACGACCACGACTATTGCGGGAATGGCAGCGATGACCGCGCCACGGGACGCCCCGCCGCCCGCGCCGCCTACGAACTCTACGCGCCGCACTATCCACTCGAGTTCCAGGGCCTCGACCAACCGATCTGCCAGGCATTCACCGCTGGCCGCGTCCGCTTCATCGTCACCGACCTCCGATCCCAGCGTGACCCAGCCTCCGCCAAGGACACGGTCGACAAGAGCATGCTCGGCGCCCCTCAGAAGGAATGGCTCAAGAAGGAACTCCTCTCCGCCCGCGATTCCCACGCACTCACTTTCTGGGTCAGCTCCGTTCCCTGGGGTGGCTCCACGCAGACCAATCACTACTGGCCCGTCACGACCAATGACTTCGGCTACCTGCACCACTCTTCCCTCCAGTACACCACCAACCGGGGCGCCAAACCCTCCAAACCCGCCGGCGGCGACTCCTGGGCCTGGTACAGCCGCGAACGGACCGAGATCGCCGACTTCATCCGCGACAACCGCATCCGCAACCTCATCCTCCTGCACGGCGATATGCACGCGCTGGCCGCCGACGACGGGTCCAACTCCGACTTCGCCACCGGCGGCGGCGCACCGATTCCCGTGTTCGCCGCCGCCCCACTGGATCGCGACGCCAGCATCAAGGGCGGACCCTACTCCCAGGGCGTCTACAAGCCGCTCAAGAACGAAGGCTGCTTCGGGCTCGTCGACGTCGAGGATCGCGGTTCCACCATCACCGTCCGCTACTCCGGCCGCAGCAACGATGACCTCGAACGGATCCGTCTCCACGTCGCCTTCGACGTCCCGAAGCTCTCCGCTCCATAGCCCGTAGCAGTCGACGACAGGAGGCTGTCCGCCCGTATCCCCAACTCCATCGTCTGCTACCCTCGCGGCAGCCCACACCCGCAGTCTGCCGCCAACCCCAAGAATGCATTCGCCATTTCCTGTCGGGATTGGTAACAGCCTCCAGGCACTTGGTGCTCCGGGCGAGTGGCGCAGCGGTTAGCGCAGCTGCTTTACACGCAGTTGGTCGGGGGTTCGAATCCCTCCTCGCCCACCAAGCACCAAGCCCTCTCCACACTTCCGGACGGCCGCCGCTGATTCGCACGTCCCCCTCTCCCTTCCGCATGAGGCTCCACCTCCGATCCCACGGTTTCACAGACTGGCCAGCCACCCTCGGTTGCCTCGCCGTCACCGGGGCAATCGTTTTCTGCAGCCACCTCGCCGCACGCGAACTGTCGATCGCAGTTTGGAAGGCTACCCTCGGAGTGACCGCGATCACCGTCGCCATCGGAGCAGGTTCCCCACCGGCACGCGCGTCTTTCGTCCGTGGCATTTTCGGATTTCTTGGCCCCCTCTCTCCACTCCGTTCCGCCGCGGGAGTCATCACCCACTCGGAAGCCGAACGGGATCTCATCAACCAGGGGGCGGAGGACAACTTCAACGAAGTGACCCTCTCCGTTCGCGCCCGATACGTGGTCGACGTGGAACTGGAAGACGGCCGCACCCAAACGTGCGTCCTCCGCAAGCGCGACTGGGCCCGACTTCCGGTGGGCACGGCTGTGGATCTCGTCTGGCAAGGAATCTGGCTGCGCTCGATCAGCCCCACTCCCGATCCCGACCCCGCCTCTGGGAACGGGGATCCGCATTGAACCTTCCAGATCCGCCGAAGAAATGAGGTCGCCGCTTTCCGGGAAGGAACGGGGAGCTAGGAGCTGGGAGCTGGCGTCTGGAAACTCCAAACGAAGAAGATGGTGGTAGGAGAAGGATTCGAACCTTCGTAGGGCGTTAGCCCGGCAGATTTACAGTCTGCTCCGATTGACCACTCCGGCATCCTACCACGGATGTGCCCTCTGACGGGCGGGCGGAAATGAATGCAAATCACACCCCGTTCGCTCAAGGGCATTTTCAGAATTTCTGCAGGTTCCTTTGCCCGCGCTCCCCGGCTCAGCTCTGACAACCCGGACAAAAAAACGTGCTCCGCGCTGCCTGGACCCGCCGCAGAATCATCGCCCCACACCGCCCGCAGGGCTCTCCTTCCCGATCGTAGACTCGAAATCGTTCACCTGCCTCCGGACCTTCCCCGGACGAACCAAAGTAGAACAACCCGTCGTTACCCCCCGAGAAATCCAGCGAAGCCCGTTGCCCCAATTCAATGGCTTCGCACAAGACCTGCCGCACCGCCCCCCACAACCGTTCCACTTCCTCGGCCTTCAACCGGCCCGCCGCCCGCCCCGGATCAATCCCGGCGCAGTGTAGCGCTTCGCTGGCATAGATGTTCCCCACTCCCGCAACCACAGCCTGGTCGAGGAGTCGCACCTTCACCGGTTGCCGCGAGTCCCTCAACCCCTTCGCCAAGTCCGCCACCGTCCAGGCCGCATCCAACGGCTCGGGCCCCATGACACCCAGGCTGACGGTATCGAGGTGAAATCGTCCGAACTGTCGCGCGTCCTCAAACACGAATCGCCCCACGTCCAACGCCAGCACCACCGCCGCATGACGCGGCAACGGCACAACCCCGTCATCCACGTACATCCGCCCCGTCATCCCAAGGTGCCCCACCACACTCCTCACCAATCCCCCCGCACTCTGGACACCAAACAACAGATGCTTTCCCCGACGCCCAACCGACGCAAACGTCCCGCCAACGATCCCTTGCCGCAGCCCGGGTCCGCCCGTCGGCCGCACCATCCGTTCCCGGCGCACGTCCACCCCCACGATCCCCCGACCCTTCAATCGGGGCTCCAGATGTCGCCGCAACACTTCCACCTCGGGCATCTCCGGCATCAGCGCAGGCTGACGCCGTCCGACCAAAAGCGCAAATCACCCAACCGCCCCTACCCCCGCCCCGGTCCAACGGACAACTGGCATCTGGCAACTTCGAGGTTTCCCCCGTACCTTCGTTTCCATGCGATTCATTGGCGGAGTCATCGAAAAGCTCCAGCGGCACCCGAAGCGGATCGTGTTCCCCGAGGGCACTGAACCCCGTGTGCTCCAGGCCGCGCGCCAGTTCCACTCCCTGCGCCTCGGTGTCCCCATCCTCCTCGGCGAACGCTCCGCCGTGAAGGAAGCCGCCTCCGCCCTCAATGTCTCCCTCGAAGGCATCCGCATCATCCACCCCGCCGAAAGCCCGGATCTCGACTCTTTCGTCAAACGGTTCGAGATGATCCGCCGCTCCAAGGGCATCAAGGAACAGGAGGCCCGCGAAGCCATGATCAAGCCGAACTACTTCGGCGCCATGATGGTTGGCATGCGCCAGGCAGACGGCCTCGTCTCCGGGACCAACGAGATTTCCGGATCCGTCCTCCGCCCTCTCTTCCAGATCATCAAGGTCGCCCCACGCACCACCACCGCCTCTTCCTGCATGGTCATGGAGGTCGAGGACTCCCGCTTCGGCGATCGCGGTACGCTCTTCCTCGGCGACTGCGGCGTCATCCCCGACCCCAGCGTCGAACAACTCGCCGACATCGGCATCTCCACCGCCCGCCTTGCCCGTCAGATGCTCGGCTCCAAGCCTCGCGTCGCCTTCCTTTCCTTCTCCACCCACGGCACCTCCTCACAACCGTCCGTCCTCAAGGTCAAGGCCGCCACCGCCCTCGCCCAACAGAAAGCCGCCGCCGAGTTCTTCGAGGCCGACTTCGACGGCGAACTCCAGGTCGACGCCGCCCTCATCCCCGAGATCGCCGCCCGCAAGCTCCCCGACTCCAAGGTCGCCGGACGCGCCAACGTCCTCATCTTCCCCGACCTCAACTCGGGCAACATCGCCTCCAAGCTCATCCAGCACATTGCCCGCGCCAACGCCTACGGCCAGATCCTCCTCGGCCTGGACCGCCCCGCCGCCGATGTCTCCCGCGGTTCCAATGCCCACGACATCCTCGGCGTCGCCGCCATCGTCGGCCTCCAGTCCATCGAATACCAGAAGCTCTACCCCGGCGCCGGTGAACACCTGCCAGGCGAACTCTGATCCACACCCTTGAGCACAAACCCAGACATGCTCCTCAACGAAGTCACCCCGCGCGTTTTCGTCGCCGCCACCCGGCAAAACGACGGCAAAACCACCACCTCCCTCGGACTCCTCGCCGCCCTCGAACGCCGCTACGGCCGAGTCGGCTACATCAAGCCCGTCGGACAACGCTTCGTAGAAATCGACGAACAGAAGATCGATGAGGACTCCGTCCTCATGAACCACGTCTTCCGGCTCAACTGCCCGCTCGTCGACATGTCTCCCATCGCTGTCGAACCAGACTTCACCCGGCGCTACCTCCAGAACGCCAACCTCGATTCCCTCATCAAGCGGATCCACAAGGCCTTCGACCGCGTCGCCTGGGAAAAGCAGTTCGTCCTCATCGAGGGCACCGGCCACGCCGGCGTCGGCTCCGTCTTCGACCTCTCCAACGCCGCCGTCGCCAAACTCCTCGGATCCAAGGTCGTCATCGTCTCCCGCGGTGGCATCGGTCTCCCCATCGACGAAGTCGCCATGAACCGCGCCCTCTTCGAGGCCGAGGGCGTCGAGGTCATCGGCGTCATCCTCAACAAGGTCCTCCCCGAAAAACTCGAGTACATCACCGACTTCGCCCGGCGCGGCCTCAAGCGCAAGGGCCTCGAACTCCTCGGCGTCATCCCCCACCAACCCATCCTCTCCAAGCCCACCCTCGACCTCATCCGCGAGGAACTGAAGGCCGAGGTCCTCGCCGGCGCCGGCCGGATCCACAACATCGTCCAGCGCGTCGTCATCGGCGCCATGTCCCCGGCCAACGTCGGCAAACTCCTCCAACCCGATACCCTCCTCATCTGCCCAGCCGATCGCGAGGATACCCTCGCCGCCGCCGCCGAAACCTCCATCCGCGACGAAGGCCGCCTCGCCGGCATCATCCTCTCCGACGACATCCGACCCACCCCCGCCGCCCGTCGCCTCGTCGAACGCTTCAACTGCCCCGTCCTCTTCGCCCCGGCCGACAGCTACACCGTCGCCTCCACCGTCCACGACCTCACCGTCAAGACCCGACCCGACGACACCCAGAAGATCGGTCTCATCCAGGACCTCATCGCCCGCCACGTAAACCTCGACCGCATCCTCAAGGCCCTCTAGCCGCCGCAACCGACAACGCACGGAGGAGGCCTCCCCTCGGTAGCCGCCGACGTCAGGAGGCGCCATCTCCCCTCCCCCAAAAGTAGCCGATCGTAGCCGCCAACGTGAGGAGGCGGTCTTCGTCGCTTTAGTCCACGCCCCCCAGCAGCCATCCCTCCGTCTCACCCTCCGTTTACATCCGCATGTCCCATATGCGACATCGGATTGCAAAGCGCCCCCACGTTCTCCTTCGCTCCTTCGCTCCTTCGCGCGAGCCTTCCTGTCCTCCCCCCCTTCGCTTCTTCGCGCGCCCGCCACCCTTCGCCCCTCTTCCCATCGTTTTCAGGGTTGAATCCGGCCTCTTCCACCGGATGCTCAGGGCATGGCCACCTCGTTCCCGTCCCTGTCCCGTGCCGTCCGCCTTGCCGCGGCCCTCGCCTGCGCGTGCCTGATCCCGCTGACCCAGGCTGCCGGGCTCGAACTCAAGGATGGCGACCGCGTCGTCTTCATGGGCGACACGTTCCTGGAACGCGAGGGCGATCTCGGCCACCTCGAAGCCGCCCTGACCCGAAAGTTCTCTGACCGCAACATCACCTTCCGCAACCTCGCCTGGGCCGGCGACACCCCCACGGGCAAGGCCCGCGCGAGCTTCGACTGGAACAAGCCAGACTCGGAATGGCTCAAGCGCGTGAAGGAGCAGGTCACCATCGCGAAGCCCACGGTCGTCATCCTGTCCTACGGGATGACTGCCGCCCTCGAAGGCGGCACCGAAGGCGCCAACCGGCATCGCGCCGAACTCGCCCGACTCATGGACGCCGTCAACGAGGTTGGCGAAGGGAAGGTTCGCTTCGTCCTGCTTTCGCCCCTCCAGCAGCAAGGTGAACGGCCGGACTCCGATCGCACCAAGGCCCTTGAGTCCATCGCCACCGTCACCAAGTCCCTCGCTGAGGAACGTCAGGCCGCTTACGGCGACGTGCTCGGCCTCTCGCGGAACATGTCCCGCCTCCGCATGGTCCTGTACGACACGCCGGTCCTGCTCAATGAGCAGGGGTACGCCATGCTCGCCCCGCGCCTGGTCGAGACCCTGACCGGAACCAAGCCCGAGGACGACGGCGCCTCGCCCACCCTCCTCGCCGCGATCCGCAAAAAGAACGAACTCTTCTTCCACCGCTGGCGCCCAGCGAACTGGACCTACCTCTTCGGCTTCCGCAAACACGAGCAGGGCCGCAATTCCGTTGAAATCCCCCAGTTCGATCCGCTCATCGCCGAATGGGAAACCCGCATCGCCAAGCTCCGCTCCGCCGCGAAACCTCCCGCCGACGTCGTCGCCGAGGTGGAGCGCCTGACCGGCCCCGCTGCCCGCCAACCGCACCGCGACCCCAACTACAAGGAACAGCCCGTTCCCGCCTTCACCGTCTCGGACGGCCTCGAAGTGACCCTCTGGGCGGAGAACCCCCAACTCTACAAGCCCATCCAGATGAACTGGGATGACCGCGGCCGACTATGGGTCGCCTCCTCCCGCGTCTATCCCCAGATCCGCCCCGGCCAGGAAGCCGAGGACGCCGTGATCGTCGTCGAAGACACCAACGGCGACGGCAAGGCCGACAAATCCACCGTCTTCGCCGACGGCATCCTGATCCCGACCGGCGTCCTGCCCGACAACCGCGGCGGAGTCTACGTCGCCGCCAGCCACCAACTCCTCCACTTCGCCGACACCAACGGCGACGGCAAGGCGGATGTCCGCCGCACCGTGATGTCCAGCTTCGGCACGGAGGACACCCACCACAACCTCCACACCCTGCGATGGGGCTACGACGGTCATGTCTACATGAACCAGTCGATCTACACCCACTCGCACATCGAGACTCCGCACGGCGTCGCCCGCCTCAATTCCGGCGGTATCTGGCGGTTCAATCCCGAAACCCTCCGCATGGAGGTCTTCACCCGTGGCGGGTGCAATCCGTGGGGTCATCACTGGGATCAGTACGGCAACTCCTTCTTCACCGATGGCGCTGGAGGCAAGGGCATCTACCACGCCATGGAGGGGGCCACCTACTTCACCTACTCGGACATGCGTCGGGAAGCCGACTCCGTCAGCCCGGGCAACTACCCGAAGTTCGCTTCGCTCGAACGGATCCACAGCCCGGCCTTCCCCGCCGACTGGCAAGGCAACCTCATCACCTGCGACTTCCGCGCCCATCGCCTGGTCCGCTTCTCCCTCAAGGAAGTCGGTTCCACCTTCCAGACGGTCGAAATGCCCGACGTCCTCCGCACCACCAACGTCACCTTCCGTCCCATCGACCTCCGCATGGGGCCCGATGGCGCGCTCTACATCGCAGACTGGTCGAACCCCATCATCCAGCATGGCGAGGTCGACTTCCGCGACCCGCGCCGCGACCACGAGCACGGCCGCATCTGGCGCGTCGCCGCCAAGGGCACGCCGGCGGCCACCCAACGGGACATCGCGAAACGCAGCGACGCCCAACTCCTCGACCTCACGCTTTCGAAAAACGGTTGGGAACAGGAACAGGCCCGCACGCTCCTCCGCCAACGCGGCACCCGCGTGCTCGCCGACGTTCCCTCGTGGCTCAAGAAGCAAAAGGATCCCCGCGCCCGCCTCGAAGCCGCCTGGCTCCACACCGCCGTTGGCAAGCCCTCTGAATCCCTCGTCAACGAACTCGTCGCCGCCGAGGACCCGCACATCCGCACCGCCGCCGCACGTCAGTTGGCGCATTGAACCTCGCCCTCACCTCGCCTGCCGCGCCCGGCGATTCCCTCGCCGGGCTCGTCGAACGGGTCACGTTCTTCAACGAGGAGAACGGATTCTGCATCCTCAAGGTCCGCGTCCGCGGACACGCCGACGTCGTCGCCGTCATCGGCAGCGCCCCTGCCGTCTCGCCCGGGGAATGGATCGACGCCCGCGGGCACTGGGTTCAGGACCGTGAGTTCGGACGCCAGTTCAAGGCCGACATCCTCCACGTCACCCCGCCCGACAGCGCCGAGGGCATCGAAAGATACCTCGCCTCCGGGCTCGTGAAGGGTGTCGGTCCGACCTACGCCCGAAAGCTCGTCGCCCGCTTCGGAACCGGGATCTTCGAAGTCATCGAGAACGCCTCCGCCCGGCTCCAGGAAATTGACGGCATCGGCCCCAAGCGCCGCCAGCGCATCAAGCAGGCGTGGAATGAGCAGAAGGCCGTCCGCAAGATCATGGTCTTCCTCCACGGCCACGGCGTCTCCACCGCCCGCGCCGTCCGCATCCACAAGACCTACGGCGACGAGGCCATCGAGATCGTCCGCGCCGATCCGTACCGCCTCGCCCGCGACATCCGCGGCATCGGATTCAAGACCGCCGACCAGATCGCCCAACGCCTCGGCCTCTCGCTCGATGCCCCCGCACGCATCGACGCCGGCCTCCAGCACGTCCTCCTTCAGGCCACCGACAACGGCCACTGCGCCCTTCCCCTCGACGTCCTGCGCGACGAGGCCACCCGACTCCTCGTCGTGGATTCCGCCCTCGTCCTCGGCGGCATCGAACGAAGCCTCGGCGCCCGGAACCTCATCCGCGAACGCATCGACGAAACCGACCTCCTCTTCCTTCCCAACCTGCGTCACGCCGAGCACTCCATCGCGCATCGCCTGCTCCGCTCCGCCCAGGCTCGACCGCCCTACCCCGACATCGACGCCAGCACCGCCCTCGCTGCCGTCGAAGCCCGCACAGGCCAGTCCCTCGCCCCCAGCCAACGCGAAGCAGTCCTCGCTGCACTGCGTCATCGCGTTCTCGTCATCACCGGCGGCCCCGGCGTCGGGAAGACCACCATCCTCCGGACTCTCCTCGCGCTCCTCACCTCCAGGCAGGTGCGCTGCCAGCTTGCCGCCCCCACTGGCCGTGCCGCACGCCGCATGGCCGAGGCTACGGGACTCCCAGCCCAGACCATCCACCGCCTCCTCGAGGTCAACCCCGGCACCGGCGGATTCCTCCGCAAGGAAGACAACCAACTCGCCACCGACCTCCTCGTCCTCGACGAGGCCTCCATGGTCGACGTCCCGCTCCTTCACTCCGTCGTTCGCGCCCTCCCGGAACCTGCCGCACTCCTCCTCGTCGGCGACGTCGACCAACTTCCTTCCGTCGGACCCGGCTCCGTCCTGCGAGATCTCATCGATAGCCAGTCCATTCCCGTTGTCCGGCTCGTCGAAGTCTTCCGGCAAGCCGCCGGCAGTCGCATCATCACCAACGCCCACCGCATCAACCACGGGCTCCTCCCCGAACCCCATTCCGGCCCCGACCTCACCGACTTCTACTTCATCGAACGCGAGGATCCCGGGGCCATCACCAGCACGCTTCTCGAGGTCGTCCGCAACCGAATCCCCACCCGCTTCAAACTCGATCCCATCCGCGACGTCCAGATCCTCACTCCGCAAAACCGCGGCTCCCTCGGCGTCCGCGAACTCAACAACGTCCTTCAGGAAGCCCTCAATCCCCCCGCCGAAGGCGTCCCGTGGATCGAGAAATTCGGGATCCGGTTCCGCCGCGGCGACAAGGTCCTGCAGACCCGCAACAACTACGACAAGGACGTCTTCAACGGCGACGTCGGCTGGATTACCGCCCTCGATGAACTCGAACAGGAACTCACCATCGACTTCGATGGACGCTCGGTGGTCTACGACTTCGGCGAACTCGACGAGGTCGTCCCCGCCTACGCCATGACCGTGCACAAGTCCCAGGGCTCCGAGTTCCCAGCCATCGTCATCCCCCTCGCCGTCCAGCAGTACATCCTGCTCCAGCGAAACCTCCTCTACACCGCCATCACCCGCGGACGCAAACTCGTGGTCGTGGTCGGCCAGGCCCGCGCCCTCCGCATCGCCATCCAGAACGACCAGCGCGAAGCCCGCTGGGGTGGCCTCGCCCACCGACTGCAGACTGACCTTTGATCAGACCAATCAGACCGATCGGACGGATCCGTCGGATCCGCCCCCTCCGCCCGATCCACCCATCACGGCTGCACCCGGACGCGGAACAGATAGGTAAGCCGCGGATCCAGAGCCGGCAGCGTCACTGTCATGGTTTCGCCGTCGCCGCGGGCAGGCAGCGCGAACGGTTGCCAGAGCTTCAGGTCCGTAGAGAGCTCCAGGGTGTATTCCCGCGCCTCCGTCGTCGGCCACTTCAGCTCGACAGTCCGGTTGGGCAGCTCGGTGGGCAACGAGAGCGCGAGCACCGAGACCCGGTTCGTCGGGTCCGTCCCTGCCAGGAACTCCATGCGATCGCTGGCCCCGTCGCCGTCGAAGTCGCGGCTTGGGTCCGTGATCAACAACCCGGCGAAGTACCTGGTCTCCCAGGTGTCCGACAGGCCGTTCGTATTCATGTCGGCAAACCCATAAGTGCCCCGGATAACGGTCCGGTTGGTCGAGCCACCGATCGCGAACGCCTGGGGCGCCGGCGCCTGGTAGAACCGGACAGGAGCCCACGAGATCGTATAGTTGCCCGACGGCAGGTTCGTCTTCCACGCGGTTCCTTCGCCGACCCACGAGTTCGTGCCCGACGCCACCACGAACCGTGCCTGCGCGAGGTTGTTCGTCACCGCCAAGCCCGTCTCAGCCACTGAAGTCATCTCCACACCCACGTCATCGACCAACCAACCCAGGCGGTCCCGGGACGTGAAGCTGAACAACTGATAGTTGAAGCGGAAGCGCACGACCTGCCCGACGAACTGACTGATGTCGATCGACTCCTGCACCCAGCCATCGGTGGATTCCTCTTCGTTGGCGTAAAGCGGACGCCACGTGGCCCCGTTGTCGGTCGACAGTCCCACCTGGGCGGCCTCGATGTTCAGGTCACCGAACTCATCGTCGCTGCCGTCGCCCGACGTCGAGAAATCGAACTGATGCCAGAACGTGAGCCGGGCACGATTGCCACCCACGAGGCTGACCACGGGCGAAATCAGGTCCGTGATGGCGAAATCCACGGACTGGCCACCCAGGTTGGTTCCCCAGCAATTTTCACCGCTGTGGGCATCGACCCCGAACTGGTTCACGGGCGTCCCGAACGACCAACCCGAAGCCGACAGTCCACCTCCTCCTTCATCGTCATCGCCGACAAAGATCGATTCGTCATTGTAGACCGCCCAGCCTTCGTCGCCGGACTCCAGATCATCGAGCCAAGGCGGCGTGACCGGCTTGAGCGTCCGGAACTTATAGAAACGGCCACTGTTGGAATCCGTGCCCGAGTTGCCGGCGGAATCGCGACTGCTGACCAGGAACGAATACTCCCGATCCGGCAACAGACCCGTGACGAGGACCTCGTGCGAGGTTCCCAATTCCGCAGAATAGGCTGACCGCGTCAGGAAGCTCTCATCCCCTCCGCCTTCACCAAATCGCACCAAGGCATCCGTCGGCTTGTCGGTCACCCACGTCAACACCGCCTCGTTGTAGGCCGGATCCACGACGATCGAGGAAATCTTCGGCACGACGGTATCCACCCGCGCCGAACTCGCGACCGTCCGCCCGGCTGAATCCACGTACCGGACATTCAGCACATCCCCATGCCGCGCCGCCAAGCGCGTGGGAGTGCCGGGAATCGGTGGGGGATCCCCCGCCGGCCCCGCCGTCGGGGGACGTTGAAGGACAAACCGTCCGCGGTAGATGCCACGAACCGGGGTGGCGAAGCATTCGACGATCGCCGCCGTGGGGGAAGTCGTGGTGGTGATCTCGACGTTGAGGACATCGGTCACCGCCCGCTTGGTGTCAGACACCTCCACCACGCCTGAACCGGGAACGGTGTAGGCATCGCTGCTGAGGGCGAGGCTCGAAAGTCCACGAAGTCCAGGCACGAGGAACTCGATGGCGTTGCCGAGGACGGTCGCCCGATTGTTGGGCGCCGCTGCCGCCGCTGGCAGCGCCTCCAGGGCAAACGACAGGAACACGCCACGGCCGGTGCTGTCGTCGCCCGTTCGAGGAAAGCGCAACCCCACGATGCGACCATCCTCCTGGAGGAAGACCGGTGCCGCATTCGTGGAGAGTTGGAGGTGATCCGGGCCATTCTCCCAAACAATTCCCAGTAGGTCGATGAACAGGCCGCTGGGGAACTCGGAGTAGTCGAGATCCACTCGTGCGCCGGCCCCGACCGGATCACCCGACACCGCAGAGATCTGGACCGCACCGAAATCTTCCTGGAACGAGGCCACCCTCAGGGTCTGCGTCGCGAATGCCTGCTGGTTCAACTCCTTGAGCCGTGAAAGCAGATCGAACGACGACACGAACAACGCCCCACCCCCGCTGACGTAGGCGGACATCGAAGCCAGGATCCCTGGCGGCGGCGCCTGCAACTCTTCCGGTCTCCAGAGAACCAGTCGGTAAGGCTTCAACTGATCCGCCGTCGGAGCCAACCCGCGTTCACGGGTGTCCCACACTTCATACTCGATCCCGAGCGCATCCAGCGTCGTCGTCCACGTCTCGATTCCGGGATAGGGAGTCTCCGCGAGCAACTCGATGAAGATGGCCTCCGGCGAATAGACCAGCAACGCCGTGGCCGGCTTCGGAGCGACCACGCGGTAGAAGAAGCCGCCATTGTCATTGGTGGAAACGTTGCCGGCTCGATCCGTCGCCACCACCGCGTAGAAATAGGTCGAACCCGCTTCCAGATCAGGCAGGGCAAGGCTCGGTTGGGTCCGATAGGCCAGGTCCTCCACCACGTTCGTCACCGCATTCGTCCTTCCGTAGTAGACCTTGGAGGACGCGCCTTCACTGGCCAGCCAACGGATCACCACCCGACCAAATTGAGCCGTGGCCGCGACGTCGGTGACCACCGGGGCCTGGTTGTCGATGGTCGAGGCGGCCTCGCGGAGTCCGGCTGGGGCCACATCCTGATAAACCGCACGGAGGACGTCGCCGTTCGCCACCTTGAATTGTCCCGGCCCGGCAGGTCCGCTCACCAAGGTCACCGCCCCGGTGAACGTGTTTGCCGACGCCGTCCGCTGCAACGTCAGCGTCAGCGAGTTGGTCGAGTTGCCCGCCAACAAGCGCACCGTCGCGGTCGACTGCCCACGCAGTCCGTCGTCCAGCAACCGGACCGTCGCCACCGACGGTACCCGGTACCCGGCGCGATCCCACGACAACACGCCTTCACCCGGCGCCGGCAATTGCCCGGAGACCGCGACCGCAAAATCCTGCGCCGCCAAGCCCGCCCGGCGTCGGATGTCCTGAACGACATTCACCGCACGCACCCGGACGATCCATTCGCCGGAGGGAGGCGACGCAAGGTGCACCGCTTCGACGTTGTTGATCCGATCGCCAAGCGGGG